>CAZBWH010000029.1:0-35563 GCA_964495595.1 uncultured Burkholderiales bacterium | reverse complement strand
GAAATATTCGCGCGACCAGTCCACCGAGGCGCCCATGCGGCGCATCTGGCGGGTGATGGTGCCGCCGGATTCGTGTTTCCACTCCCAGACTTTTTCCAGAAACTTCTCGCGGCCGAGGTCATGCCGGGTGATGCCCTGCGCATCCAGCTTGCGCTCCACCACGATCTGCGTGGCGATACCGGCGTGGTCGGTGCCCGGCTGCCACAGCGTGTTGTAGCCGCGCATGCGGTAGTAGCGGGTCAGGCCGTCCATGATGGTCTGGTTGAAGGCATGGCCCATGTGCAGCGTGCCGGTCACATTCGGCGGCGGCAGCTGGATGCAGAACGCAGGCGCGCCCTCTTTCATGCTCGGCTTGAAATAACCCTGCTGCTCCCAGTAGGGGTACCAGCGGGCTTCAATGGCTTGTGGTTCAAAACTTTTGGCGAGTTCCGTCATGGTGGGTGTCTGGCTAGAAAATCGTAAACCGGGAATTATAAACGAAGCCTTGCTGCACTGCCGCAACGGCGGCGCAACATACTGCTACAATCGCCCGACACAAAAATGAATACAGTCATATATCGAGGAGAATGATCATGTCCCTGCGCCTTTTGCGCATCGCCACCCTGCTGGCTGTTACCGGAACGACTCTCGCCGGCTGCGGGGGCATCATGCGCACGGCCTTCAAGGAGCAACCTTTGCCGGCCACGCTGGTACTCGACGGCCTGCAGGCGCCGGCCAGCATCAGCCGCGATTCGCTGGGCATTCCACTGGTAGAAGCCGCGACGATGGACGACATGCTGTTTGCTCAAGGCTTTACCGCCGCACGCGACCGGCAGGGGCAGATGTTGGGCCTGCGGCTGATGGCGCAGGGTCGGCTGGCGGAGATGGTGGGCGAGGCGGTGTTGGACATTGACCGTTACATGCGCGCCCAGGACATGCGACGCAGCGCGCAGATTGCCTGGGATGCGGCCTCGCCCGAGATGCAGCGTTACCTGCAACGCTACGCCGCCGGGGTCAATGCCTATCTGGCACACCAGGCCCCACCTGCCGACATCAAGCTCAGCGGCTACACGCCGGAACCGTGGACGCCGCTGGATTCGCTGGCGGTGAGCGAGCTGGTGAATTTTGCGCTGTCGCAGAACCTGCACGAAGAAATTGCCTTCCTGCGCCATGCCCAGGCGCTGGGGGTAGAAAAGGCGGCTTGGCTGCATCCGATCTACCCGGACGAACCACTGCCGTTCGACGAAGCAAAAAAGCTGGCCGGAGTCGACCTGAACGCTGCCTCGGCCGAGTTGCAGCGACTGCTGGTGGCCAGCGAGCGGATCAACAGCATGGGGCTGGCCCCGCTGGCAGCGTCCAACAACTGGGTAGTACACAAATCACGCACCAGCGGCGGCGCCAGCCTGTTGGCCAACGACACCCACCTGCTGCTGTCGCAGCCTTCGTTCTGGCATTACGCCCAGTTGCGCGCGCCCGGCTTTGCCGTCGCCGGCGTGGCGATTGCCGGGCTGCCGGGGGTAATGGCCGGCTACAACGGCCACCTTGCCTGGGGGATGACGATGGTGATGGCCGACAATCAGGATGTGTATCTGGAGCAACTGAGATCCATCAATGGCAGCCTGCACTACCTGTACCGCAACCAGTGGCTGCCCTGTACCACCCGGAGCGAAACCTTCCGCATCCGGGGCGGCAAGGCGGTGACGGAAACCTTCTTGGCCACCCGCCACGGTGTCTTGCTGAACCGGGCGCTGCAGTCGCCGCCCAAATCAGACCTTAACAGCCCGCAGCTAGAGCTGGCTTACGGCATTGCACTGCAAAAAGCCAGCTTCGAGCCTGACCGCAGCGCCGATGCTTTTCTTGATCTGTCGCGCTCGCAAAGCGTCGCCGAGGCGCTGCCGCACGCCCGCCAGATCCGCGTGACCGGATTGAACCTGCTGCTGGCCGACCGCGACAACATCGCCTGGCAAGTCACCGGCCGTTACCCGAAACGCAAGCAGGGGCTGGGCCTGCTGCCTTCGCCCGGCTGGAGTGGCGATTACGACTGGGATGGCTACCTCGATCCGGGTCAGCATCCGTTCGTGGTCAACCCCGAAGCCGGCTATTTCAGCACCGCCAACAACCGCAAACTGCCAGCCGAGGCATCTCACGCCTTCAGCGCTGCCTGGTATTTTCCCGAGCGCGGCGAGCGCGCCGACCAGCTGCTGGCTGCGCGCAACGATCACAGCACCGCCACAGCCCAGGCAATGCAACTGGACCGGCATTCGCTGCTGGTGGGCAAATTCGTGGCCAACCTCAATCCGCCAGCCGCCCTCGCCGCCCTGCAAGCGGCGATCGACAAGCTGCCGCCTGCCCGGCAAGCTACCGCCCGCGAGGCACTGGCCGCACTGCGCCAGTTTGACGGCAACCTGACACCGGAATCGGCACCGGCAGCGATCTGGGGCGCCTTCCTCACCCGCTTCACCCTGGCCACCTTTGCCGACGAACTTGGCCCGACCGACGGCCAGTTGTGGCAAGCGTTCCTGACCAGCAACGACACCAGCTACGGCGCTATCGACGACCACCTGCTGGGCCGGGAAGGCAGCCCGTTCTGGGATGACATCCGCACCCCGCAGCGCGAAACCCGCGCCGACGTGCTCGCTGCCGCGCTGGCAGACAGCATTGCCCTGCTGGAAAACCGGCTGGGCAACGATCGCCAGCAATGGGCCTGGGGCAAGCTGCACACTTACACTTGGCAGACCGAGGGCAGCAAGCTCGCCCGCCACCTGGGCACGGCCGACCGCTGGGCCTTGTCGATGCTGGACGGCTTTTTCAACCGTGGCCCGGTCGCAGCCGGCGGCGATCACACCACGCTGAACGTATCGTCGTACCGCGTGGGTGAGAATTTCCACACCTGGCTGGTGCCGGCGATGCGTGTGGTCGTCGATTTCAGCCGCGACGAACCGATGCAGGCGATCAACAGCAGCGGCCAGTCCGGCAACCCTGCCAGCGAGCACTACGCCGACGGCAACCAGTGGTGGCTGGAAGGCCGCTACCAGCCCTTCCCGTTCCGCCCCGAGGCGCTGCGCCAGCACTACCGGCTGAGCACCCGCCTGATGCCGGCCAACGCAGCAGCCAGCGCTGCAGCGCGCTGAACAGGCCGGCCTGCAAGCTAATAACCATGCGGCTTGCAGGCCGGCCAGGCACCAGACTGGGCGCGGTCTGCAGCCTGGTCAGGTTAGCCGGCACGCCGTGTGCCGCACGGCATCACGCTGTCGGCTGCCAGCTCCGGATAGTTGGTTCTTTCGATTGAAGAATGTTATCTTGCCCCCTTTCAACACCTTGGCCGCACCGCACAGACGGTAATGGGCGGCCACTCCCCGTATGGAGATAGGACTCATCCTCCTGCTGATTGCCATCAATGGCGTATTCGCCATGTCCGAAATTGCCGTTGTCTCTTCACGCAAGGCCCGGCTGCAGAAAATGGCCGACTCCGGCCAACCCGGCGCCGAAAGCGCGCTGGCGCTTCACGACGACCCTTCGCGCTTCCTCTCGACCATCCAGGTCGGCATTACCTCGGTCGGCATTCTCAGCGGCGCCATGGGTGAATCCGCATTTGCCGATCCGCTGGCGGCGTGGCTCGACCAGTTCCCGCTGCTGGCACCGTATGCCAAGGCAATTGCGCTGGGGCTGACCGTGCTGCTGATCACCTACCTGTCGGTGGTGGTGGGCGAGCTGGTACCCAAGCGGCTGGCGCTGTTCTGGCCGGAAGGCATCGCCAGCATTGTCTCGCGTCCAATGACCCTGCTGGCTCGCATCGCCAGCCCGCTGGTGTGGCTGTTCTCGGCATCGAGCAGCGCGCTGCTGCGGCTGCTGGGGGCCAAGCGCAACAACGAGCCACCGATCACCGACGATGAAATCAAGGTACTGATGGAACAAGGCGCCGAAGCCGGCGTGTTCCACGAAAGCGAGCAGGAGATCGTTTCCAATGTGCTGCGGCTGGACGAATTGCGCGTTGGCGCGATCATGACCCCGCGCAAGCAGGTCTACGCCATTGACCTGGAGACCTCGGAGTCAGAAATCCGCGAAGCCATCGCCGACAGCCCGTACGCCCGGATCGTCGTCTACCGTGGCGAGCTAGAACACATTGCCGGCGTGCTGGCGCGGGGCGAATTGCTGAAAGCGGCACTGGCCGGCAAAGAGCCGCAGCTGGACGCCGCGATCAAACCACCGCTGTACGTGCCCGACACCGTCACCAGCACTCACTTGCTGGAGCACTTTCGCAAGGCGCGCACCGAGTTTGCGATCATCGTCGACGAATTCGGCGAGATGCAGGGCATTGTCACCTTGAACGACGTCCTGACCGCGATTGTCGGCGACCTGCCATCCGACGAATCGGCACTCGACCCGGAAGTGGTCGCGCGGGAAGACGGCTCGTGGCTGATCGACGGCGGCGCAGCCATCGAGCGCCTGAAATCGCTGCTGGAGCTGGACGAAGATCTGCCCGGCGAAGCGGAACACGCCTTTCACACCGTGGGCGGCTTCATCATGCACCAGCTGGAGCGCATCCCGCGGGTCACCGACCATGTCGAATTCCAGCACTGGCGGCTGGAAGTGGTCGACATGGACCACACCCGCGTCGACAAGGTGTGGCTGAGCCGGCTGCCAGAGCAGGATTGACAACCGGCCGGACGTGCAGCCGATCGGCAGCCACGGCTGCAAGCCAATACCGTTGTGGCTTGCAGCCCGGCTGGGCGCCAATGGGGACGCGGCCTGCAGCCCGGTTCCGATCCGAACGGCGATTGGCGGTGGCAGCAGGTCCGGCAACCGGCTACCATGCGGGCTGCACCCAAGCCCCGCCTGAACAATGACCCTGCCCAGCCAGCACCACCGTTTTACCGCCTTCCTGTTCTGTTGCCTGCTGTTTCTGGCCGGCACCCGGCTGGGCCTGCTGATTCCCCTTTACACCGCATTGCTGACCTATTCGCTGATCGTGGCGCTGGCTGACCGCTGGACGGTACACCCGGCCCGGCACCAGCGCTCACGCTGGCTGGCCGTGATGCTGGTGGCGCTGGTCGTGCTGGCGGTGTTGCTGTTGCTGGCAACGGGCATCCACTGGCTGCTGGGGGACGACAACGGCATTCACGATCTGATGCGCAAGATGGGCGAAATTCTTGCCTCGGCACGCGGCTGGCTGCCGCACCGGCTACAGCAGGAGCTGCCGCAGCAGCAGGCATTGCTGGCACGGGCAGCGGAATGGCTGACCACTCACGCGGCCGACCTCGGGTCGTTCAGCCTCGGCGCACTGGCCAGCCTGGGACTGGCGCTGGTAGGCATCATTCTGGGTGGGCTGGTGGCACTGGATGGCCTGGTGCAAACCCATCAACAGCGCCCGCTCAGCCGACTGCTGCTGACGCAGCTTTCAGCCCTGCGGCTGGCATTCTGGCAAGTGGCCACGGCCCAGGTGCGGATTTCGCTGATCAACACCGCGGCCACCGGCATATTCCTGCTGGGCATCCTGCCTTTGCTGGGGGTGCATCTGCCGCTCACCAAGACGCTGATTGCAGTCACGTTCTTTGCCGGCCTGCTGCCGGTGATCGGCAACCTGATTTCCAACACGGCGATTTTCGTGATTGCGCTGAATGTGTCAGTTATCGCGGCTGTCGGTGCCTTGCTGTTCCTGATCGTGATCCACAAGCTGGAATACTTCATCAATGCCAAAATCGTCGGCAGTCGGATCAATGCACGGGTTTGGGAGCTGCTGATTGCGATGGTCATCATGGAACGGCTGCTGGGCATCGTGGGCGTGGTGGCGGCACCCGTGTTCTACGCCTGGCTGAAGGCCGAATGGCTGGCGTGGGACCAGGCAACGCCTCCGGCATCCGCCGACACCGCCGCCCCGGCCCATCGCCTAGAATAAAGCGCCCACGTCGTTTGCAAAGGTCTGTGCATGAGCCTGTCCCTGTTTGAGAATACCGAGCTGGCATCGCTGCCGGCCTTTGCCACCAGCCTGGCGATTGGCCTGCTGATGGGCCTGGAGCGCGAACGCAGTCCGGCGGCCAATGCCGGGCTGCGCACCTTTGCCCTCACTGCCATGTGGGGCACTCTGGCGGCAATGCTGGCAGACCTGACCCACACACCGATGCTGCTGGGCGTGGCGCTGGCCGGCGTGGCAGTGGCCATCACCAGCTCGTATTTCCTGATGCGGCCGCAAAACCGCGACCCCGGCACCACCACCCAGATCGCCCTGCTGCTGTGCTTTGGCCTGGGTGTGCTGTGCTGGTACGACAACCGCACTCTGGCCGTCATGCTCGGCATCTGCGCCACCCTGCTGCTGTATTTCAAAAGCGAGCTATCCAGCATGTCGCGCCACATGAGCCGGCACGACCTGCTGTCGATCCTGCAGTTCTGTGCGCTCAGCTTCATTATCCTGCCCATTCTGCCCAACCAGGATTTCGGCCCTTACCAGGCGTTCAACCCATACCAGACCTGGATGATGGTCGTGCTGATTTCCGGCGTCGGACTGGCCGGCTTTGTCAGCCTGCGGATATTCGGCGAACGGCTGAGCGCACCGGTACTCGGCATTCTGGGCGGACTGGCCTCGAGCACCGCCACCACCCTCACCTACGCTCGCCAGGCCCACGACAACCGTCAACTGGACCGGTTCGCCTCCACCATCATCGTGCTGGCCAACCTGACCGTGTTCGCCCGGCTGGGGATCGTTGGCCTGCTTGTCGCCCCTGCCGCCGCCCGCCCCCTACTCACCATGATGGGAGCCGGGCTGGCCGCCGGGCTGGTAGTCGCCGGACTGCAATGGCGCGATGAACACGAAGTCATCACCTCGCCGGAAATCCGCAACCCCGCCGATCTGAAGATTGCCTTTACCTTTGCAGCCCTGTACAGCGTGGTACTGTTCTGCGCCGCCTGGCTGAGCGATATCGCCGGCAGCCGCGGCTTGTATCTCGTAGCGTTCGCCTCCGGACTGACCGATGTCGATGCCATCTCGCTATCCAGCATGCGGCTGGCCAGTCAGGGCCGACTCGATCTGCCGGTGATGCTGATGGCGATTGCGCTGGCCGTCACCGCCAACACCCTGTTCAAGCAAGGGCTGATCCTGTCGATCGGCGGCTGGAGCTTCGCCAAACGCTGCCTGCCCGCCATGGCAGCCTCAGTCACCGGCATGCTGGTTACGGTGTCCCTGATTGCATTCTGAAACGGCCTACGGCTCAGGCCCACCCGGAACGACCCGCTCGCCTCTTTTTTGCATTTATGCATTGATAACCATTATCATTTGTAGTTAAATTCGGTTTTGTATCCTGACAAACGGAGCCATCCATCGTGAGCCGAATCGCTGCCCTGCTATCCCTGTCCCTGCTGGCCCCGCTGGCCCATGCCGAAAGCGTCACCGTCTATTCTGCCCGTAACGAACAGTTGATCAAACCCTTGTTCGACGCCTTTACCAAGGAAACCGGCATCGAGGTGCGCTTCATTACCGACAAGGAAGGCCCGCTGCTGGAAAAGCTGAAAATTGAAGGCGCCAACACGCCGGCTGATGTACTGCTGACCGTCGACGCCGGCAACCTCTGGGCGGCGGCCAGCGCAGGCCTGTTGCGGCCAGTGCAGTCAACCGCGCTGACAGCCGCCATTCCTGCCCACCTGCGCGACCCGCAGAACCAATGGTTCGGCCTGTCGGTGCGTGCCCGAACGATTTTTTTCAACAAGGCACGGGTCAAGCCAGCCGATCTGTCGACTTACGAAGATCTGGCGCTGCCGAAATGGAAGGGTAAGCTCTGCCTGCGCACCTCGAAAAAAGTGTACAACCAGTCGCTGGTCGGCATGCTGATCGCCGAACATGGCGAAGCGCACACCGAGCAGATGGTCAAGGGCTGGGTGGCCAACCTGGCCACCGACCCACTGCCGGACGATACCAAGATGCTGGAAGCCATTGCCGCTGGCCAGTGTGATGTCGGCATCGCCAATACCTATTATTTCGGCCGCCTGATCGAGAAAAAACCGGCCTTGCCGCTGGGCCTGTTCTGGGCCAATCAGCAAAGCACCGGCACCCACGTCAATATCTCCGGCGCCGGCGTCACCCGCCACGCCAAGAATGAAAAAGGCGCCATCCGCCTGATCGAGTGGATGGCGAGCGACAAGGCACAGAATCTGGTCGCTGACATCAACCTCGAATATCCGGCCAACCCGAAAGTGAAACCCGATGCCGTTGTGGCAAGCTGGGGCAACTTCAAGCAGAACCAGATCAACGTCAATCGTGCCGGTGAAAACCAGATTGCCGCCACCCGCCTGATGGATCGGGCCGGATATCGCTGACCACCTCCCGCCAGCACCATCGGTCAGGTATCATTTCCAGGCAGACTGACCGGGCGGTGCCAGCAGCGTGTCGGAATGGCTGCACCAGTGCCGCTTGCTTTTTTTGACCCTCAGGAAAGACTTGCTCCGGGTGCGAATCATTCCAGCACGACCCACCCTTACCGCCCTGCCCGCCCTGCTGATCGCGCTGGTCACCCTGCTGCCGGTCGGGGTGGTGCTTTCAGCCGTCTTTCAGCCTGCAGGCGACATCTGGCAGCATCTGATCGACACCCAGCTCACCATGCTGGCCGCCAACACCCTCTGGCTGTTGCTGGGGGTGGGTGTCGGCACCAGCATCCTAGGCGTCAGTCTGGCCTGGCTGACCGCCACCTGCCGCTTCCCCGGCTGGCGGTTTTTCAACTGGGCGATGATGCTGCCGCTGGCAATGCCAACCTACGTGCTGGCCTTTGCGCTGATCGGTCTGCTGGAATTCACCGGCCCGCTGCAAACCCTGCTGCGCGAGCACGGCGTCGCCACCCGGCTGCCAGACATCCGGTCACGCGGAGGCGTCATGCTGGTCATGTCGCTGGCGCTCTACCCTTACGTCTACCTGCTGGCGCGTAACGCCTTCCAGACCCAGGGCCGGCGGATGATGGAAGTCGCCCAGTCGCTGGGGCTCAGCCCCCGCCAGGGCTTTTACCGATTGGCACTACCGATGGCACGACCGTGGATCATCGGCGGCGTCAGCCTGGTGCTGATGGAAACCCTGGCCGACTTTGGCACGGTCGCCACCTTCAACTACGACACCTTCACCTCCGGCATCTACAAGGCCTGGTATGCCATGTTTTCGCTGCCTGCGGCCTCCCAACTCGCTTCGCTGCTGCTCTTGCTGGCCCTGCTGCTGATGCTGGCCGAACTCAGGCTGCGCCACCAGCGGCAATACACGGCCACTGGCCGCAGCGACCCGGCGCCACCCTTGTTGCTCGCTGGCTGGCGGGCCTGGGCAGCGTGTGCCTGGTGTCTGCTGATATTGGCTGCCGGGTTCGTCATCCCCCTGCTGCAGCTGGCGGCCTGGGCCTGGGCCAGCGTCGCCAGCGATCTCGACCAGCGCTACCTGCAGTTTGTCTGGCATTCGCTGCTATTGTCCGGCCTAGCCGCAGCGCTGATCGTTGCCGCCAGCCTCACGCTCACCCTGCTGGCACGCAACAACCGCCACTGGAGCATGACCGTACTGATGCGGCTGGCCACACTGGGGTATGCCGTTCCCGGTGCAGTGCTGGCGGTCGGCACCTTCATTCCAGCTGCCTGGCTGGACCACCTGCTGATCGACTGGCTCGGCCAATGGCTGACTCCTCCCCCCTCCCAGATCGTTCGCGGCACCCTGTTTGCCATGCTCATCGCCTACACCGCCCGCTTCCTGGCTGTTGGCGTTCAGCCAGTCGAAGCCGCCCTGCAGCGCATTACCCGGCATCAGGAAGACGCCGCGCGAGGGCTAGGGGCTACCGGGCTGACGCTGATGCGCCGACTACACCTGCCCATGCTGCGCGGCGGGCTGAGTACGGCCGCATTGCTGGTGTTCGTCGACGTGATGAAAGAAATGCCGATCACCCTGATGACCCGGCCGTTCGGCTGGGATACGCTGGCCATCCGCGTATTCGAGATGACCTCCGAAGGAGAATGGGAACGGGCCGCCCTGCCTGCGGTCGCCCTGGTGCTGGTAGGCTTGCTGCCAGTCATTCTGTTGATGCGAACGAGCGACATATCCTGATGCCCCCCCCCCATCCGACCTACCTGCAGGTTGACCACCTGCGCCATCACTACGGCCAGCGTACCATTGTCGACGACATCAGCTTCGCGCTTGGCGAAGCCCGCATCGGCTGCCTGCTAGGCCCCTCCGGCTGCGGCAAGACCACGGTACTGCGTTGTCTGGCTGGCTTTGAAACCCCGACCGGCGGCACGATCCGGCTCAATGGCCAGACCCTGTTCGGCCCGGCGCATCAGGTTCCCGCCGCCCAACGCGGCATTGGCATGGTGTTTCAGGATTACGCCCTGTTTCCGCACCTGACCATCCACGACAACATCGCCTTTGGCCTGCACCGCCAGCCCCGCGCCGAACGCCTGCGCCGCAGCAGTGAACTGCTTGAGCTGATTGGACTGGCACCGCTGGCCAACCGCTACCCGCACCAGTTGTCCGGCGGCCAGCAGCAACGGGTGGCGCTGGCCAGGGCGCTGGCCCCTCGCCCTTCGTTGCTACTGATGGACGAACCCTTTTCCAACCTCGATGTAGATCTGCGCAAACGGCTGGGGCAAGACATCCGCGACCTGCTCAAGCACGAAGGCATCACCGCCATTCTGGTCACCCACGATCAGGAAGAGGCCTTTGCGATTGCCGACATGATCGGTATCGTTCACCAGGGCCGCATCGCCCAATGGGCGACCCCCTACGACCTCTATCACCGGCCGGCCGACCGCTTCGTGGCAGACTTCATCGGCGAAGGTACACTGGTTCCCGGCATCGTCGGCAACGATGGCACACTCAACATCGAGCTGGGCTGTATCCAGGGCCCAGCCCCGTACGACTGCTGCCCCGGCTGCACCGCCGACGTACTGATCCGCCCCGATGACATCCAGCACGACGACGCCAGCCCGGTGCAGGCCACAGTACTGCGCAAGACCTTCCGTGGCGCCGAGTTTCTCTACACCCTGCAACTGGATAATGGCAGCGAAGTACTGTCCCTGGTACCCAGCCATCACGACCACGCCATTGGCGAAAAAATCGGCATCCGGCTACAGATCGACCACGTCATCGCCTTCAAACGCTGAGCACCAAGCACAAGGGCCGCATTTGCGGCCCTTGTCATGTCAGTTCAAAACCAGATCCAATCAGGTTCAACCCTTGGCAACCAGCTTGCGCGCACCGCCTCCAGCTTCCAGCCAGCGCTTGATCCGGTTGGCATCGGCCAGCCGCTGATACTTGCCGTCAGAATCCAGCAATACAATCACCAGCGGTGTATTGGCAATCGTCGCCTGCATGACCACACACTTGCCGGCCTCGTTGATGAATCCGGTTTTCTGCAACCCGATCTGCCAATCCTCGTTTTTCACCAGCGCATTGGTGTTGTGGTAGTGCAGCCGGCGGCCGCTGGCGAGAACCAGTTCGTGCGACGGGGTGGTGGAAAACTGGCGGATTTCGGGGTAATCATGCGCTGCCTGAACCAACGACACCAGATCGGCTGCCGTGGCGACATTACCGCCATTCAACCCGGTTGAATCATAAAACCGGGCGTTTCGCATCCCGATCGCCTGTGCCTTGCGGTTCATTCGCGCCACAAACGCCTGCGTACCACCCGGATACGACCGCGCCAAGGCCGCTGCCGCCCGGTTTTCCGACGACATCAGCGCCAGCAGCATCACTTCGGCACGGGTCAGCGCCGTCCCTACCGGCAAACGGGAGCCCGTATTGCGCAAGGTATCGACATCCGCCTCGTCGATGGTAATCACCTCATCCATCGGCAACTTGGCATCCAGCACCACCATTGCCGTCATCAGTTTGGTGATCGACGCAATCGGCATCGGTGCGGTATTGTTTTTGGAAAACAGCACCTCCCCGTTGCTCTCGTTAAATACCACGGCAGCACTGGAAAACAATTGCAACACTTCGGGTGCCACGTCGTCGGCAATCGACAGCTGCTGCTTGAATGGCTCCTGGGCAACCACCCGGCGCAACGCCTTTTTACCCGCCACGCTGGCGTGACGGGTCACTTTCTTGCGCGAGGAATACTGTACTTTTTTGCGTGCGGGGGCCGCACGCCTGGCTTCTTTCTTCACCACCTTCACTGCGTTCACCTGTTTCTTTCCAACAGGCGCAGCCTCCGCCACAGCGGGCATCGCCAAGGAAAAGGCTAGCAGAGCAAACATGGCCAGTCCGGAACGGATTTTCATTGAAAGCCCCTCCATACGGGTCTCGTAATATTAATATTACAATATCAGAATATAAAAAACAAAAACATGCGACCACCCAACCATTCGGGCGGCCTACAGGCATTCGACAAGCCGGACATGACACTCCGGCAGCAATTATATAACCGCGACCGCCTGCTACACCAACAGCTTAAGAATCTACTTTAAGTGTAGTCAATAAACCCCGGTTCTGTTGATACAGGCTTCACAAATCGTGCGTCAACGAACCGCCCACCGAAAGTCAGCCAGGCCTGATTTCCAGCCGCCTGTCGGATTTGAGCGATCGTCGCGAGCCGAGTGGGAAAACGGGCAAATATGGACCGCTTCTCCCAAGAGAAGGCACAGGCCACGAAACAAGCCAGTCAGCCTTGGGAATGCTCTGCCGGTAACGGAATCTCCCGCGGCCAAAGCACCCACATACCCCCCGCCTGCTTCATTGCACCCGCCTGTCGGCCGGCTTCGGGGCCGAACCCCCAGAAAAAATCGGCCCGGATCACGCCGCGAATGGCGCCACCGGTATCCTGGGCGACCACCAGCCGACGCAAGGGTCTTGCACTGCCGGGGTAGGTTGTCTCCAGCCAGACTGGCGTGCCCAGAGGAACATGGCGCGGGTCAACCGCAATGCTGCCCTCCGCGGTCAATGGCACCCCCTGCGCACCGGGGGGGCCATCCTGGCTTGCAGGTAGCTCACGAAAAAATACATAACTCGGATTGCTGTCCAGCACTGCCTGCAATTTGTCGGGGTTGGCCCGGGCCCAGGCCTGAATGCTCTGCATTGACACCTGGCCAGGCGCCAGCATGCCCTGCTCGACCAACACCTTGCCAATCGCCTTGTAGGGGTGACCATTCTGGTCGGCGTAGCCCACCCTCAAATGGCTACCGTCGGGTAACTGAATACGCCCTGATCCCTGAATCTGCAGAAAAAACAGCTCGACGGCATCGGTCACCCAGGCAAGCTCCTTGCCGGCCAGACCTTCTGCCTGGCCGGCTTCGATCTGAGCGCGCGCAGGATATGGCTGCACCTTCCGCCCGTTCAGGCGGCCGCGCAAACGCATGCCTTTCAATTCGGGGTAAACATCGCCGAGCTCGATGGTCAACAGATCGTTGGGAACCGCATAAAGCGGATAGCGTGCCAGCTTTCCCGCTTGCCGGTCGCCCTGCAGCAAGGGTTCGTAGTAACCGGTGACCAAGCCGCTCGATGTACCATCGGAAGTACGCATCTGGAACAGGCGAAAGTGCTGCGCCAGCCACTGACGTACCGCCGCAGGGTCGGCATCCACCAGGCGCGGCCATTGGCTGCAGATCTCGCGCCAAGCCGGTTTGCGCGCCATGGCCTTGCACGATTGCCCCAGCGCTTGCAGCCCTGGCCTGAGCTCGCTGGCTTGCCACGGTGCCAGGTCTGGCCAGGCTTGTTCTGCCCAGATGGCACGAGGTGGAGCCGGCGGCTCTGGCTGGGCGACTTTGGCCGGAGGCTGTTGCGGTACCGAAGTGCAACCGGCCAGCAGCAGACCTAGACTAACGAGTTTTGCATTCATTAAAAAACAGGCGGGTGCCCATGGCACCCGCCCGCTCCTGCCTTGTTCAACCGATCAGAAATTGTGGCTGATCCCAACCTGAACCGAGGTCGGATCCGATCCACGTGGCGTCTGCAGGAACGGAGCCTGCAAAGCGTCGCCCGGTGTGGCTGCGGCATTGATGAAGAAGTTGTAGCCTGCCACCTCGTCGTTTTCCACCTTGGCGTAGGTGGCAAACAGGTTGGTACGCTTGGAGAAATTATACAGCGCCGTCAATTGGGTATAGGTTGCTCCGGACTGGGTATCGGTTTCGCCGGTAAAGGTCTTGGTGTCTTTGGCCTTGCCCCAGGTACCGATCAGTTCGACGGAATCGGAGAACTTGTAGCTGCTTGCCAAAACCAGGGTATCCCGCGAGGAGTCCCCAATGCTCGGCACCGGCTGGCCAGAGGCTGCCGCCAATCCCTGCAGCGACTGGGCAAAACTGCTGTTGTACTGGTTGACCTGGCGCTCGTAGACCACCCCCAGCCGCAACGGAATACTCTCGGCAACCTGGATGCCGATCGACCCTTTAAGTCCGTATGCCTTGTCGATCGCACCGCCGGCGATCAAGGGTACCGGATCACGTTCTTCCAGATAAGCCAGGCTGGCAAACATCCAGCCGGGGAAAAACGCCACGGTAAACTCGCGGGCATCCGGGCGAACATCACGCGAGCCACTGAGGCGGTTCAGCGTTTCAGGAATACAGCCAATTGGCGAATTGGGCATACACAGGCTATTGCCGCTATCCCAGCCGGTCAGCGCGTTCAGCGCAGTGCGGTTGCCAGCATAATCGCTCCCCTTGTACCAGCCACCCTTCGATTCGGGAATCTGATAGGCAGCGATCGCCTGCAAGCCCTTGAAACTCGGGGTACGGTACTGCACCACATTGCTGGCACGGTTGCCGACGTTATAGAACGGCATGGCGAACTGGGAATAGTTCTTGACCAGCGTAGCGGCAGCAGCGGGCAAGCCGGCTGCTGCGGCAAACGTTGCGGCCCCTTGCGCCGACACCACAGGGAAATAACCGCCGAACGAGCTGCCTGAGTTGAACGCGTAACCCAGAATCGACAACGCTGTTGACGATGCACCCGACTTCAGCAAGTGAAGTTCATTCGGCACGTGCTTGTCGAAATACATGTCGAGGCGGCCAAACTGCAGCGTACCCACTGACCCGTTGCGCAGGCCAACATACGACTGGCGGCTGGCGAAGCGGGCAGTCTTGCTGCCCGCAGGCTTGGATACCTCGCTGTTTTCGCAACCAACGTAGCCGCAACCGTCGTCTGGCTTGATCGCTGTTTCGATCTGGTACAAGGCGGTAAATCCTTTGCCCAGATCCTGATTGCCGCGCAAACCGATGTAGGAAATCCCGTCAGTCACCCGGGTTCTGGAGGGCAGATCGTCGATTCGACCGTACATGGCAAAGTTGATGCCGTTACTCAGATTGCCCAGCGGATGGGTGGCACCAAACCTAGTTTTCCCGGTGGCCTCGACCTTTTCGACGCCAACACCGATATGGCCGTACACACTAATCAACGATGACTCATCTTCGGCATGAACAAGACCCGGCACTGCCAAAGCTGCCGCAACCGACCAGGCGATGCGTTTGAAATTCATATTTTCCTCCTGTTTTGAGCCCCGCTTTGCGCGGCAGCCGATCCTACATCAAATTGTTCTCTGATTTTTAGCACAGCTTGGGCGAGGATGCCGCAAACTTTGCGTCAAAAAGGGCGTTGTTGTGGTTTGAGTACAACAAAAACGCGCCGATTGTGCGCCGTCCAAGCGAAAAAGGCACCGCAATCTGCATTGCGGTGCCTCGAATCAGCCTTTCAGCTCGGTACAGGCACGAAATTCGGCGCCAGAAATCAGAACAGGTGGCGTACGCCTACCGAATACCCTTCCGGGTCGGCACCTACAGCCGTGCCAGTCTTGGACTTGCCAGGGCCGAAATCGTACTGTGCAGCCGATTTGTTATCCACCGAGCTGTACACGGCATAAACCTGCGAACGCTTGCTGAAGTTGTAGCCGTAGCCCAGCGAAATCTGTCGGGCCTCTGAGTTATCTACGTCAGATTCAACAAAATTCTTGGTTACAGTGGCCTTCATCGACTGGGCAAGTGCGGCCCGAACCTCATGATTGCCTGCAGTCAGCTTCGCGCCGATCCAGAATGCGTCACGCTTCAGTTCATACACCGGAGCGACATCATCCCTTTCCAGCTTGCTGGCACCACCCGAACGCAGATCCAGGCTTTCGTACACGGCATTTACGGTAACCGGGCCACCCTTGAAGCCGACACCCACGCGCATATTGGTGTCCAGTGAGCCACGAGCTGTGCCACCCTGCGGAGTGATTGCAGCAGCCGAGGTTGTATCGTTGGCGTTCAGACCATTGGTGTTGCGGTGCTCTTCATAAGCCAGCATCACGGTCAACGGGCCGCCAGCATAGGTCACGCCAGCACCCCAGCCCCAGGGATCGACACCCGCTGCCGACCGGTTTTCATCGGCGATGTAAGCCAGTGTGGCATTCAGGCCGGCAATCGACGGAGTCGACAGGGAAACGGCATTGGCCTTACGGGTGTCAAATGCCAAGCCACCCATTTTCTGCTTCTGGCCGGTGTTGCCAATAATGGCAGTGTTGGCGCCCATGCCGGCCTGGCCGGGGAAGACGTCCAGTTTACCCAGCAGAGCACGGGTCGGGGTGCTCAGACGGCCCATCATCACGGTGCCGGCGGACTTGGAGTTCAAGCCCACATAGCTGTCGCGGGTTGCAAAACCGTTCGTAGACGTGCCGCCACCATCGTCCAGATCAACACCCTGTTCGATTTGCCAGATCGCTTTCAGGTCACCGCCCAGCTCTTCCTGGCCCTTGAAACCGAGGTAGGAGCTATTCGGTGTCACGCGGGTACGGCCAACGACATCGGCATTGGCCGTAGTCGCGCCTTTGGCTTCAACGTGTTCCAGACCTACGTCAGCCACGCCATAAATGGTCACGCTGTTCTCAGCCATGACAGCCGGTGCAGCCAATACGCCAGCAACAGCAACAGCGATCAGTTTTTTGTTCATCGATACGCTCCTTAGTTTTCTGAGAGAAATCATCGCGCAGGCAAACCGCGCCAGCCCCCTGTGCGAAGCCTGAGGCCATTCTGCCAAAGGGCTAATTTCGATTGCAAGCATGTTTTGGTGAAATATGCTGCAACCTCGGCACGACGTTGCGAATTTGCAACAGTCATTCTAGTGCGGCTTGCCGTAAATGCCAGCACAGCTTCGGTTTAGTTCAAATCGAACAATCTTGCCAGTTCGATGCCGGGGTTCGGGGCGCGCATGAAGGCTTCTCCGACCAGGAAGGCATGTACCTGATGCTGGCGCATGCGGGTGACATCTGCTGCAGCCAGGATACCGCTTTCGGTGACGACGATACGGTCGGCAGGGATGCGTGGCAGCAGGTCGAGGGTGGTTTGCAGGGTGACATCGAAGGTGCGCAGGTTGCGGTTGTTGATGCCGATCAGTGGGGTGCTGAGCTGCAGCGCCTGCTCCAGCTCTTCGCCGTCGTGGACTTCAACCAGCACGGCCATGCCCAGCCGGTGCGCCAGGGTTTCGAAGGCTCGCATCTGCGCCAGTGACAGTGCGGCGGCGATCAGCAGGATGCAATCAGCCCCCATGGCACGGGCTTCGACGACCTGGTAGGGGTCGACCAGAAAGTCCTTGCGCAGCACGGGCAGTTCGCAGGCGGCACGTGCCTGCTGCAGGTAGCGGACGTCGCCCTGGAAAAATGACCGGTCGGTGAGCACCGACAGGCAGGCGGCACCGTGGGTGGCGTAGCTGCGGGCGATGTCGGCCGGGTCGAAGTCGGCACGGATGATGCCTTTGCTGGGGCTGGCTTTTTTGACTTCGGCAATCACGCCTGGCAAGCCGGCGGCCAGTTTGTGCCGCAATGCGCCAATGAAGTCGCGCGGGGGCGTCTGGGCGGCGGCTTGTTGCTCCAGTTCGGCCAGCGGGATGGCTGCGCTGGCGGTGGCGACTTCGTCGGCCTTGACGGCGAGAATTTTCTTGAGGATGTCGGACATGATCGTTGAGCCGGTCGGGTGAGGCAAAGCCAGTATTCTAGCAGCCTGTCAGGCTTGGGCGATCATGCCCGGCGGCAGGATTCAGAAGCGGTATTCCGGATTTTTGGGGTCGAACACGTTATCGGCCAGTTTCTTGCGTTCGACGCGCTCGAAGACGATGTGCTCGAACACGTCGCCGGAGTTGTCGCGGCCTTCGACCAGCCGGATCATCGGTTCGCGCAGATCGAGCCAGAATTTGACCTGTTTGCCGTAATAAGGCGGAGATGACGGGTTCTGGTAGACCAGCTCGGCGTAGCGTTTACTGCCTTCGCGCACGACTTTGACCTGGTTGGGACGGGTTGGCACGTTGCGGGCGCGGTTACGGTCCAGATCGGCGTCGAGCTGGGCGAGGATGTAGCCGTACCCCAGATCGCGCACCGTGTGACGCGACTGGGCGCGGGCCATGACGCCATCAATGGGGATGTTCATCGACACGACGCCAAACATGCCGCCGATGTGGGCGAGCATTTTCTTGCCGTCCTTGCTGGCGTCGTACATCACCTCCTGCCCGGCCCGGGCGCCACCGGTTTCCCAACGGGCGTACAGGGTGCGCGGCTCGGCACGGTAGCGTACCAGCATCCGCTCGGGGGGGTCGGGCAGTTCGTCGCCAGCCTTGAGCCGCTCGCGGCGGACCATCAGGAATTCGTATTCCGACGTTTGATCAACCCATTTGCGCACCGGGCAAAACAGGGCGCTCGATTCGAGCGCCTGCAGGGCGGCCGTCAGGTGGGCGTCGCTCAGTTTGGCCAGCGCCTGCTTTTGGCCGGCCGCCCACCAGTTGCATTGCTCAGCCGGGCTGAGTGCGGTGAGCCGGGTCTTGAGGTCGTCCGGCGATTCGGGCGGCGCATCGTCGGCGCTGGCGATGCCGCAGCCCAGCGCCAGCAGGACAACGGACAGGTAACGAAGTGCAATACGGGTCTGGTTCATTTTTTGTTGGGCTCCTCGGGTGTGCGCCAGCATTTGTCTGGCTGTCTGACAAAATCAGCGACAGTTTAATGTCGGATGTCAAATTAAATCAATTGCATTAAGCTATAATGGCGCGCTTCGCACAAGGCTTGATGCATGTCTTCCACTCCCGTTTCTTCGCTGACCCGCCAGCATTTGCTGCTGGCTGCGCTGCGCCTGTTTGCCGAACACGGCATTCATGCGGTGTCGCTGCGTTCGATCAACCAGGCCGCCGGCGCTCGCAATTCGGGGGCGGTGCATTACCATTTCCAGAACAAGACGGGGCTGCTGCTGGCGCTGGTCGACGATCTGATGGATCGAGTGGCGGCTTTCCGCGGTGACAGCCTGCGGGCGCTGGCGGACCGGGCGGAGCCGGCGTCGGTGCGCGAGTGTCTGGATGTCTTTTTCCAGCCGAACTGGCTGCTGCATTTCGACCCGGAGGTGGGCGGGGTGTCGACCAAGTTCCTGTTGCTGCACCAGATGACGCCGGTGGCGGAGGTGCAGCAGCGGCTGGCTGACCGGGCGCGGCCAAACTGGCTGCTGCTGGAACAGTTGCTGCTGCGGGCGTTGCCGGGCAAGGATCCGGCGTTGCTACGCATTCATATCGGGATGAGCTGGGTGGTGGTGTTGAACGGGCTGGCGGCGCTGGGGGCGATGTCGGTCACGCCGTTTGGCGATATGCGAACCGGCAGCCTGGAGGCGATGTTGCCGGCGTTTCAGCAATATCTGGCGGCGGGCGTGGCCAGCTAGCCGGCCTGTCGGACTTGAGACTGACCTGCTGCGCCGAGCCGGCAACGGCGGCCGGCCTGCAGACCCATACCAGAGCGGCGTCCAGGCCGGCCTGCAAGCCAATACCAGAGCGGCGTGCAGGCCAGGGGTCAATCTCGCGCCTGCTGGGAGAATTCGATCAGCTGGCGTAGTTTGTGCAATGCTGCTCCGCTCTGCAGCGCGTCGGCGGCGCGTTCGATGCCGGTTTGCAGGCTGTGCGCCACGCCGGCGACATAGATCGCCGCGCCAGCGTTGAGCAGCACGATGTCACGCGCCGGGCCGGGCTGGTTTTCCAGCACCGCCAGCAGCATGCCAGCCGATTGCTCGGCGTCGGCCGCACGGATGGCGTCCAGATCTGCCGTCGGCAGGCCGAATTGCTCGGGATGAATGCGGTATTCCTGCACCTCGCCGTGTTTCAGCTCGGCCACCAGGGTTTCACCGGCCAGGGTGATTTCGTCCAGGCCATCCTGCCCGTGCACCACCAGCACATGGTGGCTGCCCAATTGCTGCAGCACCCGCGCCTGAATGCCGACCAGATCGGGGTGAAACACGCCCATCAGCTGATTGGCGGCACCCGCCGGATTGGTCAGCGGCCCCAGGATGTTGAACAGGGTGCGCACGCCCAGCTCCTTGCGCACCGGCGCGACATGCTTCATCGCCCCGTGGAAGGCCGGCGCAAACATGAACCCCACGCCTATTTCATCCACCGCCCGCGCCACCTGCAAGGGCTGCAGGGCAATATTCACTCCCAAAGCCTCCAGCACGTCGGCACTACCGGACGCCGAACTCGACGCCCGGCCGCCATGCTTGGCCACCTTGGCACCCGCCGCTGCTGCGACAAAAGCACAGGTGGTCGAGATATTGAAGGTGTGGGCATGATCGCCGCCGGTGCCACAGGTATCCACCAGCCGGAAGGTGTCAGCCACCGGCACCGGTGTCGCGAATTCGCGCATGACCGACGCCGCAGCGGCAATCTCCGACACGGTTTCCACCTTCACCCGCAGGCCGATCAGGATCGCAGCCATCTGCGCCGGAGTCAGCTCGCCACGCATGATTTGCCGCATCAGCGCGACCATTTCATCGTAAAACAGCTCGTTGCCGTCAATCAGGCGGTTAAGCGCATCCCTGGCACTGATCATGTGCGGATTCTCCTGTAGTTCAGATTGTAAAAATCAGGCAAATTCGCGCAGGAAATTGCGCAGCATGTCATGCCCGTGTTCGGTCAGGATCGATTCGGGGTGAAACTGCACCCCCTCCACCGGCAGACTGCGATGGCGCACCCCCATGATTTCGCCATCGTCGGTCCAGGCCGTAATCTGCAGGCAATCGGGGATCGTCTCGCGTTCGATCACCAGGCTGTGATAGCGGGTGCAGGTTACCGGATCGGGCAAGCCGGCAAACATCCCGGTGTTCAGATGATGCACCGGCGACACCTTGCCGTGCATCAGTTGCTGCGCATGCACGATCTTGCCGCCAAACGCCTGGCCGATGCTCTGATGCCCCAGGCACACCCCCATGACCGGAATCTGCCCGGCAAAGCGCAGAATCGCCGGCACCGACACCCCCGCCTCGTTCGGCGTACACGGACCCGGCGACAGCACCAGATACTGCGGCCGCAGCGCAGCAATCTGGTCGAGCGTGATTTCATCGTTGCGGTGAACCACCACCTCCTGGCCCAGCTCGCCAAAATACTGCACCAGATTGTAGGTAAAGCTGTCGTAGTTATCGATCATCAGCAGCATAGTTAGGCTATCCTTTTGATTATATTAGCCCTTGCCGCTAACTGCCTCGATACTTGTCCGGTAGATTGTCCGGTTATTTGTTGGCTGCCCGCCTCGCCGCAGTCGACCAGGGGAAAAACGTTGTTTGAAAATGTGATTATCGTCTGCATGACCTACCCGCGTCAAAAACCGGACAAGGCCGAATCAGGCCGCGATGTGCATCTTCGGTGGCCGGATAAGGCACTCAGCCGGAATGCCCAGCTTCTCGTGTAGCTTCCAGATCATGTTCAGCGTCAGTGGGCGCTTGCGGTTCAGAATCTCATAGACGCGGTTCAGTCGGCCGATGACGGGCACCAAGTCCTTAGGCGTCAGCCCGGCCTGATCCATGCGGAACTTGATGGCCTCGACCGGATCGGGCAGGTCAATCGGGTAGCGCTTAGCCTCGTAGGCTTCCACGAGCGTCAGCAGGATTTCAAAGCGGTCGCCATCGGGGGTGCCGGGGGCTGGTTCGGTGTCGAAGTAGGCCGAGACTTCGGAGAGCGCGGCCTTGTAGTCCTCTTCGGTGCGGATCGGGCGAATTTCCATGTCAGACCTCCATCTCTACAGTTTCAGCGTCTATGGCATCGTATTCCTTGTGGGTGCCGATGAATTTCACATAGACCGCCTGGTAGTGGTAGGCAACGGAAACCACCAATCGGTAATCGTTGCCCTTAATGTTGAACACCACGCGGCGATTCTTGAGGATGCTCGCGCTCCGGTATTGCTCCTTGATTTCGGAGGGTTGCGACCATGTGGCCTTCTTGGCTTCATCGACCCAAGACTTGAGCGGCTGCTCTGCATCCGGGTATTTTTCCCAGAAGGCGCGGAGGAATTTGACAGCGACGATGTTCACGGGTTGATTATAGTCCCATCTTGGGACAAAAGAAACCACAAACGCAAAAAAGCGCCCCACCCGGAAGCACAAAGGCGATCCAGGTGGGGCGGGTGTTACTCGCTACGACCGGCGTCGGCGGATTCCTTCATCTCAAGGATCCACGATTGCAGGGCGCTCAACTGCTCGGCGTTCGCTCGGCAGGCGGTGTAGTTCTCGGCGACTGTTCCGGCGACGGCAGAGAGTGCAACGCCTGCGGGGGACGCATCAGAATTTCCGGCGGGTTCGGGAACGATACCTTGGGCGGCTGCGTCGTGCAGGCGGACAAAGCCGCGAGACAGGACACAAGCAGCATCAGCTTGGGCTGGGACATAGACGGGAACCTCCTTGATGATGGTTTCGCCCGCTTGGCGGACGATTTTCACGCGGTCGACATACTCGGTGACTACCTGGACGGTGGCTTGCGCCTGAGCCTTCTCGACTCTGGCAGCCGTCAAGGATTGCTTGACGACTTCGGCATCCCACTCAGCCTGGACATGGGATGCGCCCTTCACCCATCCGACGCCAACCAAGGCAGCGGCGAGCACTGCAACGATCAGTAGCCGGTATGGCCACGGAACAAGACTGAGCGGTCCCATATCACACCTCACCGAAGAACGCGGCGTAACGGTATCGGCGATCGTCCATCACGGCGCGAACGTAGCCCCTGTTGATGTCGAAGAACGAGTTGCCGTAGCCCGCCGTCTTCGTTCTGGCTTTCAGGCTGTGGTGCTCGACATGCCCGAACCATCGGTCGGGGTCGCAACCGGCCAAGGCAGCGGCAACTCCGCGGATCAGCCGCACAGTTTTCACGGCGCGGCGTCCTTGCGGTTCGGGTAAACAGCATCCTCGACCTTATTTAACCTCCGGTCGAGCCCTACAAAAAATGCGTGGAGTTTGTCAACTTCATTGTTGACATTCTGCAAAGTATCGTGGGCAACCACGGTTTCCTTGGCAAAGGTTTTTACAGCATCGCCGACATACCCCAACGTGCCGAAAATCACTGCGGCGCCTCCAGCTACGGTGTACATCCACCGATACAGGTGGTCCACCTCCACGCGGAACTGCGGGTTTTCGGCCGGCGGCACGTCGGTGAAGCGGATGTTCCAATACACGCGGCCCTGCTCAAGCTGGCTCGCCGTGTTCAGTTCCGGGTCGGGATAGACCTCGAAATTGATGATGGCGCCGAGGGCCTTGAGGTCGCGCATGAAGTTCTGCAACCCTTCGGTCACGTCCTTGACGTAGGTCTTGGTGATTGAGCGATCGACGGCCCACTTGTGGCCGTAGAGGATGGCATCCATCACGATGTCGAGCGTGCGTACGCGGGTCACGAAGGCCCACTTCGGATCGGCAGAAAGGGTACGGTTGCCCCACAGGCGATAGCCGCCGTCGCGGATGATGGTGGTGATATTGGCCGCATTCAGCAGATTGGCGCGACAGGTATCGTCGCCGTCCAGGAACTCCACCGGGCGAGCCGTGCCGATGACTCCGAGGAACTCCTTGTTCGACGGCGAGCCCCAGAAACCATATTCCTTGTCGGTACGGCAGAACAGACCGGCCACATAAGGCGACGCGGGGACGATGGTTTCGGCGTTGAGCGTGGTATCCCACACCTTGAGTCCCGGATCTACCATATAGACGCGCTTGCTGCCGAAGTTCTGGGCGAAGGCAATAGCATCGTCGTCATCACCATTCGGGCCGTCGACAATCGCGATGGCCTTCAGCTTGGTGGCTATGCCGTCCATTGCCGTTGCCACGGCCTGGGTGCGGGAGTGACCCGGCGCGACGATCAGTCGCGGCTGGGCGTTGAAGCGGCTCTTGCCGTCGAGCAGCGCCTGCATGCCGGTACGAACGCCAGCAACCGTGACACCGCCGACCGGGTATTTCTTGAGGTCGGCGACCGGCACGGTGACGCGAGTCAGGGTCTTCTCGATGTTCGGCTTGCCGCCTTCGGTTTCGCAGATCGCCACCAGCACGTCGCCAGCGGCGGCCACCTGGGTGAAGAACAGCCCGAGCCGGGTCAGCCACATGGCGTTGGCCACCAGCACCGATTGGCCGATGATCACGCCGTTGTAGTTGCTGGTCGTGGTCTCCAGCTCGTAGTGCTGCTCGGTCTCGGTGGTGTAATAGCCGTAACGATGGACATAGGGGTGGTAGCGGGCGTACCTGTCTCGCTGGCAGGGCAGCCCACTCTGATTTGACTTGACGCATTAAACAAAATTGTTTAATGTATGCCCATGTTCAACGAATACAGGAGGTGCGGTGAAACAGAGTGAGTTTGTCAGGTGGCTCCGATCCCAGGGGGCGACATTCAAGGACGGCACAAGGCACTTGAAGGTTTTCCTCAACGGACAACAAAGCCACTTGCCGAGGCACCCTTCAGCAGAACTGAAAACAGGGTTGGTTGAAGGGGTAAAGAAACAACTCAAGCTGAAATAGGAGACCCGCCCCGCAAGGGGCTGGCACCCTGCACCGCACATCGGAAAGGAAAGAGAAAATGCGCTACCCGGCCAAGTTTGACCCCGCAGAGGAAGGCGGCTTTGTCGTCACCTTCCGTGACATTCCAGAAGCGATCACCCAAGGCGACAGCGAAACCGAGGCAATGGAAATGGCTGAGGATGTTTTGCTATCGGCAATGGACTTCTATTTCGAGGATCGCCGCACCGTGCCGCTGCCTTCCAAGTCGGCTCCCGGTGAGCGACTGGTGGAACTGCCCCCCAGCATCGCCGCCAAAGTGCTGCTGCTCAATGAGATGCTGGCTCAGCAAGTGACAGCCTCCGAATTGGCCCGCCGTCTCGGCACTCGTCCCCAGGACGTTCAGCGCCTGACAGACCTGCACCACACCACCAAGATCGATACCCTCGCCGCCGCCCTGAGCAAATTGGGCAGGCAGTTAGAAATATCTGTAATTCCCGCTTGACCGTTCTGGGACAAAGTGGTCTAATTTTTCCCATTCTCGAAGCAATTCCGTCCAAAACCCGGTAAGCCACAAGCTACCGGGCTTTTTGCTTTGCTGCGTGGGTGTGCATCAACCTCTCTCCTTGCGGTGAATTGGCCCGCCCGGTCACAAGCTGGGCGGGTTTTCTTTTCTGACCGGAGTAACCCATGAGCCAAATCAGCATCGACATCAACGCCGACAAGGTGCTGGAAATGTTCAAGCACTTCTCGCCAGCGCAGGCAGAGGCGGCATGGCGCAGGACGCTGAGAAAGACCGGCAACTACGTGAAAACGCTGGTGGGCCGTGAGGTGAGCAAGGAGAAGCAAATCCCCCTCAAGGTGTTGCGGGATCGTTTGAATTTCTACCTGAAAAGCCCGTCGACCGCAAAAGTATGGTTGGGACTGAACCCGATTGAAGCGCATCGACTCGCCTACGGTGCAGGCGCACGGCAGCGCGGGAACGGTGTCACGGCTGGCGGCGTTGAAAAGGGAGCAGTTGTCGTGTTCGACGGCCTTGGTTACGAGGTAGTTGCCATCGAACCGGACGGCACCGGATTGACCGTGCTGATTCTGAGGCCCACCACATGATCGAAACGCTCAAGGTCGAGATCGACGTTAATCAGGCATTCGCCCTGCTGCGCGGCTTGCCGCCGTCGGCATTGCAGAACGCATGGAGGCGCACCCTGCGAAAGACGGCGAACTGGATCAAGAGCCAGACGGCGAAAGCCGTCAGCAAGGAAACGAAAATCCCGCAGAAGCTGCTCAGGCAGCGCCTGTATTTTTTCCTTCGATCTCGCGACACCGGGAAGGTGTGGCTTGGCCTGAACGCCATCGAAGCCAACCGCCTCGGCAAACCTCGACAAACACGACGTGGCGTGACTGTCGGCCGACACCGCTTCGAGGGGGCGTGGATGATGAGGCAAGCCGCGCCAGATGGGCCTGTATATCGGCGAAAAGGCAAAGATCGAATGCCCTACGAGATGGTCAAGCACGACTGGTCAGCCAGCAGATTCGTCAGAGTCGCACGGATCAGCCGGCGAACTCGTCGCCTCATGCTCAGGCAGCTTGAGCGTCGATCCGGTATCGCGCTCCGGAATGCTGTCGATCCAGTCGGCCCAGGCCTGCATCATTTCGCGCCGCTCGGTCATGTATTCGGCGTGGTTGTAGGCCGCCTTCGTCTTGTTTTCCTCGACGTGGGCGAGCTGGAGCTCAATCACCTCGGGACGAAATCCCATTTCATGCAGTTGGGTCGAGGCGGTGGCACGGAAATCGTGCCCCGTCCAAAGGCCCGAAGCGTAGCCCATGTGCTCCAGGGCGCGATTGATCGTCGTCGCGCTCATCACATCATCAGGCCGCCGGAAGTTCGGGAACAGCCACTGGCCGGCCCCGGTAATCCGTTTCAGGTCTTCCAGTAAGGCAAGTGCCTGCCGCGCCAGAGGAACGACGTGAAGCCGTCGTTTTTTCATCCGCTCAGGCGGAATCTTCCACTCTGCCGCCTCAATATCGAACTCGACCCACGGCGCCTTGCGTAGCTCGACCGTCCGCACGAAGGTGTAGAGCATCAGCCGCATGGCAATGACGGTCGTTCTGTTGCCGCCATACTTCGTCAGACGCGCCTTGAAATCGCCGATCTGATCGGCGGACATCGGCTTGCTGTGATTGACCTGCGGCCGTTGGATTGCTCCCTTGAGTGCCGCTGCCGGGTCGCCGTCGGCCCTCAACGTCACGACGGCATGACGGAAGATCGCCGAGCACCATTGCCGCAGTTGCAGGGCGTACGTCTCTGCCCCGCGCCGCTCCATTGCCTGCAAGATTTCGAGCAAGTGCGCCGCCGTGACATTGCGAATCGGCAAGCGGCCGATCTTTGAGAAAGTGTTCTGCTCAAGGCAACTCGTCGCCTGCTTGTGGTAGTACGGTGTCCACTTTTCCTTCTTCCGCTCAAGCCACTCGCGGGAAACGGCCTCGAAGGTGTTGGCCCGTTCGTGGGTCTGCCGTATTTTCTCGGTCTTTTTTTCGTGGGTCGGGTTGATCCCCTGCTTGACCAGTTCGCGGAGGCGCTCGCGTTCGCGCCTGGCTTCTGACAACGACACCGATGGATACTCGCCTATCGTGTAGCGACCATCCTTCTCGGGTGTCAGCCAGTAGCGATAGCGCCAGATTTTCGCCCCCGTCGGCCGGATGTCTAGGTACAGCCCATTTCCGTCGTTGAGAGTGATCGGCTTGTCGCCGGGCTTGGTGTTCCTGATTTTTGTGTCTGTCAGCGCTGGCATCACTTCACCCCGGCCAGCTTGAGAATCTTGTAGAGGCTCAATGGGGCGCATGGCGTCCCGGACTGCTCGCCATTCAGCGGCGGGCGCAGGACGTGGATGTAAAGCGACTCCAGCAGATCGAGGGCGGATTCATCGCAGGCAACGAATCCAAAGCGGTCGAATTCCTTCTGTGCCCGATGCTGCAAGATGCGGGCATGGACATTGACCGACTGCCCAACATAGACCACGACGCCACGATGGATCAGGAAATAGACGCCACAGTTGTCGGCGACACTTTCGCTTTGCGTGACGATTTCTTCCTCGGTAAGCAGGGTGGCCCCGGTCAATGACTTGGCATGGCCGCGCAACGCATTGACCATTTCGGCCTGATTCACCTGTGCCGCGAGTATCGCCCGCCGGGCTTCGAGGTCGGCAACGATCGAGCGCAGCTCGTCGGCCATTGCACGCAAGCACTCGGCGGCAAACTTCCCATCTGGCGGCGGTGTGATGGCGTGGCAATTCGCCCGCGCCCTGGCCACAAGGTCAATCAGGCGGAAGCGGCCGTCACGGCTATGGAATGGCTGCCCAAGGCGCTCGAATCTACCCACGTAGCTCGCGGCAAGAATGCCGTCGATCATGGCGTATTTGTTGAGCTCCTTGGGCTTCAACCATGCCCTGAACGCCTCTCTTGGAATGAAATCTGGCCGCATTTTCCACCTCGATTACCGGATACAAGGCGATATTACCGGATTTTGTCCGGCAATTTGTCCGGTTTTTATCCGGCTGCTGGCGAATATTTGCGAAAGAAGGCGAAAGAGCAAACCGGGCAAACCGCCCGTAAAGCCCCGTATTTAATGGATTCTTGCAGCACTCCAGCGGAAACAGGCGAAAGCTAACGAAAGATTGCCAGATGCGCTATGATAATTGTCGATCATCAGCAGCATGACGCGGCAATCCCCTTGATTTGTAGAGCCATGATTCCTGGCAATCCGTTTTGATACCCGCCACGGGCGCTGATGTGTCTGCGCCAACCGATCCGGGGCCGGATGCCCTGAAGCCGCCATTGTCCATCATATCGGCCATGACTTAAACCACCCCTGCGCGGGAGGAGGCAACTGCGGCTTTGCTTGCCGATGGCATTTTCTTGTGCCAGATCAATCGCTCCTGCCGATCGCCGGACCATACTTCACCACAGAACAACACACATCAACCCAGAGGAGACAACAATGGCTACCCCCCTTTTCATTGATTCGATTGAAAGTTCTGTTGATCATGTGCTGGATACTATCCCGGGTGACATCGTGCTGGGCATTCCGCTCGGCGTCGGCAAACCGAACCCGTTTGTCAATGCGCTGTACCGGCGCATCAAGGGGAATCCTGCGCGCAAGCTGAAGATCATTACCGCTCTGTCGCTGGAAAAGCCGGTGGGCCACAGCGAGCTGGAGCAACATTTTCTGGAGCCGCTGGTCGAGCGGATTTTTGCTGATTATCCGGATCTGGAATACGTCAAGGCGCTGCGCACCGGCACCCTGCCGCCGAATATAGAAGTCAACGAATTCTTCATGAAAACCGGTGATTATCTTGGCAATGCGACGGCACAGCTGAATTACATTTCCACCAACTACACCTTTGTCGCCCGCGACATGATGCTGCACGGTATCAATGTGATGGCCCAGGCAGTGGCTGCCAAGGATGGCCCTGATGGCATGCGGCTGAGCTTGTCGAGCAATCCTGACGTCACGCTGGAAGTGGTTGATCGCATGCGCCACGTCGGCACGCCATTCATTACGGTGGCAGTGGTCAACGACCAGATGCCGTTCATGCCCAACGGCGCAGAAGTCGATCCCAGCCTGTTCGACGTGATCCTGACCGATCCGAAAGCCACTCATGCGGTATTCGCTCCACCCAACAACAAGGTAACTGCGGCGGATTACGCGATTGGCCTGCATGCCTCCAGCCTGGTGGCCGACGGTGGTACGCTGCAGATCGGCATCGGCTCGCTGGGCGATGCCATTGGCCAGGCGCTGATCATCCGCGACCGCTACCCGGCCGAGTACCGGACGATTCTCGAATCGCTCTGCCCGGACGGTCTGGATGGCCGCGAGCTGGGGCGCTTCGACCAGGGGCTGTATGGCTGTTCGGAAATGTTCGTCAACGCCTTCCTCAAGCTGATCGAGGCCGGCATCATCCGCCGCGAGGTGTTTGACGACGTCGTACTGCAGCAAATGCTCAACGACGGCCGGCTGAAGGACGAAACCGTCACCCCGGATACCCTGCGGGCGCTGCTGGATGCGGGCCGGGTACGCTCGCCGCTGCCGGCTGACGATCTGGCGTTTCTCAAGCATTACGGCATCTTGCGCGCCGGCGTTACGCTGGACGGCGATCACCTCGAATTTGAAGGCAAACGCTGCAGCAACAACCTGCTCGACGAGGCCGCTTTTGAAGAAGTGTGCGCCACCATGCTGGGTTCGCGGCTGATGCACGGCAAGTTCATGACGGGCGGTTTTTTCCTCGGCCCGCGCGATTTTTACGAGCGTCTGCGCACCATGCCGCCGCAGGATCTGGACAAGATCGACATGACCCGGATCGACTTCATCAACCAGTTGTACGGCAATGACACCCTGAAACGGGTGCAGCGGCGCCAGGCGCGCTTCATCAACACCACCATGATCGTCACCTTGCTGGGCGCTGCCGCCAGCGATGCACTGGAATCGGGTCAGGTGGTGAGCGGTGTCGGTGGCCAGTACAACTTTGTCGCCATGTCGCACGCCCTGCCGGATGCCCGGCTGCTGATGATGCTGCGCGCCACCCACGACAACAAGGATGGCCTGAAGAGCAGCATTGTCTGGAGCTACGGCCACGTCACCATCCCGCGCCACCTGCGCGACATCGTCATCACCGAATACGGCGTGGCCGACCTGCGCGGTCAGCCGGATGGCGAAGTGGTGAAGCGGCTGCTGCAGATTGCCGATTCCCGTTTTCAGCCCGAGCTGGTCAAGCAGGCCAAGGCAAACGGCAAACTGGAGGCAGGCTACGAAGTGCCGGAACGCTACCGCCACAATCTGCCCGAAGTGCTGGCCGAAAAGCTGCGCCCCTGGGCCGAAGCACAACTGTTGCCGGATTTCCCGTTCGGCACCGACCTGACCGCTGACGAAATCCACATGGTGAAGGCGATGAAGAAGATCAAGCATGCCTCACATCACCCGGCCGAGCTGCTGACCATGGCAGTCAAGAGCCTGTGGCAACACAAGGAAGCGCCGGTGGCGTATCTGGAACGGCTGGGGCTGGCCGAAGCGCACAGCTTCAAGGATTTGCTGATTCGCCGCCTGTTTGCCGGCAATCTCTGATTGATCGACAGATCGACGACCCCCAAGCGCCTGCGGGCGCTTTTTTTCATCCTGCCGGCAGCCAACAGTCGGAATTCTGGGTAGCCCTCCCGGCCGCACCCGCCTGACTAGGCTCCGTTGACATAGGTTTCCCAAAGCGGCGAAACCCGTAGGGTGCGCCGATTTTTGCGGCCATCCAGCGTTGCGGCTCGCTGAAATAGCCCGCTATTCGGCGCTCACCGCGCCTTGGCTGGCCGCAAAACCCGGTCCGGCGCGACAGGTAAACCTATGTCAACGGAGCCTCCCTCAATCACAAATAGTTGAGTAATATAATCGGGATTAACCCAGGACTCCCACACCATGCCCACAATCGGCCCGCTCAACTTCACCAATCGCTACTCGACCAGACTGCCCGCCGCGTTTTATACCCGACAGCAAGCCACGCCGTTGGCTGCACCGTATCTGGTCAGCTTTAACCCGGAGGCAGCGGGTCTGCTCGACCTTCCGGAAGACATCGCCAGCCACGAGCACTTTGCCGAGATCTTTGCCGGCAATCGGCCTTTGGCCGGGCAGGATAGCCTGGCCGCCTTGTATGCCGGACATCAGTTTGGCGTCTATGTCCCGCAGTTGGGCGACGGCCGGGCGCTGTGGCTGGGAGAGATACAAAACAGCCGGGGAGAATACTGGGAACTGCAACTGAAAGGCTCAGGACAAACCCCCTATTCCCGCATGGGCGATGGCCGGGCGGTGTTGCGCTCGTCGATCCGCGAATACCTGTGTTCTGAAGCGATGGCCGGACTGGGCATTCCTACAACGCGGGCCCTGTGCATCACCGGCTCGGACGAACCGGTATACCGGGAAACGGTGGAAACCGCCGCAGTCGTTTTACGGATGTCGCCAAGCTTCATCCGCTTCGGCTCGTTTGAGGTGTTTTACTACCGCAATCAACACGATTTGCTGCGCATGCTGGCCGATCTGGTCATCGACCACCATTATCCCCTCTGCCACGAGCAAGCGAACCCCTACCTCGGACTGCTCGAACAGGTCGTGCTGCGCACCGCCCGACTGATTGCCCAGTGGCAGGCGGTGGGATTCTGTCATGGCGTGATGAACAGCGACAACATGTCGATTCTCGGGCTCACCATCGACTACGGCCCATTCGGCTTTCTCGATGCCTTCGACCCCGGCCACATTTGCAATCACTCCGACCACAGCGGCCGTTACGCCTACCATCAACAACCGCAGGTCGGTCTGTGGAACCTGCACTGCCTGGCTCAGGCACTGCTGCCGCTGATGGACAAGGAATCGGCACTTGGCGCCCTGCACCGCTACCAGCCAGAATTTGACGCCACCTTCCACTCATTGCTACGCGCCAAACTGGGCCTGCTTCACGAGCAGAACGACGATATCGACCTGCTGACCGAACTGTATGCCGCCATGGCCCAAGACCGGGTCGACCACACCCTGCTGTTCCGGCTGCTTTGCGATTTTCAGGCAGGACAACCCAATCACGCCGTTCGCGACCTGTTCATCGATCGCGAACGATTCGACGCCTGGGCCAACCGCTACAGCCAACGGCTACACCGCGAGTCAAGCCATCCTGCAGAACGCGCCCACCGGATGAAACGCATCAACCCCAAATTCGTCTTGCGCAACCACATGGCAGAAACCGCCATCCGGCGGGCAGTGCAACAGTTCGACTTCGGTGAAATCGACACCTTGCGCCGGATTCTGTGCCGCCCGTTCGACGAACACGATGCTCATGCCCACTACGCCGGACACCCACCGGATTGGGCCACCACCCTGTCAGTCAGCTGCTCTTCCTGATCTGCGAACAACATGGCTGTCCGGCATGTTGCGTTGCACGGCGAAGCAAACATCAACGAAACCTGCGCCTTACCCATAAACAGGCACCACGCCACAAGCCGCATCCGTATTGCCTCGCAGCCCGGCCTGCAGACCAATCCCAGCGCGCCCCGCAGCCCGATGCCTATCTCCCCTAACGCCCCGGAATCGCCGCCAGCAGCTTCTTTGTATATTCATGCTGCGGATTGGCGTAGATAGCGTCGGCGTTGCCGTATTCGACGGCCTGCCCCTGGTGCATTACCAACAGCTCGTCGGCGAGGTATTTGACCACAGAGAGGTCGTGGGAGATGAAGAGGTAGCTCATGCCGTATTCGTCTTGCAGCTCTTGCAGCAGGTTGAGCACCTGGGCTTGCACCGAGACGTCGAGGGCGGAGACGGATTCGTCGCAGACGATGATTTCCGGCTGCATGGTGAGGCAGCGGGCGATGCCGATGCGTTGGCGCTGGCCGCCGGAGAATTCGTGCGGGTATTTGTAGAACGCCTGTTCGTGCAGGCCGACGCGCTTGAGCAGTTGTATTGCCCTGCCCTTGCGTTCGTCGTCGTTGGCGCCGATGCGGTGGATCAACATCGGTTCCAGCAGTATCTGGCCGACGGTGAAGCGTGGGTTGAGCGAAGCGTAGGGGTTCTGGAAGATGATTTGCAGTTTTTTCTTGTACGGCAGGAATTCGCGCTCGGACAAGGCCAGCAGGTTGCGGCCTTCGAAGCTGACTTCGCCGCCCTGCACCGGGAACAGGCGCAGCAGCGATTTGCCGAGGGTGGTCTTGCCGGAGCCGGATTCGCCGACGATGCCGAGGGTTTTGCCCTTGGCGAGTTTGAACGACACATCCTTGACCGCTGCCAGCTCGTGTTTGCCGAACAGGCCAACGCGGCTGCTGAAGGTTTTTTTCAGGCCCTTCACTTCCAGCACGATCGGGTCGCTTGGGCTCACGCCGCGCTGACGTTCTTCGGTGGGCAAGTGTTTGTCGTGGCCGTGGATGAAATCGTCCACCACCGGCAGGCGCATCGGGCGTTTGTCCAGCGTGGGCCGGCAGGCGAGCAAGGCGCGGGTGTAGACGTGATGCGGCGCGGCGAACACTTGCTCAGCCGGACCCTGTTCCTTGATTTCACCGTGTTGCATCACCACCACGTGGCTGGCGATTTCTTTCACCAGTGCCAGATCGTGGGTAATGAACAGGATCGCCATGCCGTGTTTGCGCTGCAGCGACAGCAGCAGCTCCAGAATTTGTTTCTGGATGGTGACGTCGAGTGCGGTGGTCGGTTCGTCGGCGATCAGCAGCTTGGGTTCGCAGGCAATCGCCATCGCGATCATCACCCGCTGCTGCTGGCCGCCGGAAAGCTCGTGCGGATAGCTGTTGATGCGTCGTGCCGGTTCGGGGATGCCGACTTCGTTCAGCAGTTGTTCCGCCCGCGCCCACGCGGCCTTGCGGCTCATGCCCTTGTGTAGCTGCAGCACTTCGGCGATCTGCGCGCCGACCGGGTAGACCGGGTTGAGCGAGCTCATCGGCTCCTGAAAGATCATCGAAATCTGGCTGCCGCACAAGGCACGGCGTTGCCGGGCGCTTTGCTGCAGCAAATCCTGACCGTCGAAGAGGATATGGCTGCCGCCTTCGACTTCGCTGTTGTCGCGCGGCAACAGGTCCATCACCGTCAGCGCCGACACCGATTTGCCGGAGCCGGATTCGCCGACCAGTGCCACCACGCTGTTGCGCGGCACAGCAAAGCTGACGCCTTTCAGCGCGTGGAATAGCTGCTTGTCGCCCATGCGGAAGTTGACGCGTAAATCACGAATTTCGAGCAGGTTAGTCATGTTTTCAACTCTGAACACCTTGAACCACGGAGAACACAGAGGACGCAGAGATGACACAGAGAAGAACGAGAGAGAGCACTAGGTTTTTCTCCTGCTTTTCTCTGTGATAACTCCGTGCTCTCTGCGATCTCCGTGGTTCAAGGTTTTGAATTTAATTACGTTTCATCTTCGGATCGAGCGCGTCGCGCAGCACGTCGGTAAACAGGCCAAACGCGACAACAAAAGTCGACATCAACAGCGCGGTAGTCGCCAGTTGCCACCATTTGCCCAGCACCAGTTCCGCCAGTACCTCGTTGATCATCGAACCCCAGGAAATCAGCTCGGTAGGCACACCGAAACCGAGGAAGGACAGAATCACCTCGGCCTTGATGAACTCGACCACCAGCTGCGACAGCTGTACCAGAATCAGGTGGCTGACGTTGGGCAGGATGTGGCCGAACATGATGCGCAGCTTGCCGGCACCAATCGCGCCGGCAGCTTCGACATATTCGCGGCTACGCTGCTTGATGTATTCGGAACGTATCAGGCGGTAACAGCCGGTCCAGCCGGTGAGGCCCAGCACCAGGATCACCGTGCCGATGCCTTTGCCAAACACTGCGGCAAAAGCCAGCACCAGCAGGATGTACGGCACCGAAGTGAAAACGTTGTAGACCCACTCCAGCACATCGTTGACGCGACCGCCGAAATAACCGGCAGCGGCACCCAGCAAGGTGCCGATACTCACTGCCAGCAAGGCGGCCGCCAAACCCACGCTGATCGACACCTGGCCGGCCTTGATCGCCTTCTGCAGCACGTCGCGCCCCCATTTGTCTCCCCCCAGCGGCAGACTCCAGCTCAGCGGCCTGGTTGCGGTTTCGTAGGCCTTGGCTCCCTTGTCGATATCGGCGTAATACGGCGCCAGTGGATCGACTGCGCGTGTTTCGGCGTCGACGGTCAACTGCTCGACCTTGAAACGACTGTTTTCCCCCTGCGGATTGGGTGCGTCGCTGATGAAACCCGGATTGGCGTACGAGACCCCCACCTCCTCGTTCCAGTCGCTGGCGATCCAGCCAAAGCCGCTGGCCAGTGCCAGCAGGAAATACACCGTCAGGATGGCACCGCAGACGCGCGCCACCTTGTCCGCCAGCAGGCGTTTGCCGGCCAGTTGCCAGAAGCCGTGG
>CAZBWH010000028.1:29419-35982 GCA_964495595.1 uncultured Burkholderiales bacterium | reverse complement strand
GCAGGAGAACGGGGTCAGTTCTAACATTCCTACACCTGATTATGTGTCACATCCCGGACGATCATAGGGCCGCCTCTTGAACAAGTGCGGGATCTCTGCCCTACTCCAAACTTATATTTTTTGGGTCATATTCTGGCTATTTGCATTTACAGCCACGCCCACCTCTGCCTCGGGAATAGTGCTGCTATTCCCGCTTTACGGGCTATACCTTGTCATTTACTTCTACAAGTTTGCACTTCCACCACTTGTACTTTCGGCTCTCGCATCCGGATTTCTACTCTATCGAGCCAAAACTAAACTTCCCCAAAAAATAATCCCATTAATTGCAAATTGCTCCTTTTTGGTAATATTTATTGTGGTGGCCCAAGTGTACTTATTAATACTTGTGCAAATGCAACTAGCGAATCTCAATCCCGATTGTGTAAATCACACTCACCTCTGGGCCTCCCTCATTTCCCAAGAGTCCAAGCCCGGCCACACAACAGCTTTCAAAGACGGGAAGATTTATCAGTGGAGCTTCCGCGAAAGTGCCTTCTATCTAAACACCCGAGCAGCGCAGTACGATCTCAGGTTAGAAATATGCAAGAGATGAAGCCAATCCCGTGAGGTGCAATCGAAGCGAAGCGCATTGCACCGCATGGTCGGCGCTAGGCTCGCCGCAACGTTTACCATCCGGCGTGTTGCGCTGCGCTTCGAACACGCCCTACGTTTTTTGTTGGCAAAATTGCCGGCCGGGCATGCGGCAACTACGCTTGATGCCTGCCCAATTACCGTCGCGCCTGGCATCCGGGCGGCACTTATTTCTTTACCGTCAATCTGCTGCTACGGCATATCGAGATTTGCGCGCAGCGGTTCGGGCCACACGGCAACCCTCTTGGCCGAGGCACCGGATCCATCCAGTTCCCGATTCAGAAGACACGACACTGCCAATGGCACCAGAGGCCCGCACACCTCCCTCGTTCGCCTTCAAACAACCATCCCGTCCCCTCTTTCAGCGCAGCAACCCAAAAAATACGTTGACACGCCTAATGGCTTCACATATTATTCGGCCTCTCAGACGCGGGATGGAGCAGTCTGGCAGCTCGTCGGGCTCATAACCCGAAGGTCGCAGGTTCAAATCCTGCTCCCGCAACCAAATAAAACAAGGCCTTACATGCAATCGCGTGTAGGGCCTTTTGGTTTTTGGCGCGGCATGTAGGCACCATGTAGTAGGTTTTGCCGGTCAACATCTCGTGTAAATTTGCATCACTCCTAATGTAGGCAGCGTGTAGGCAGCACCAGCGTATGCATTCCCAAATACCGGAAAACCGGTAATTAGATTTTCCCCTCACCATCGACGTGGTTACGCAGTAACAGAGAAGTAATCCGACCACTCCGACGAATCGCAATCCAGCGTTGCCAGTATCTGCTGGTCAGCCTCCAGTTTCAGCCGCTCAAGCATTTCCCGCTTCGTTACGCCGTAGCGCTTGGCGAGGCGGGTAAGCGCCAGATGTGAGCCGGGGAAACCCATGTGTTCAATCTGCGATAGCCGTTGTCGCCTGACGTGGCTCTGCGGCTTCGATACTCTGCTTGGCGTTACGCCGAAGTCTTGCCCATAGACATCCTCCTGTCACAGTTTCAAAATCTGGTTCGCCATCAGCAAGTGTTGCCACCGTAAATCGGCATATATCGCCATCCACGATTTCAAAACCGTCAAACGTGCACCACCGTGCACTACCAACATTGGCAAGTTGCTGACACGCGACAAGCGGCAAGGTGACGATGGCGTTTTTGGGGACGGTATTCTCCGTCGCTTCACCTTGATTGCAGAAAACGCCGCCGCCGAACTTCTCGACCTTTGCTGACGTATGAGCAATGGCCCTCAGGGGTATTTTGCCGTTTTTGGCGGCCCTCAAGAAGTCGTTCACGCTAACATCCTGCCCGGAATGACTACGTGCCTCTCGGGCGGCTTCTTCCAGCGTCAACAAATCGGTATCGGCGATACGGCCACCTTGCCAAGGCTGACAAGGCTCCAGTCGCGAATACATCGGCGGGTAATAAGTTTTTGTCACGTGCACTCCTTCAAGTGCTGCCTTCAATCAGGAGCCACGCCAGCCGGACGAAGGTGCCCCGGTTTTCCTCCCGTCGGAGTAGGCGCAGCAAAACTTTGCCTGATACCGTCAGGCGGCGGTTATTTTCCTAATGCGGCCAGCACCGCTTGCGGGTCGGCATCAATCACTTTCATCAGCACCCGTGCCGGGCCGTGTGGCTGGCGGTCGCCACGCTCCCAGTGGCGCAAGGTGCCAAGACTGACGCCAAAGCGAGCGGCAAAGCTCTGCTGGGTCAGGCCGGTTTTCAGGCGGATGGCTTTTACGTCCAGTGGCTCCATGCGATGCACGACAGCGGGCACCGGTTCGCCCTTGCTGTGCTGGATGGCCTCATTCAAACCTTGGCGTATGCTTTCAAACAGGGTTCCCATATTTCATTCTCCATGCGCGTAATCGGCCAATATCTCTACCAATTGCGCTAATTCATTCCGTTCAGCCTTGGTCAGATTGGATTGCTCATTCTTGCCGTAGGCCGTCAGCAGAAACAGCGGTATGCGGTCGCTGTGGTAGTAGTAAATCACCCTTGCGCCACCGCTCTTGCCCATGCCGGTACGTGCCCAACGCAGCTTGCGCACACCGCCTGTGCCCGTTATCAAATCGCCGGCCTTCGGGTGCGTGGCAAGGTGAGTCAGCAATTCGGCGCGTTCTTCTTCCGTGAACAGCTTTTCGGCCCGCTTCCGGTATTCCGGCAATTCAATCAGGGTTATCAGCATAGTAATCCAATGGATTAGTTAAGGGCAACACTACTTCACCAGTCGCAAGCGCTCTTGCTGCTCGCTGGCGCTGAATGCAACCGTGGCCTGCTCCAAAATCCATGCCTCATACTTGCTATGCCAAACGGCCAGCAGTTCCAGCGGCCTGTTGGTGTAGTGCTTTTCCGCCGTGGCACTTGGCTTGTGGCCTTGAATTTGCGCCACCACGCCAGCCGGCATCTCCACCCATTCGGCTAAGCTCCTGAAGCTACGGCGTAGCCCTTGAATGGACACATGCGGCAGCCCGGCCACATCCAGCGCCCGGTTATGGGGTATGCGCGGCTCTTGAATACGTCCATCTGCGGCGCTTGGACTACTGAACACCCATTCATTCCGGCGCGGCAGAGCGGCCAGCAAATGCGCCACATAAGGGGTCAATGGCACCTTGCGACCATCCGCGTCCACCTTGTCTTTAACCCACATTGCACCCCATTTGAAATCCACGTCAGCCCATCGCAATTCGGCCAGTTCTTCGCGCATTGCGCCGGTCAGCAGCAGGGCTTGCAGGTATGCACTGATTACCGGATTGCCCAGCTCACGCACAGCAGCGAACCACGGCGCAAGGTGCGCACGTTCCAGTACATCGAACCGCTTGGTTTTGCGGCTGGGCACTTCGCTACGGGTTTCCGGGCTTTCGACGGCTTGCGGGTCAATGATGCCCTTGTATTCATCCCGGCTGGCACACCAGCGCCAGAAGGCACGGAACATTTCAAAGCCTTTCCGGCAATTTTTTGCGGCGTTTAGGCAATGCAAGTGCAGGCCAGCCCTAGCAGCCATGCAATACTCTGCGCGCCGGGCTCGCTGCACTTCATCACTGCTTGCCGAATAAATCAGCGCTTTCTTAGCGGCGCAGCAGCAGGTTCATTCCCGGCTTCAGTTCGTTGGCGTCGATGTAGCCGATTGCGCCGGGGGTGGACTGCACCAGGCTGATAATGTCGGTGCTGTGATCCAGCTCCTTGGGTGGGGCACCTTTGCCGATGTAGCGGCGTACGGTCCAGTAGGCGGTGTAGCGGTCTTCGTCCATGTTGAGCAGATCGGCAAGGAATTGGCCGCGCAGGCGGTGGCCGGGCTTGAGGTTGAGCGGGATGACGCTGACGTTGCCCAGCTGGATGATGCGGCCGGTGTACAGTCGGGTGAGGGTGTCGTTATCGAGTTTGGGTACGTTGGCGTGGCCGATGATCGCGAGTTCGCCGGCGTGGCCGAAACCACAGATGGCAAGCAGTGTGCTGGCGATGAGTGTGTGTACGCGGTTCATGTCGATGCGCCCTCAGAATACCAGGTGATAGCCGAGGGAGAAGACATTGAGATGCCGCTGGCTGAAGCGGGTGCCTGCGGGCAGGTCAATGCTTTTCGATGTGTTGCCGATGTGGGTGAGCCCCCATTCTGCCTTGAGTTTCTGTGTCGGCCGGATGCGCCAGGCGGAGCCGATGGCGATGGTGCGTTGATCGAACAGCATGGAGTAATCGGCGGCCAGCTGCTGGTAGACCTGCATCGGGGTGAAGCCGTTGTCGTAGAGGGCGTAATACATGGAACGTGCGGTTGGCTCGGTCTGCAGACGCGAAAAGCTGGCGTAGGGCGTCCAGTTGCCGAACGCTTTGCGGACGGCCAGGTAGCCGGCCCAGGTGTCCATGCCTTTCACTGCGTCGCGGATATCACGCCGGGCGTATTCGGCCATCAGTCTTACGCCGCCGCCGACGCCAATATCAGCGCCAAACGCGTAGACAATGTTGTGCAGGGTTTCTTCCTTGGGCACGCCGGGGCCGGGCAGCGCGTTGTCGACCTGGTAATAGCCGGGTGGGTCGACGTAGGGGTAATACTTGTCGAACTGGGAATCGTCGCCCTTGCCCTTGCGGACGAAGATTTCGCTGATGGCTGCGTGAAACAGGTCTTCGTCGCGCTGCAGTCGCAGCGCCAGGCCGCGCAGGTTGGCGCGGATGCCGATGAACAGTGGCTCGCTGATCGGACTGAGATAGGCGCGCAGCGCGGTTTCGGCCCGGCCACCATACACTTCTGCGCTGAATTCGCCGCCGGCGGTGTTCCAGCTTTTGCTGAGCGCGCCACCGCGGTAATCGTTGGTGGGAAACAGCGAATACACTTCGCGCGGCAACTGGGCCAGGTCGTAGGTGACGCCGACATCGAGATTGGCGCTGTGCAGGTAGATCGGCACCCGCAGCTTGCCGGCCCTGAGCAGCCAGTCGTTGCCGGGGCGGAACGAGGCGAATGCCCAGGTAAACTGGCTGCGCAGCCGGTGGTCATCGACCTCGGATGGTGCGACCCGGCCCTGGAGGGTGGCACCCCACTGTTCGTTGAGCGAGAGATCGGCCTGCAGCCCCAGCCGGCTGTCGCGCTTGAAGGTGCCCTGCCGGTCGACGTGGCGCAGGTAGCGGTAAGGCTGATCGGAAATGGCGCCGGCCAGCGAGCCAAAGCCGGACACGGAGTAATCGGCGGCTGGCGCCGGCAGGCCAGTGGCGAGCAGGCAGCCGGCAAGCAGGACGGAGGCAGGTTTCATGTAGACAGTCCGGCAGTAGGCTGGGTTGACATGACTGGAGTATGGCAGGCGCCGGGCAAGTTGCCAGATGCCGTTGCAGTCATCAGTGACTGAAGCCGGGCCAGCCCCAGTTGCAGGGCTGGCCAGTCACCACGGCGGCTGCGGGCCAGCAGGTCGGCGGCCAGTTGCCGGACGGCTGGCTGGCCGACAAAACCGGCACTGACTTCCAGTCCGTGCAGCAGGCGGTTCAAGGCTGGCTGATCACGACGGGCCAGCGCAGCATCCAGCTCACGCCATTTATCGGGCCAGCCCTGCAACACGGCCTGCTGCAACTTATGCCGGACTGCGCTGTGCGCCGGCGCATTGACATCGGACTGCCCGGCGTCATTGAGTGGTGGCAGGCTGGCGCCCTGTTGCAGTCGCTGGCATATCACCTGTTCCAGAACGGTATGCAGGGCCTGCAGCTCGATCGGCTTGGACAGGAACGCATCCATGCCGGCGGCGCGGAAGGTGTGCTCGTGCTGATCGGTAACATTGGCAGTCAGGGCGACGATACAAATCCGGCTGTCGGCTACCGGCAAATCCGGGCGGCCACCGCTGCGGATCAGGCGGGTGGCTTCCAGCCCATCCATCACCGGCATATTGCCGTCCATCAGCACCAGGTCAAAGCCGCCACTGGCCACAGCGCGCACTGCCTGCAGGCCATCGTCGACCAGCGCGACCTCATGCCCCATTTCCTGCAGCAGGGTTTCGATGATCAGCTGGTTGGTTTTGACATCTTCGGCAACCAGCACCCGCATCCGGTGGCTGCTGCGGCTGGGCAGGGCATCGCTGGCATGTGCCGGCGGGCTGCCGATGGCCAGCAGCAGGCTGAAGGCAAAACAGGTGCCCTCTCCTTGCTGGCTGCTGACCTGGATCTGCCCGCCCATTGCTTCGACCAGTTGCCGGCAGATCACGAGCCCCAGGCCGGTACCGCCATATTTGCGGGTGGTGCTGGCGTCGGCCTGCTCGAAACGCTGGAACAGCCGGGGCAAGGCCTCTGCCGCAATGCCGATGCCGGTGTCGCGCACGGCAAACCACAGCCGGTACGCGCCGTTGGCGGGGGGATCGCTGCGCACGCTGACAGTAATCCGGCCTTGCTGGGTGAATTTGATCGCGTTGCCGGCCAGATTGAGCAGGATCTGGCGGATGCGGGTCGGATCGCCACGCAGATAGGCCGGCACCGAGGCATCGATG
>CAZBWH010000028.1:6832-29409 GCA_964495595.1 uncultured Burkholderiales bacterium | reverse complement strand
CTTGGTCGACGCCAGCTCGGCCAGAGTTGCCAGCGCGTCGTTGAGCATCGGCCGGCACTCGAAATCGGCTTGCTCCAGTGTCAGTTTGCCGGCTTCGATCTTGGAGAAATCCAGGATGTCGTTGATGATGGTCAGCAACGATTCACCGCTGCTGAGCGCCAGCCGTACCTTGTGGCGGGTTTCGGTCGACAGCTGTTCGTCGCGCAGGGCAAAGCGCAACATGCCGATCACGCCATTAAGCGGTGTGCGGATTTCATGGCTCATGCTGGCCAGGAAGAATGACTTGGCCTCGGTGGCGCCTTCGGCCTGGCGGCGGGCATCGTCGAGCTCGCGCAGCATCAGCTCCCGGCCACGGATATCGTCTTCGATCGCCTGGGCCATGGAGTCAAAGGTATGCTCCAGTGTCAGCAGCTCGTCCACCCCGCGCAGGTCGGCCAGCCTGGCCGAATAATCGCCGGCGGCCAGCCGTGAGGCGTCGCGCTCCAGCGCCCGGATCGGCTTGAGCACCTGATCGCGGATCAGCACCAGCGCCCGGCTGATCAGGGCAAAGCCGAATAGCCCGGTCGCAGCCAGCAGCCATTGCCAGCGGCGGATGGCGGACTGGGCAGCTTCGACCTGGTCACGGGTTCGCTGATCCATCGCCGAAATCAGCTCGACCATCGCATGCGACAGCTGTGCTTCCAGCTGGCTGTATCGTTGTCCGTGCACCACCGACGCGGCAAAGGCCGGGTCGGGCTCGCCATCTGACACATATTGTCCGCTGTGGCGATCGTACAACCCCTGGGTGGCGGCAAAAGCAATCTGCGCCAGCTGGTTCATTGCGTGGCTGATGTGCTGGAAGCGCTGCAGCAGCGCCTGTTCCCGCTGGCTGCCACCCACAGCCCGCAAGCGATCGGCCACCGGCTCCTTGGCACCATTGGCCGGCAAACGGTGCGGACGGTTGCCGGCGATGACCTCATCCCAGTACAGTGAAGCCGACACGCCGGCCGGCTGAGGTTTTTCGCCGGCACGCACCGCCAGGATGTCGTAGTAATAGAGCAGGTAACGGGGATCGGCCGTGGTGGTGTAGGCCCGCACCAGTCGGCCCAGCCGGTCGGTTTCCAGCCGCAACTGGTGGGTGAGCGCGATGGCCCGCTCGCGCTGCGCCTGCACCGCAGCGATGCGCCCATTGGCGTGGATCAGGAACGCGACCGCCAGCAGATTGGCGGTAAACGCTCCCAGTACCAGCAGGGCAAACCAGTTGGAGAGTGTTTTGAGTTTCATGGATCGTTTGCCGGCGGGCACACACCGGCCAAGCCATCCTGCCACAGGAGATCATTGCATTATGGCGTATTGCCCGCTACTGCGAGGGCACGTTTGAACCGGCGCGACTTCATCGGCCTGTCGGCCGCCTGGCTGGCCGGTTGCAGCGAATCGCCCCCTGCCCTGCCACCGGGCGCACTGCTCGGCCCAGACTGGCAAACCGGCCACCGGCTGCGCCACCCATCCAGCCTGGCACCCGCCGACGACACCCCGGTTACCGACTGGCCGGTGGTCATTGTTGGCGGTGGCATTGCCGGCCTGTCGGCAGCCTGGCGGCTAGCCAGAGCCGGACAGCGCGATTTCGTGCTGCTGGAGCTGGAAGCACAGCCGGGTGGCAACAGCCGCTGTGGCGAAAACCGGATCAGCCGCTACCCGTGGGGCGCCCACTATCTGCCGCTGCCGGGGCCGCAAGCCGTGTGGGTACGCGAGCTGCTGGCCGATCTGGGGGTATTGCAGGGCGACCCTGCCGCCCTGCGGCCGCAGTACGACGACCGCTACCTGTGCCACGCACCGCAGGAACGGCTGTTCATTCACGGCCAGTGGCAGGAAGGCCTGTGGCCGCAATTCGGCATTGGCCGGGCCGAGCAGGCACAGTACCGGCGCTTTGAGGCACTGATGGAGCAGTTCCGGCAACTGCGGGGGCAGGACGGGCGACCGGCGTTTGCCATTCCGTCGGCGCTCAGTTCGGACGATCCGGCGTTGCGGGCGCTGGACCGGCTGACCATGGCCGACTGGCTGAACCGGCAGGGCCTGACGGCCAAGCCCCTGCACTGGCTGGTCAACTACGGCTGTCGCGATGATTACGGCACCGATTACCGGCAGACCTCGGCTTGGGCCGGCATTCATTATTTCGCTAGCCGCAACGGCCAGGCCGCCAATGCCCAAGGCGACATCGTGCTGACCTGGCCCGAGGGCAATGGCTGGATCGTGCGTCAGCTGCAGCAACGGCTGGCCCCGCATCTGCGCACCCGCCAACTGGCCAGCGGCCTGACCATTGAAGGCCGGCACGCAGTCCTGCAGATTCAGGATACTGCCCGGCAACGCGCCTACCGCATCCGCACCCCACAACTGATCTGGGCCGCACCGCTGTTTACCCTGCCGCACGTCTGGCCGGCCATCCCGTCGCACTGGCGACAAGCGATTGCCGGTATCGAATACGCGCCGTGGCTGGTGGCCAACCTGACGCTGAACGGGCTGCCGCACGACCAGGGCCACGCTCCGCTGGCGTGGGACAATGTACTGTACGACAGCGCCGGGCTGGGCTACGTCATCGCCACCCACCAGCATCTACGCGCCCACGAGCCGCAAACGGTGCTGACCTGGTACCACGCCCTCACCCACCAGCCGCCGGCACAAGCCAGGCAAGACCTGCTGCTGACCAGCCATCGCGAGTGGGCCAGCCGGATCGTAGCCGAACTGGCACGCCCGCACCCGGAGATTGCCCGCCAGACCACTCGGCTCGACATCTGGCGCTGGGGCCATGCCATGGCGCAACCCCGGCCCGGGCTGACCAGCAGCACCGCCCTGGCCGCACTCCGCCAGCGCCATGGCCCGCTACAGCTCGCCCATTCAGACCTGAGCGGCTTTTCGCTGTTTGAAGAAGCACAATACTGGGGGGTGCGGGCAGCTGAGGCGGTGCTGAAGGCTTGATCGGCAACGGACAGACCGGACAGGGTTTGCTAAAACCCGAGTTGACCGTAGGTATATTTGCCTCGGGATACGCCGCACCCGGCAGGCGGCAATTTGATTCGCGGTGCCCCTCGATTGCAGACCGCCCATTCCGACCGCACTGATTCCAGCCTGCCTGCCAGCCCAGGCGGCAACGGCGGCGCCGACGCTCAGGTAGCGAAGGGTATCAACGATCGCTTCGGCTACCCGAGCGGCGACGCCGTGTTGCGACACGTCAGCGACACCTGTTCAGGCCTGCTGCGGGAGAGCGATCTGATGGGCCGGATCGGCGGCGAAGAATTCGCCATCCTGCTCCCGCAAACCCCCATCGAACAGGCCGGGCAGATTGCCGGCCGACTGTGCATGGCGGTTGCCAACGGGCGCCAACATGCAGCAGATGGCCGCCCGTTCAGCGTCACCGTGTCGATCGGCGTGGCCACCGCCACCGCTGCGATGGCGGGCTGCGCCATCGACAGCATCATCAGCCAGGCCGACAGTGCGCTCTACCACGCCAAAGCGGCCGGGCGCAACGGCTGGCGCAGCTGCCGTTAACCACCGGTCAGACCGGCTCAGACATGGCGCCACGCATGAACTGACACACCGCACGGATCTGATCGTCGCTGAGTTGGCCGATCACGTTGCGGATCACCGGAGCCATCACTTTCAGGGTGGCGGCCAGGCCGACATCCGCTGTTTTGGTCAGGACAAACCCGGCGTCGGCATCCCGTAACGGCTGGCCAAAATAGTAGTTGAGTCCCGTCTGGGTCAGTTCGACCACCAGATCGCCCAATGCGATCGAGTAGTCTCGTGGACGGGCATCAGCAGCGATAGTGTCAATAGCCTCCAGCGTGTCGGCGTGCAGGGCCTCGGGCAACTGGAAACGGACTGAGGGCAGGTTTGGCTGTGTCATGGAGCGCTTTCTAGGTTAAGAACAGAAAAAATCAGCAGCGGAAGCTGTGCGCCTCTCCGTCACCGCTTGGGGTGTAGGTGGCCTGGCAGCCTGCAGTAAACAAACGTTCACTGCAAGCATGTCACGCACAACGACAATGGTCAACACCCGGCGCCCTATTCCGAACAACGGAGACTAGCGGCAGGCTGCCAGGCCAGTTGCGACTTTGCCTATAATTGAGCCGACACTTCACTGACCCCTGTTTGACTGGAAGCCTGATGCCTTACCCTCTGCCCCGTCTTTTCAGCCCGGCAATCGTGGCCGGCCTCTTCGCCCTGACCGGCTGCACCCTGAGTAGCGGCGACGGGTCGTCATCCACCACCGACAGCAGCACCAGCAGCGCCTCGGACAACACCGCCTCCAGCGGCAACGGTCAGAATGGCTCAACCAGCACCAGCGGCAGCAGCACGGCGCAGGACAATACCGCCTCCGGTGGCAACACCGTCGTCGGCAGCACCGGCTCCGGCAGCACGATCAGCTTCAACGGCGTCGCGGCAACCGGCGCACCGCTGCTGGCGGCGAAGATTCGGGCTTACGATTTGGCAGGCAAGCCGGTAAACCTGCAGGATGCCGGCGGCGGCGCGATCAGTGCCGACAGCATCAGTACGGCGGACGGGTCGTTCCGGCTGACCCTGGCCAGCGGCATCAGCCCGGCTTATCCGCTGATCCTGCAGGCCGACGGCACCGACGCCACCGGGCGGCCGGTGGCACTGCATTCGCTGGTTGCCAGCAGCTCGGTCACCCACGTCAGCATCACGCCGTTCAGCGATGCCGTAGTCGCACAGCTGCTGGGTGCCAGCCCGAAAGCCGTGCTGCAGAACGCCAGCGCCAATGCCAGTGTGCTGGCGCTGCTGGCCAATGCCACGGCGGTGGCCAGCGCAGCCAGCCAGATCACCACCATCACCAAGGCCAACCTGGCTGGCGCCAAGGCAGCCAGTACGCTGGATGTGCTGCAGACGCCGTTCACCGCCAACAAGACGGGCGCCGATCTGGCACTGGAAAGCCTGAGCATCGGCATCGACACCGACAGCAGTGGCAAGGAAATCCTGTCGATCGGCAACAAGTTTGTCAGCGGCGGCGAGGTGAGCGTGGTGCTGGCCACTGCCCGCACCGAGCTGGCCAAGACCAGCGGCGGCGATGTCAGCAAGGCCATCAGTTCGACCTCGAAAACCACGACCTACCCCACCCTGAGCAATCTGGATTCGCTCGACCGGCTGGGCGCGGCGATCAACACCCTGATTGCCCAGCGGGTGAGTGTGGCCGGCTACACCGGCGCACCCGAGCTGGCCGCCTACCGTGGCTACAACGGCCGCACGCTAGCTCTGCTGGCGGCCAGGCTGTATTACTGGGCCAGCCGCGGCTACCAGCTGAGCAACTTCCAGATTGCCGGCTGTGCCGACAACCCGGTGCCAACCAAGGGCTGCAGCAATTTTGAAGTAGGCGCCATCGTGACCGACAGCAAGGGCAACCAGGTGGATGTATTCCGCGACGTGGCCGCCTATTCGACTGCAGCCGCCCAATGGCAATTGCTTGGCAACGGCCGGCTGGCGCCGCTGGCGGTGTATCCGGTGGCGTATCTGACGCTGGGCAGCTCCGGCACTGCGATCACGCCGACCGCCGGTGCGCCCAACCCGACGCTGGGCATCGAGGTGGCGGTGGACGTGCTGGACGAAACCATTCCCGATGCCAGCACCGGCGCGGCGCCGGGGCAGATCGTCAGCAGCGCGGTCGTCACCGTGCCCAGCGGGTTTGCGATTCCGATGGGGTACTGCAGCCAGTCTACGCTGTGCGTCGACCGCGTCGACAACACCGGCGCCCGCATCATCGAGGGCAACCTGCAGGACAAGCTGCTGCTACAGACCAGCAAAGGCTGGGTAGGCAACAGCAAGGACGGTGCGGCCAGGGCGGCGTACACCTTCAGCGTCACCCCGAACCCGGTGGCCGCAGCCAGTAGCTACACCCAATATCTGCCCGCCAGCGTCAATCTCACCCCGGCCAGCAGCCTGTTTCCGCAACTGGACAGCGGCACACTGCCGGCCAGCCTGGACAGCAGCCGCAGCCTGAGCTGGAAAAGCTGGGCGCGGGCCAACCCCGGCATGCAGGTTTTCATGGTACGGACAGTGGCGCAGGGCGGCAGTCTGGGCAGCCCGGTGAGCAACGAAATCCGCATTCCCGACCCGCTAGCGACTCCGTCGATCAATATCGGCAGCAGCAGCATCACCCTGCCGGCGCTCAGTGCCAGCGGTGCTGCGACGGTCGAGCTGTGGCTGGGCGCCCGCGACACCCTGGGACGACGCTACTACAGCAAATACCAACTGTAAGGTATGAGGCTGGGCGCCGCTCAGGACGCGGCCTGCAGGCCAGGCTGCAAGCCAGTACCAGAGCGGCGTCCAGCTCGGCCGATCGCTCACACCCCCTACACGCTGAGAGTGACTGCAGCATTGACCGCCAGCGACCACCACCCACACCACCCATGCGCATATCGTCATTTCACTCACTCGGCCAGCGCATTAATTTGTCATGCAAACAGGAAAAAACTGGGAAAACATATAAGCGCTTACTAAAATGCCTATTACTAACGTTCCTCATTGTCCAGTGACCACTGCACCCAAGATTGATGTCGAAACCCCCACTATTTTGCCCCGCAGCCGCATTGCGCATCGACCAGGACCTGGCCGGGCTGATGCGGCTGCTGGAGCCGTTCGCAGAAATCGCCGCCATCGTTGACCCGGACGGCGGCTTGCTGGCGTGTAGTCACGGCTACCAGACGCGGTTCGGCGGCACCGACGGCAATCTGGCCGACCGGATCGGCGCCGACGCCAGCCAGTCGCTGCTGGCCGCCGCCTTGGGTCACGAACCAGTCAGCCGGCAGGTTCGGGTCATGGATCAGGCCGGGCAGATCCGGCTGTTTGCGCTGCGCGCACGCGCCATCACCGACCCGGCAGGCATCTGCCAGGCGATCGTGCTGGCCTGGCAGCCGGAAACACAGCACTCGCCAGCCGGCGATGCGATGTTGCGCGCCCAGCTCATGCAATCATCCGACGCCATTTTCACCTTCGACCCCGATTCGCTCGCAATCGTCGAGCACAACCAGCAATTCCGGGTATTGCTGGGGCTTGAAGATCAAACCGCCCTGCCCGACAGCCTGAGCGCGCTATTCGGCGTGGCACCGGAAATGGTGCAGGCCAATGTGCAGCAATTGCTGGCCGAAGGCCACTGGCGGGCCAGCGACACGGTGTACCGCCGGCCGGATGGCTCGCTACTGGAAGTGGACGTGGCCGCCACGCTGATCTGGATCAACAATCAGCCGCTGGGGGTGGTCAACCTGCACGACCTGTCCGAACGCCGCGCCCACGAACACGCCATGCGCAAGCTGGCACAACTGGACCAGCTGACCGGACTACCCAACCGGGTATTACTGCTCGACCGCCTGCGGCAGGCCATTGCGGTAGCCAACCGCTACGACCGCCAGCTGGCGCTGATGTCGCTGAACCTCGACCGCTTCAAGCACATCAACAACTCGCTGGGGCATCACGTTGGCGACAATCTGCTGCGCCAGGTGGCATTGCGGCTGCAGCAGGGCGTGCGCGGCAGCGACACCGTCAGCCGGCTGGGCGGAGATGAATTCGTGGTACTGCTGCCCGAGATCAGCAACGCCCGCGATGTGGCAATGATTGCCGAAAAACTGATCGCCAGCATCTCCAGCCCCTACCACCTGGACGGCGACGAACTGGTCATTGCACCCAGCGTCGGCATCAGCCTGTTCCCGGCCGATGGCGCGGTGCCGGAAACCCTGCTGCGCAACGCCGATGCGGCGCTGTTCGATGCCAAGGAATCCGGCGGCCGCAGCTACAAGTTTTTTACCCCGGAGATGAACAGCCGCGCCTCGGAACGGCTGGCTCTGGAAAGCCGGCTGCGGCGGGCGCTGGAGAAGGGCGAATTCCAGCTGCACTACCAGCCGCAGATCGACCTGGCCACCGGCCGCATCATCGGCTGCGAAGCGCTGATCCGCTGGGTTCACCCGGAGCTGGGCATGGTGCCGCCACTGAAATTCATCCCGGTGGCAGAAGAAAGCAAACTGATCCTGCCGATCGGCGAATGGGTGCTGCAGGAAGCCTGCCGGCAGAACCGCGCCTGGCAGGATGCTGGCTTCGACCCGATCGTGATGGCGGTCAACCTGTCGGCGCTGCAGTTTCACCAGAAAAACCTGCAGGGCAACATCAGCGAAGCACTGGCCGCTTCACTGCTCGATCCGCACTACCTGGAGCTGGAAGTTACCGAGAGCGCGATCATGAGCGATGCCGACAGCGTGCTCGATACCATGAAGCATCTGCGTGACATGGGGCTGGAGCTGGCAATTGATGATTTTGGCACCGGCTATTCCAGTTTGAGCTACCTGAAGCGTTTCCCGGTCGGCAAGCTGAAAATCGACCGCTCGTTCATTCGCGACATCCATGAAGACCCCGACGACGCGGCCATCTCGACCGCGATCATCAGCCTGGCACGCAGCCTGCAACTGAAAACCGTGGCGGAAGGGATTGAAACCGGACCGCAGCTGGATTTTCTGCGCGACCACGGTTGCGACCAGGGACAAGGCTACCTGTTCGGCAAGCCGCTGCCGGCCGAACAGTTTGCCGAACTGCTGGCGCGCCAGCGGCAGGCGCACTAGCGGCCGATGGCTCAGCCCGCCGGCGGCCGCAGCCGACGCTCCCACTCCTCCACCTGGCCGGTTTCCAGCCGGCGCCGGGCAATCACTCGCCACGATTCGGCCAGCACGGCCAAGTCGGCCATTTGGGCCAGAGCGGCCTGATTCAGCACATCGTCGTACAGCACATGCAGCAACCGCACCAACGGCCAATCGGGATGCGGCCGTTGCAGCAGCTGCAACGAGTCGCCTGCTGCCAGCGTGCCGGCTTCGAGCACCCGGTAATACCAGCCGGTGCGGCCGCTGGCCTGCACCTGCAGCGGCAGCTCGGGCCAGCCGAACCGGATGCCCAGCTTCCAGCACGGCTGGCGGGCCTGCGCAACCTGCAGGACGATGCTGCCGGCACGAAACACATCGCCAATGCAGACGGTCTGTTCGGTCAGCCCGGTGGTGCTGATGTTTTCGCCAAAGCCGCCCGGCTGCAGCCGGGCCGGGTCGAGCGGCAAACCCGTGGCCTGCCACGCCAGGTAGTGCTCGGCCGGGTAATGGTGAATGGCCTTGTCCGGCCCGCCGTGGTGACGCAGGTCGGCTTGCCGGTCACCGGCCAGCCCGGTCGGACCAGCCGTCAGCGCTCCGCTGACGGGCTGTTTGTCGATGCCGCTGGGCTCACCGTGCGGGCCAAACGGCTGCAAGTCACCGATTAGCAGTTGCCTGATCGGCACCAGGTCGCACTGGATCACAGACCTACCTCGTCCAGCCAGCCAGCCAGGCAAAGCGCCCCCTGCCGCTCCAGCGCCGGCGCATGCTGCGCGTTGGCGGCGCGCAACGACGGCACCGCCACCCCGGCCGCCCCCAGCTCGCACGCGTGGCCGATCAGCCAGCGCTCCAGATGCTTGCCCAACGCCTCCGGGTGGCACTGGAACCCCAGCGCGTTGCGCCCCCACGCGAAGATCTGCTGCTGGCAGATGTCGGTGGAGGCCAGCAGGCGGGCACCTTCGGGCAGATCGAAGGTGTCGCCGTGCCAGTGCAGCATCGACGTGTGCTCGGCGGCCAGCGCCGCTACCGGCGATGCCCGGCCGGCCTCGGTCAGGGTGAGCGGCTTCCAGCCGATTTCCTTGGCCGGCCCGGGGTACACCCGCGCCCCCAGTGCCCGCGCCATCAGTTGCGCCCCAAGACAGATACCCAGCGTTGGCCGGTCAGCAGCCAGCCGTTGTTGCAGCAGGCGCAGTTCGTCGTGCAGAAATGGATAAATCGCCTCTTCATACGCGCCAATCGGCCCGCCCAGCACCACCAGCAGCTCGGGTGCCAACACATCGACCCCGGCCAGGTCGTCGACCCCGGCGTCGAGATAGTCAAGGCGAAAGCCCCGTTCGGCCAGCACGGCGGCAAACGAGCCCAGATCTTCAAAGGCGAGATGGCGGATGGCCAGAGCGGTTTTCATTGCAGAGTCCTTCGGTCAGTTGAACAAAGGGAATAGCATGACACAACTGGCGGCAGCGGGAACAGACAGTGACGGCGCTGGTGCCGATCGAGCTGAGCCTGCCAGTCGGCGGCCCTGGCCATGCCAAAGGCATTGGGCTCGATCTTGCCCGGCACCTACCCAGAAGCCGAATAAAAAACGCCAGTATGCGAAACCATACTGGCGCAGTTCGGGGGGGGCATTCAAGAGCCCCGTGATATGACAAATACTCAGGCCGTTACTCGACGGCGCGCCAAAGAGGCGCCAATTACACCGACACCTAGAAGGGCAAGCGAAGAAGGCTCAGGAACATTATTGGCGCCACTGGTCTGAGTGGCCGCCGCCTGCCAGATATTGTCCCAAAGGTTGCGGTTACCGGCATTGGTCCAGCCAATGCCATCACTCCAGAAATTGATGTCGGTCGCGATCAGCACGTCACTGGAACGCCCAGCGCCCGCATCGAAAACGCCGAGAACCGGATGGCCTGAGCTGTCGCGGCCCAGCACTTCGAAATCAGCGGGAGCCGAAGTGACAATGCTGTGCGCTGAGCCGATGAAGCCGTTGACCACATTCGGATTGGAGACCCACTCGGAACTGCCCACGGTAACATGGGTATCGTTGCTATATGTACCGCCATGGGCAATACCCCAATTTGACAAAATGGCGTTGGCCGGCGCGGTCCAACTAGCCAGGGTCCAGTCAGTCTGGATGAACAGAAAGCCACCCTGAACATCTACGAATTGCTGAAGTGCCGAAATTTCGGTGGCACTTGGCGTCGAGTTCATCAAGCCAATGTACACAGCGTCAACGCCGGCGAGGAAAGTTGCATCCATGCTGCCAGTAGATGTCAGCGTATAACCTTTGTCGATCAGCGACTGCTTGGCAAGGCCGATGTAGCTACCGGCCAAGCCATATGACTCTTTTGAGCTGTTATAGTGGCCAACAGTAAAGGCGCTGGCACCGCTGGCGCTGGCAGCCATCGCGATCGAAGTAATGATATGGGCAAGTTTCATGTAACACCTCGGAAAAGTGATAAGGGTAATTTTTGGCTGAAGCACACAAAGCAATAGTCACGCCACATCAACAAGCCATTGTTTAATAAACACTTATTATTTCAATATAATTGACATGTAAAAATCATCGACACTTTTGGGCATTCCAAACTCAGCGCGTGCAAGAGCCTGCGGTTTGCGCAGGTCATGGAGGCGCGCAGGCCGGCCTGGACGCCGCTCTGGTATTGCTTTGCAGGCCGATGCCAGAGGCAATCAATCGGAGTCGGATGGGCTGTGGTCGGTGGCCGGTTTGCGTGGCCGGCCTCGCGGTCGGGGGGAGAGGCGGCGGCCGACGGTGGCTTGCAGGCGCTCGGCAGCATCGGCCGGCATCAGCGCCCAGCCGGTATGCACGGCCTGTTCGATGGCCTGGATGCGGTCGGCGGGCAGGCCTTCCTGCAGCCGCTGGCGCCAGGCGGCTTCGCGCTCGAAGGGGGTGTTGCCCAACGTCCAGAATTGCGGGTGTACGGTCAGCAGGGGGTCGCTGCTGCGGCCCAGGTGGTGGCGGGCGCTGCTCCACGGGTCGTCGTCGGCCTGCGCCACCCGGCCCTGCCTGACGGCCAGTGTTTCAATCAGCGCCATGCCGTCAAGCAGCGCGTGCTGCGGGTCAATCAGCGTGGCGCGGAACCGGCCCGACCAAAGGCTGCCTTCCCGTGCATGACGCCGGTTGAACAACGCGACATAACGCCGGCCCAGTGCCTGCATCAGCAAGCTGATGCCGTCCGGCTCGCTGGGGGTGACCAGCAGCCAGAGCCGGTCTGCTGCAAGGGCGTAAGCATGGATGGCTACCCGGTGAACCCGTGCGGCATCGCGCAGACAGTCAAGCAGGCGCTGCCGGTCTTGATCGTCGCGGGCCAGCAACTGGCCATCATGCACCCGCTGAACCAGCAGATGCGGCCAGCCAGCCAGTTGCGCACGCGGTAGACGGGCCATACTCGGTTCTCCGGTTAAGTGGATTGGCAACGGTCAGCCGTTGCGGGTCAGCCATTTCTGCATCAGGTCTGCCGACATGGGTTTGGCAACCAGATACCTTTGGGCAAGGCCTACAGCTTGTGCCGTCGCCCCATTTCAGCCATGTCTCGCTGCAGGCCGGAGCTGGTTAACACAACTTAGGACTATCGAGCGGCCGATTTTCCGCTCGGACAGCGGAATATGGCAGCCTGTCGGACTTGAGCCGGATCTGCTGCGCCAGAGGGAGAAAGGTCGTCCTCAAGCACACTCAGCGACGCAAAAGTCGACATGGTTCGCTACCGTCGGGAAAATACTTCATGGTAGACAGCGGATCAACAGCCTGCCGGCACAATCGTTGCCGGTACAGACGGGCTGCCGGTTTGTTGTACAATCCAACAACGCAAATGTCATAAACAGGAACCCCAATGCCACGCCGCTTGCTCGTTGCCTTTTCGCTTGCCGTCAGCCTGTCGCTGACCGCCGGCTGCTCGCAGGAAAAAATCGTTGACTCCGCACTGTCGATGGAGCAATCCCTCTCCCGGCTGGAGCGCAAGCAGATCCAGATCGACGGCCACGACATCGCTTATCTGGAAGGCGGCAGCGGCCCCGTCATCCTGATGTTGCACGGCATCACTGCCGATTCGGGCAACTGGACCCGCTTTGCCCGTCACTTCAGTGACCGCTACCGGGTCATCATCCCCGACCTGCCCGGCTTTGGCCGCAGCAGCCGCATCGACAGCGCCAGCTACAGCATTCCGAAGCAGGCTGAGCGCCTGCAGGCGCTGATGCAGGCATTGGGCATCAAACAGTTCCATCTGGTCGGCAACTCGATGGGCGGCTACATCGGCGCCTACTACGCCGCCACTTATCCGGATCAGGTGCTGACGCTGGGGCTGTTCGATGCTGCCGGGGTCGATTCGCCGCAAAAAACCCATTTCATGCAGCAACTGTACGCCGGCAACAATCTGATGCTGCCCAAAGACCGCGACGATTTTCGCCGGGTATTGAAACTAGTGATGGAGGATCCGCCCTACATTCCGGGCTACGTGCTGGACGTGCTGGCGGATCGGGCACTGGCACACAAGCCGTTCAACGCCAAGGTGTTTGCCGAACTGCGCCGCGAAGAACTCAACCTGGCCCCCTTGCTGCCCAAGGTCAAGGCGCCGACGCTGCTACTGTGGGGCGACAAGGATCAGATCATTGATCTGAGCAGCATTCCGGTATTCCAGCAGCACCTGACCCAGGCCGCGACCCGGGTCGTGGTCATGCCTGAGGTCGGCCATCTACCGATGCTGGAGCGCCCGGCCGAAACCGCCAGACACTACCAGGCGCTGCTGGGCTCCTGAACCTGCATCACCGCGGCGGGGGGCGCTGCCCCCTGCCTGAGCGGCCTCAATCGAGCGTAACGCTCGCCTTCAACCACAGATTGCGCCCCGGCTCGTTGACGCGGGTGGTCTGCAGCGCGTAGCCCGGCACCGCCACGGCCGACCGGCTGATGTGCTCGGCGTAGGTTTTGTCGAGCAGGTTGTCGATCCCGGCGCTCAACTGCAGTACCTTGTGTGGCTTCCAGCCACCGTTGAGCGACAGCACGCCGAAACCACCGGTGGCGCCGATGTCCTGACCGACAATATTGCCCTGATTGGCGGCCACCCGCCCCTGGCGCGCTACCAGCCTTACCAGGCCACCAAACGACCAGACCTGGTTATCCCAGGCTGCGATCAGCCGGCCTTCCAGCGGCGGCAGTTGCGCCAGCGGTACGCTGTCGGTGCGGTTTTCGCCACGCACGTACGCCAGCGTCGCGTCCAGCTTGAGATGGGCGCCCAGATCACGTCCGGCACTGGCTTCCAGCCCCACGGTGCGGGCATCGACATTGCGGGAGATCGAAGCGGTGCGAGTCGTGCCCATGCCGGCCGCCTTGACGTATTGCGACTGGATCAGGATGTAATCCTCGATCTGGCTGGCAAAGGCCGACAAACCCAGCCGTGTCGCGCCCGCCGTGCCGGTCACGCCCACATCCAGCTGGCTGGTCTTTTCCGGCCTGGTGTAGAACGACGTCAGGCTATCGGCACTTTCCTTGTTGATCAGCTCCCAGTAGTCCGGGAAACGCTGCACATGCCCCAGTCCGGCAAACGCGGTCAGCCCGCCCTGCCCCAGATCGTGCTCGTAGCGGGCAAATCCGCTGTACAGATCGTCGCTGCGGCTCTGGCTGGCGGTCGGATTGGTCACGCTGGTCATGCCGGCAGACACCTTGGCGCGCAAATCGTCAGCCCGCCACTTGTCCAGCCGCCCCCCGCCAATCAGGCGGGCGCTGTCGTCCAGATGCTGGGTCAGCTCGGCAAACAGCCCCAGCTGGCGAAAGCGTGCATCATCGACCCGGGGCATGTCGCCAGCCGGCATCGACCATTGCTTCATGCTCATCCTGCCGCTGTGGATGTTGATCTGCCCGTCGGTACCCAGCTTGAGCTGGCTGGCGCTGCCCGGTGCCAGCGTCACCACCAGCCTGCCACCCTTGGTCAGCCGGTCAGGGTTCATGTAAGCCGGTTCTTTGCTCATCATGGTGGGCACAAAATCCCGCAGGCTGTAGTTGTCCATCACATGATCGACATAGTTGCGGTACAACTGCGCCTCGACCCGGTCGATGCCGGCCTGCGGTTGGCGGGCATCCAGCTTGATGCCCATGTTCTGCCGTGCAAACAGGCTGCCATCAACCGACCGGTCGGCATAAGCGGCCTCGCCATCGCTTTTCGCCCCGCTGATCTCCAGCCGGGTGCGTTCATTCAGATGCAGCCCGACAGCAGCATTGGCGCTCCAGCGGGTATAGCGCGAGTGAACCTTGCGACCATCACCATCTTCATAATCATCGCTGTGGCTGCGGGTGCCCCCCACCCGGCCGTCAACCGCCACCGAGCTGGCGCGCGCCTCCAGCACCTCGTCGTGCCGGCCGAAGCTGCCTGCCATCAGGCTGCCGTACAGCTTGGCCCCCGGCTGCACCTGCTTTCTGGCGTCGTATTCGAACAACACCGTCCCCGCCGAATTGCCCGCCCCATGCGCCACCGTCTGCGGCCCCTTGATCACGCTGATCCGGTCGTAGGATTCAGGAAAGACGTAGGCCGTCGGCGGGTCCATCCGGTTACCGCACCCCCCCAGAATTTGCTCGCCATCGAGCAGAATGTTCAGCCGCGACCCGGCCATGCCACGCAGTACCGGATCACCGTCGGTGCCACCCTTGCGGATCACATTGAAGCCGGGAATGGTTTTCAGGTAGTCGGCGCCATCGTGGGCCGGCACTGGCTGACGGGGGGATTTCGGCTGGGTAACCGTGGTCAGCGGCGCGGTCATCCGGGGTGCCGTCACCACGGTCGGCTCCAGATCAACATCGGGCGCGGCCTGCGCCAGCAAGGGAAAACTGGCCAGCACAGCCAGAGAGAGAGGAGTCGGGCGGGAAGTCATCAAGGCCACCTGTTCATTCGCAGTCAATAACCGCGCGATGATAAGAGTGGCCATCCGGCGATTCAAATGCGGCATTTTGTCGCACAAGCTGCCGCAACGCTGCGCTCGTCAGCCGTCAAGCCATGGATTTAACTCATTTTTTACAGAGTCAGGCGACCAGGATCGGCACGGCATCATTTGCTGGCGGATTGACATTCATCAAGCCGGCTCGTCAGCCGGCGGCAGGGCCGGCAGTGGCGACTGCCCCAGCAGCCGGGCCTCGTCAGCGGCAATCCCTAGGCCGCGCAGCACCAGCTCGACCGCATCGGCGCCGGCCTCGCGCCAGGATTTGTGCCCTTCCAGCACCAGGAACATCGCGCCCAGCACGGCGCCACCGATCAGCGCCAGCATCGTCGGCAACTGGGGCGCCTGCATCTGGAAACGACGGGATTCAAAGCCATGTTGCAGATCGGCCATCGCCGGGCCGTTCCACATGGTCAGCAATGTGCTGTTGTTCAACGCGAAACGACACAGGAACCGCCCCCACTCTGGCTCCTCGTGGGTGCGCCGCAGAAAAAAACGGATGCCATGCGCCAGACGCAAGGCCGGGTCGGTGTCGGCAGCCAGGCAGGCCAGGATGCGCTGGCTCATCTCGCTGCTCAGCTCGCTGGCGATCCGCTCGAACAGCGAATCAGTCGCCCGCAGATTGTTGTAAACCGTTCCCCGCGCCACCCCGGCTGCCTGCGCCAGCTCGCTGACACTCAGCTGGGTGGAACCGGTTTGCGCAAACAGCCGCAGCGCAGCCTGATGAATCCGTCGAAGCGCCGGGCTGGGCGTGGCAGCAGGAATTGGGATCATTGGGATAGCTCCTGTCCAGACAATGACCAGCATTTGAACATTGCTGTTCACTTTTAGTCAATATCCCTGCCAGATCACCGCAACGCTAATCTCTGTTGACAACAATTGTACACCACTGTTCAAATACAATGACATGACGTTCACTCTGGAGTCTCCGATGTCCCCACCCGATCTCAACCAGCCGCTGATCCTGGCCAATGGCCGCAGCTGCCCCAACCGCATTGCCAAGGCGGCCATGGACAGCAGCCTGGCCGATGCACAGCAGGCCCCCGGCAGCCGGCTGGTTCGTCTGTACCAGCGCTGGGCCGATGGTGGTGCGGGCCTGCTGATTACCGGCAATGTGATGATCGATCGCCGGGCGCTGGCCAGCCCCGGCTCGGTGGTACTGGATTCAGCTCGCCATCTGGATGCCTTTGGCCGCTGGGCCATGGCTTGCCGTTCGCGTGGCGCACTGGCCTGGCTGCAGCTCAATCATCCGGGCCGGCAGATGCTGACCGCGCTGGGGCAGCCGGGATTTGCCCCATCCGGCATCAGCGTGGATGCTACCGACACGGGCATGCAGTTTGTCACTCCGCAGCCGATGACCGAAGCCCAGATCCAGGAGGTGATTGCCCGTTTCGCCAACAGCGCCCGGCTGGCGGAGGCCGCCGGCTTTGACGGTGTGCAAATCCTCGCTGGACAAGGGCACCTGCTCAGTCAATTCCTGTCGGCGCACACCAACCGGCGCCAGGATCGCTGGGGCGGATCGCTGGAAAACCGTGCCCGGCTGTTGCTGGACACCGTACGCGCCGTGCGCGGCGCGGTCAGGCCCGACTTCTGCGTAGCCGTGAATCTGAATGTCAGCGATTTCTGCCCTGGCGGCTTTGGCACCGACGACGCCGGCTGGGTCATCCAGCAACTCAACCCGCTGGGGCTGGCCGCACTGGAGCTCACCGGCGGCAGCTATGAGAGTCCGGCCATGCTGGGGCACACGGCCGATGGTCAGTCCTTGCCAGACGAAGTGTATTTTCTCGACCCGGCACGCCGCCTGTTGCCGCAGGCCCGGATGCCGGTCATGCTCACCGGCGGCATCCGCCGGCGCAACGTTGCCCAATCCCTGCTGGATCAAGGATTTGCGCTGGCCGGACTGGCTACGGCGCTGGCTATCCAGCCCGCGCTGGCCAGCGAATGGCTGCAAGGGCACACGACCGAAATCGGCCGCTGGCCGCTACCGTGGCCGGGCAGCCGCCTGTCGTCGGTGGCCGAGCTGCTGCGGATGGTCGACCACCTGGGCAACCTCGGCGCCGGCAAGCGCCGCAGCCAGCCTCCGGCACCGACTCTGGCGCTGCTCAACGGCCAGATCAAACTGCGCCAGTTGTCCGGCCGCTACAAGCGCGAACTGGCCCGCAGCCGCCAGGCCGGCGCCATTTAATCACCCCCCCCGACACCCAGAAAGACAGCTTCATGCAGATCTCCCCTCTCGTCCTGCTGATCAGCCTTGGCAGCCTGGCTGCCTGCAGTGGCCCCTCCTCCACACCGCCGGCCGCACCGCTGCCTCCGCTGGTGAAAACCATTACCCTGGGCGGCGGCGCGGGCGCCACGCTGGGGATGTCAGGAACGGTGCGGGCGCGGGTTGAATCGCCGCTGGCGTTTCAGGTGGGCGGGCGGATTGCGCGGCGCAGTGTCGATGCCGGGCAGACCGTCAGCGCTGGCCAGGTGTTGTTCGAGCTTGATCAGCGCGATCTGCAGCAGATGGTACGTGCCGCCGAAGCCGACTTGGCCGCTGCCGAATCAGCGCTGGCCAACGCTGACAGCGAGCTGGCCCGCCAACGCCAGTTGCTGGCGCAGCAATTCACCAGCGCGCAGGCACTGGAGCAGGCGCAACTAATGCACCGGCAACGGCTGGCGCAGCGCGATGCAGCCAGCGCCCGGCTGGAGCAGGCGCGCAACGCACAGGGCTACGCCCGGCTACAGGCCCCGGCTGGCGGAGTATTGATCGATGTCAGCGGCGAAACGGGCCAGGTGGTGGCTGCTGGCCAGCCGGTAGCGATGCTGGCGCAGGCCGGGGAACGTGAAGTCGAAGTGTTTTTCCCCGATCAGCACACCCCGCCCGCCCAGGGCGAGGTGTGGCTGGCCGATGGCAGCCGTCGGCCATTGCAGCTGCGGGAAACGGCAGGCGCGGTCGATCCGCTCGGCCGCACCCGGCGGGCCCGCTACACCGTCAGCGACCCGGCCGGCTCGCTGCTGCTCGGCTCTGTAGTGCGCACCCGGTTTGCCGGCCACGCGGCGACGGAAGGCGATTTCGCCGTGCCGCTGGGTGCGCTGGATGAACGCAGCAAAGGGCCGCGTGTCTGGCGCGTCCAGCAGGGGCGGGTGCAAGCGGTGCCGGTACGGGTGCTGGCGCTGGACCATGAACAGGCGCGCATTCGCGGCCCGCTGCAGTCGTCTGACCGGCTGGTGGCGTTGGGCGCACATCTGCTGAATGACCAGATGGCGGTACGGGAGCTGGCCCGATGAGCTTTCCCAATCTGTCGGCGCTGGCAGTACGCGAACGGGCGATCACGCTGTTTTTCCTGATGCTGGCGGTGCTGGCCGGGATTCATTCCTTTTTGTCGCTGGGGCGGGCGGAAGACCCGGCGTTCACCGTGCGGGTCATGATGGTGTCGGTTGGCTGGCCGGGCGCCACGCCGGACGAGCTGCAACGGCAGGTGGTCGACCGGCTGGAAAAACGCATCCAGGAAGTGGAAAACCTCTACCGCATCGAAACCACGGTGCGGGCCGGCCAGGCTACATTGCAAGTCGAATTCCACGATTACACTCCGCAGGCCAAGGTGCCTGCACTGTTCTACGAGGTACGCAAACGGATGCAGGACGAAGCGCGCCTCCTGCCGGCCGGCGTGATCGGCCCGCTGGTCAACGATGATTTCTCCGACGTCTATTTCAAGCTGGTTGCCGTGACCGCACCGGGCATGCCGATGCGCGAACTGACTCGCGAGGCTGAGTCGATCCGTGACCGGCTGCGGCGGATGGAAGGTGTACACAAGGCGCTGCTGCTGGGTGAGCGCAGCGAGCGGGTGTTTCTCGAATTCGACCATGCGCGGTTGCTGAACTTGGGGCTGGCGCCGCAGGCGGTGTTCGAGGCGATTGACGCCAGCAACCGGCTGTTGCCGGCCGGACGGCTGGAAACCGTTGGCCCCAGGCTGTACCTGCGGCTGGACAGCGATCTGTCCGACCCGGCGCAACTGGCTGCGGTGCCGATCCGGGTTGGTAACCGGCTGCTGAAGCTGGCCGATCTGGCCACCATCCACCGTGGCTATGAAGACCCTCCCGGCTCGCTGGTGCGCTCGCGCGGCCAGGATGCGCTGCTGCTGGGGGTCGTGATGCAGAAAGGCCAGAACGGGCTGGATTTCGGCCTGCGGCTGAGCGGCTTTCTGGCCAGCGAACGGGCGAGCCTGCCGCTGGGGATGGCGCTGGACGTGCTGACGGATCAGACCGAGGCAATTCGTGGCGCGGTTGACCTGTTCCAGCTCAAGTTCATGGTCGCAGTGGCGGTGGTGGTCGCCGTCAGCGTGCTGGCCATCGGCCTGCGTGCCGGCCTGATCGTCGGTATTGCCGTGCCGCTGACGCTGGGCATTACCTTCCTGGCCATGAAGCTGATGGGAATCAATCTCGACCGCATCACGCTGGGGGCGCTGATCATTGCGCTGGGGCTGCTGGTCGACGATGCCATCATCGCCGTGGAAATGATGCTGGTGAAAATGGCCGAAGGCTGGGACCGGATTCGCGCTGCCGGCCACGCCTGGAGCGTCACTGCGGCGCCGATGCTGTTCGGCACGCTGGTCACCGCCGCCGGCTTTTTCCCGATCGGCTTTGCCCGCTCCGGCGTCGGTGAATACGCCGGCAACATTTTCTGGGTGCTGGCTCTGGCGTTGCTGGTGTCGTGGCTGGTCGCCGTGGTGTTCGTGCCCTACCTGGGGGTGAAGCTGCTGCCAGCGCCTGTTGCCGGCCAGGCGCACGATCACGCCAGCCTGTACCAGACGCCGGCTTACCAGCGGCTGCGGCGGCTGATTGCCTGGTGTGTGCAGTACCGCAAAACCGTGGTCGCTGCCACGCTGGGGCTGTTGCTGCTGGCCGGGCTGGGCATGGCGTTTGCTGTGCAGAAGCAATTCTTTCCCGGCTCCGACCGGCCGGAAGTGTTGATCAGCGTCAATCTGCCGCCCGGCAGCGCCATTACCGCCACCGACCGCACCGTCAAGCGGGTTGAGGCGATTCTCGCGCCGCTGGCCGAGGTCAAATCGCTGTCGGCCTACGTCGGCAGCGGCGCACCGCGCTTTTTCATCTCCGCCAACCCCGAGCCGCCCGATCCGGCCTTTGCCAAGCTGATTGCAGTGGCCAATGATGTCGCCGCCCGCGACCGGATCATCGCCCTGCTGCAGGCTCGCATCGACCGGGGTGAATTCCCCGAAGCGCGGGTGCGGGTTTACAAGCTGCTGTACGGGCCGCCGGTGATCTGGCCGATCGCCTTTCGCGTGTTCGGCGCCGATCCGGTCAAACTGCGCGACATCGCCCACCAGGTGCGCCGTGTGATGAGTGCCGATCAACGACTGAAAGACCCGCACCTGGACTGGGACAGCCGGACGCCGGTGCTGCATCTGGCAATGGACATGGAGCGGTTGCGGCTGCTGGGGCTGACCGTGCAGGATGTGTCACAGCAACTGCAGTTGCAGCTGGAAGGGGTGCCGGTCACCCAGTTACGCCAGGATATCCGCAGCGTCGAGGTCTACGCCCGTGGCGCCATCGGCGGCGAGAAAATCACTGCCGGCCGGCTGGCCGAGCTGGAAATCCTCAGCCGCGACGGCCGCAAGCTGCCGGTCAGTCAACTGGGGCAGATCGAAGTCCGGTACGAAGAACCGGTGATCAAGCGCTACAACCGCGAGCCGTTTGTTGCGGTGCAGGCCGACCTGAACCGCGGCCAGCCCAACGACGTCACGGCTGCCGTCTGGCAGGCACTGGCCGGCGTGCGCGCCAGCCTGCCACCGGGCTACCGCATCGACATCGCTGGCTCGGTCGAGCAGTCAGGCAAGGCGGATGCCTCGATCCAGGCCCTGCAGCCGGCAATGGCCGCCTTCATGCTGATTTTCATCATGCTGCAGATGCGCTCGTTCTCCGGCACCTTCATGGTGCTGGCGACAGCGCCGCTCGGCCTGATCGGTGCGGTGGTGGCACTGCTGCTGTTCCACCAGCCGTTCGGCTTCGTCGCCTTGCTGGGGCTGACCGGGCTGGCGGGCATCCTGATGCGCAACACGCTGATTCTCACTCAGCAGGTGAGCGACAACTTCGATGCCGGTATGAGCGCGTTCGAAGGCGTGGTCGAAGCCGCCGTACAGCGCGCCCGCCCGGTGATCCTGACCGCACTGGCCGCCGTGTTGGCCTTCATCCCGCTCACCCACGACAGCTTCTGGGGCCCGCTGGCCTACGTACTGATTGGCGGCGTCGCGGTCGGCACCGCCATTACCCTGCTGTTCGTGCCGGCACTGTACGCCCTGTGGTTCCGGCTACCCAGCCGCCAGGCCAGCATGGCTGCAAGCCAATAGGGACGAGGCCTGCAGGCCAGCCGAACGCCAATATCGGCGCGGTCTGCAGGCCGACCGCCTGCATGCGGGAGAGGCTCAGTGCTTGGCCGATAGCTTGTCGGTCAGGGCAAACAGCACACCGGAAATCAGGAAAGTAAAATGTATGCCAATCAGCCACGCCAGATCCTCGTGCGGCACCGACTTGATGTTGACGAACGCTTTCAGCAGATCAATAGCGGAAATCGCCACAATCGAACCGATCAGTTTCAGCTTCAGATCGGCGTAAGTCACCTTGCCCATCCAGCTGGGCTTGTCAGGCGAGTTGTGCGCGACATCCATCCGGGAAATGAAGTTTTCGTAGCCACTGAAAATCACGATCACCAGCAGATTGGCGACCAAAGTAATGTCGACCAGACTGAGTACCGGCAAGATCGCGTTGCCATCGCCGGACACCAGAACCATGATCAGCTCTTTGAATTCCTTGATCAGCTTGAAGAACAAGGCGCCGATGCCGGCAATCAAGGCCAGGTAAAAAGGCACCAGCAGCCAGCGGCTGTGAAAAATCGACGCTTCGAGAAAATGTTCCAGCTTGTTGTGACTCATGATGCGATCCGTGGTTGGGTAAAAGAAATTGGCAGCAAATGCAGACAGCATAACGCGCCAAGGTGACAAATGGAGCATGGCCTGCCGACTTTCAAGCCCGCAGCCAGTGCTA
>CAZBWH010000028.1:0-6822 GCA_964495595.1 uncultured Burkholderiales bacterium | reverse complement strand
GCTATACTGCCCGCCCCTGCCCGAACCACCCCGGAAAAGCCCATGGCCCTCAAGGCAACGGTGTACAAAGCGCACCTGCAGATCGCCGATATGGATCGGCACCATTACCACGATTACCACCTGACCCTGGCCCGCCATCCTTCGGAAACCGACGACCGCCTGATGGTCAGGCTGCTGGCATTCGCCGTTCACGCCGACCCGGGCATCCAGTTTGGCAAAGGCTTGAGCGACGACGATGCGCCTGATGCCTGGCTCGACGACCTGACCGGCAACATGTTGCTGTGGATCGAACTGGGACAACCCGATGAAAAACGGCTGCGCAAGGCCTGCAGCCGGTCACAGCGGGTAGTGGTCTACGCCTACAGCGGGCACGCCGCCGACATCTGGTGGCAACAACTGCAGCCCAAGCTCAGCCGGCTGCACAATCTGGAGATTGTTTGCCTGCCGACCGGTGCAGCGGTCGAGCTGGGGGAACTGGCCGCCCGCAGCATGCAGCTGCAGTGCACCCTGCAGGAAGGCCAACTGCTGCTCACCGATGGCCAGCGCAGTGTCACCCTTGACCTCGCCGCTGCAAAGGTCTATCCCCCAGGACACTGAACACTCACCGTTACCTGGCAAAAGACAGGTAGCCGGAGTGGGGTGGTGCCCGGCCAGAAAAAATAAAAACGCCGTGGAATTCCACGGCGCCGCGTTGCTGCTCTATTTCTCTCTCGTTGTATATATCTTGCCTGCCGGACTTGGTTTTTATGGTAAGACTTTGTTTTTGTTGTTATCAGCTTGCCGGGTGCTGTATTTTTTGTGCATGACTAGAGTCTATGCTCTACCCATGACGATTGCAAGAAAAATATGCGTATCCAGATGAACTTTTTTCCATTCCGGATAACCAGCCTCTTCCCGGCCACCTCTGGCCTGGCTTTTTTGCCAGCGCACCCGGCCCCGGCACTTGCCAGTGCGGCTACAGTCATGAAACGATCTCCCGTATGACTCAGCACCTGATCCGAACATGAATAATGCCGATTGGCTGGCACGCAGTCTCGCTGCGGTCTGGCATCCCTGCACGCAGATGAAACAGCACGAAACCCTGCCGCTGTTGCCAATCAAACGAGCTGCCGGCGCCTGGTTGTACGATTACGACGGCCATCGCTGCCTGGATGCCGTCAGCAGTTGGTGGGTCAACCTGTTCGGCCACTGCAATCCAAGAATCAACGCAGCCATCGTAGAGCAGCTTGGCCAACTGGAACACGTCATGCTGGCGGGCTTTACCCATCGCCCGGCCATCGAACTGGCCGAAAGACTCGCCGCACTGACCGGATTGGGGCACGCCTTTTTTGGCTCTGATGGAGCCTCAGCCACCGAAATCGCACTGAAAATGAGCTTCCACTACTGGCGCAACCGGGGCCAGCCGGAAAAATCCGGGTTTCTCAGCCTGGCCAACGGCTACCACGGCGAAACGCTGGGCGCGTTAGGCGTCACCGACATTGCCCTGTTCCGCGATACCTATGCCCCCTTGCTGCGACACCACGCACAGTTGCCCAGCCCGGACTGGCGACTGGCGCCAGCCGGCACCTCCGCCCGGGAATGGGCGCATCACTGCGCCGACCTGGCCGCGCAACAGTTGCAAGCAGTACATCGGCAGATCGCGGCGATCATTGTCGAACCGCTGGTACAAGGCGCCGTAGGCATGGCCATGTATCACCCTGACTACCTGAGCCGGCTGCGCGCCTTGTGCGATCACTATCAGATTCATCTGATCGCTGACGAAATCGCGGTCGGCTTCGGGCGTACCGGCAGTCTGTTTGCCTGCGAACAGGCCAACATCCAGGCCGACCTGCTCTGTCTGTCCAAAGGGCTGACCGGCGGCTACCTGCCGCTGTCAGCCGTGCTCTGCCGGGATGACATCTACCAGGCGTTCTACTCGGACGACCTCCGGCGCGGTTTTCTGCATTCGCATTCCTACACCGGCAATGCGCTGGCTTGCACCGCTGCATTGGCGGTGCTGGATATCTTCGCCACCGAAGGCGTGCTGGAGCGAAACCGCTCGACAGCCTCGCGGCTCAACGATTTGCTGCAGCCGGCCCAAGCCCATCCACGCGCCCGACATTGGCGCCAGACCGGAATGATCTGGGCATTCGACGTTCCGGATGCCCGGCCAGGCTTCGCGGGACGCTGCTTTACCCGGGCCCTGGAGCGCGGCGTCCTGGTCAGACCGATCGGCAATACGGTCTATTTCATGCCACCGTACATTCTGGAAGACCACGAGCTTCAGTTGCTGGCCGACTGCGCACTCAGCCTGCTCGATGAAGTCGCCTGAGCAGTCATCACCGACGCAATCGACTGGTCAAGCGCGGTTTCAGCAATCTGCAAGGCTTCTCCCAGATACGCAGCCAGCCATTGCTCCTGCGGGTGCATCCTGTCTGGATTCAGCGGGCGCAACACCAGCAATCGGTACAGATCGGTCAGCCGCACCTCGTCCGGCGCCCGGCGCAGCAGCCAATCACCATCCAGGGTACGCTCGACCAGTTGCGCCCGATGCAGCCGCTGTAATAGCCCGGTGAGCTGATCCAGTCCGCAATGCAATTGTTGCTGCAGCTGAAGCACGTCCAGCACCGCACCGCTGCGCTGCGCTTGGGCCAGTATCAACAAGATCCGCACCGCAGTGAAAAAGTCCCTGCCAACCACCGGCCGACGCCGCCACGCACCCTCTCGCCAGTAACTGAGCGTCGCAGCCAGCACCGCACCGAACAGGATGGTAGTCCAGACAACGTAAACCCAGAGCAGGAAAATCGGAATGCTGGCAAACGCGCCGTAAACCATCTTGTACGATCCAAAGGCCTTGATGTACATCGCAAACCCTTTTTTGACCAGCTCGAACAGAATGGCAGCCACCACACCGCCCGCTGCGGCGTGCCGCCAGGGCACACTGCAATTGGGCACGGCATAATACAGCAGCGAAAACGCCATCACCGACAGCAGCCATGGCACGCTATCCAGCAATCCTGCCCCGACATACGGCAGCAGCGAGGCATAATCCGCCGACTCGCTGACCAGCCACGAGGTCAACGACAGGCTGCCCCCAACCAGAAACGGCCCCAGAGTCATCACCGCCCAGTAGAGCACGATTCGCCTGAACAACGGCCGTGGCTCGTTGACCCGCCAGATCTCGTTGAAAGTGCGTTCGATGGTCAGCATCATCATCAGCGAAGTCAGCAACAAGGAGACGATACCCATTGCAGTCAGGCGAGTTGCGTTCTCGGAGAACTGCCGCATGTAAACGGTAATTACCTTGCTGGCCGAGGTCGGCATCAGATTGGTCAGCAGGAAAATCTTGGCTTGATTGCTCAGGTCACCAAACACCGGAAACGCCGAAAACACCATGACCACAATGGTCAGCAACGGCACCAGCGCCAGTAATGTCGTAAAGGTCAGGCTACCAGCGGTCTGCAGGCACTGGTCCTGCTGGTAGCGGTTGAGCACAAAGCCAACAAAACCGTAGCCGTTCCGAAACGGCTGCATGCCCGGGCGGGCGAAACGAGCAAACATAGAGAGCCAGAACATGGATCAGGGTCGCTTATAATAACGCACCCAAACTGGAGCCGTTCAATATGCAAGAAATCCTGGTTCTCTATTACTCTCATCATGGTTCGGTTGCCCGCCTGGCCCATCTGATCGCCCGTGGCATCGAGTCGGTTCCGGGCTGCCAGGCACGTATCCGCACCGTCCCTGCGGTCTCGACGGTTTGCGAAGCCACGGCAACCAGCATCCCGCCAGACGGTCCCCCTTATGTCGAAAAGCGTGACCTGTTCGAATGTTGCGCACTGGCCTTGGGCAGCCCGACCCGGTTCGGCAACATGGCAGCGGCGATGAAGTATTTCTGGGATGGTACCGCCCGTGAATGGCTCAATGGCGAGCTGGTCGGCAAGCCCGCATGTGTGTTCACCAGTAGCGGCAGCATGCACGGCGGCAACGAAACCACCCTGCTGACCATGATGCTGCCCTTGCTGCACCACGGCATGCTGTTGCTGGGCCTGCCATTCACCGAGACGTCGCTGAACATCACCGACAGCGGCGGCACACCCTACGGCGTCAGTCACGTTGCTGGCATCAGCAGCGATCGCCCGATCACTGAACATGAACGCCTGCTGGCACTGGCTCAAGGTAAACGGCTTGCTTTCACGGCGTCGGCCCTGGCGAGCGGTTACCGGGCAAAACAATGATCCGCTACCTGCATTTCGGGGCGAGCAGCAGCCTGATTGCGCTGATCCTGCTCTGTCTGGCGTGGGAACTGGTACTGGCGCCACTGCGCCCTGGCGGGTCGTGGCTGGTGCTCAAGGCCGTCGCCTTGCTGCTGCCGCTGTTCGGCATTCTGCGCGGCAAACGATATACTTATCAGTGGGCAAGCATGTTCATGCTGCCCTACTTTGCCGAAGGCGTCATGCGCGCCTGGGCCGATTCCGGTGTCAGTCAGTGGCTTGCAGGCGTCGAGATTGCCCTGAGCACACTGTTTTTTGGCTGCGCCATTTTCTACGCACGGCTGCACCGCCCCGGTTCACCCTGATCAAGCCGAGCCGGGTGGGCTTTCAACAGGATCAGCCAAACCGGGAGGCCGGGTTGATATCGTCTACCCGGTCTGTCAGCACCGCCTCAAGCACCGCCGTATCGACACCGGAATGCATCGCCGCATCCCCGATCTGGCGCAGAAGTACAAAGCGCACCGTGCCCGCTTCGACCTTCTTGTCACTGGACATCAGCTCAAGATATCGCGCCACACCCAGTCGGGCGCCCTTGACCGGCAATCTGGCGGAAATCAACAGATCCAGCGTGCGTTGCAAATCATGCCCCGACAACCAGCCCAAGCGACAGGAAACATCCGCCGCCATCGCCATCCCCGCAGCCACCGCCTCACCGTGCAGCCAGGCACCATAACCCATGCCAGCCTCGATCGCATGACCAAAGGTGTGCCCAAGATTCAGTAACGCCCGAACCCCAGACTCGCGCTCGTCGGCCGCAACGATCCGGGCCTTATTCCAGCAAGAGCGGTGCACCGCATACTCTACCGCCTCGGGATAGCGATCCAGCAAAGCGGGCATGTTGGTTTCCAGCCAATCGAAAAACTCGCGATCCCCCAGCAACCCGTACTTGATCACCTCGGAAAGGCCGGCAGCGTATTCTCTGGCTGGCAAGGTGTTCAGCGTTGCAATATCGGCCAGCACCAGGCGAGGCTGATAGAATGCGCCGATCATGTTCTTGCCCAGAGGATGGTTGATGCCGGTCTTCCCCCCCACCGATGAATCCACCTGCGACAGCAAGGTCGTCGGGATCTGGATGAACGGCACCCCGCGCAAATAGCAGGCGGCGGCAAATCCGGTCATATCCCCGACCACCCCGCCACCAAGGGCAATCAATGTCGCCTTTCGCTCGCAGCGAGCCTCCAGCAAGGCATTGAAAATCAGATTGAGTGTTTCCCAGGTCTTGTATACCTCACCATCCGGCAAAATGATTTCCACCACCTGTTTGCCGGCCTGACGCAATGCCCCAGCCACGTGTTGCAAGTACAACGGCGCGACCGTGGTATTGGTTACCACGGCCACCTGGGAAGAACGAATGTATGGCAGCATCCGCTCCGACTGGGCAAGCAAGCCCTCGCCGATCACGATCGGGTAAGAGTCGCAGCCTAGATCAAGGTCGAGTGTGTGCATTATTTCGGTGCTTGCTATTGCTGAAAGTGGCTCTGCAACTTGCGTTCCAGTTGGGAAACCAGACTATTGACGCTTTGGCGTGACGTATCGACGACAATATCTGCCAACTCCCGATAAATCGGGTCACGCTGCTCGAATAGCGCTTGCAGCCTGGCCTTCGGGTTTTCGGTCTGCAACAGAGGGCGGTTGCGGTCGTGCCGGGTGCGCTCATACAGATCATCGACGTTGGCACGCAGATAAATAACCGTTCCGTGCCGCTTCAGCGCATCCCGGTTTTCCTGGCGCAGCACTGCACCACCACCGGTTGCCAGAACGATATCGGGCAGATCAACCAATTCAGCGATGATCTCAACCTCCCGGTTACGAAATCCGCCCTCCCCCTCAATTTCGAAGATGGTCGGTATTTTGACTCCGGTTCTTGACTCGATTTCATGATCGGAATCATAAAACGGCCAATGCAGTCGCCGCGCAAGAATCTTGCCAACAGTGGTCTTTCCGGCCCCCATCAGACCGATTAAAAATAAATTGCCTGCCATTTTCATGGCAGGCATTGTATCCCATCTAAAGCCGGGTCAGCGAATCGACATTGATTCGTCCAGCACCTTCGGAGTGATGAATACCACCAGCTCGACTCGATCATCAACCTTGGTCGAATGACGGAAGAGCCCGCCAATCAGCGGCAGATCACCCAGGAATGGAACTTTGGTCACCACGACCTGATCATTCTGCTCATACACCCCACCCAGAATCGCAGTTTCGCCATTGGCGACCAGCACATTGGTCTTGACCAGCTTCTTGTCGATCGGTGGCTCACCGTCCACGGCGCGAGCCCAGTCAGGCGCATCCTTCTTGATCTCCAGCTCCATCAGCACCCGACCATCCGGCGTAATGCGCGGCGTGACACCAAGGGATAATACAGCGTCCTTAAAGGTAGTTGTCGTACCGCTAAGAGCGCTGGACGAGCGGTATGGAATCTGGGTGCCCGCTTCAATCACAGCTTTCTGTTGATCACCAGTCACAATGCGCGGGCTGGACAACACTTTACCACGGCCATCAGCCTCCATTGCCGACAGCTCCAGATTGACCATGACACCCTGAGAAGGATTCAGGACACTGACCCCGAACA
>CAZBWH010000027.1:2622-36075 GCA_964495595.1 uncultured Burkholderiales bacterium | reverse complement strand
GAATCCAACGATGACCGCTTCGGTGCGGTGGCTTCATTGCTGCGCGAATGGGAACCGGTATTGCTGCTGGTGGGGTTGCCAGTGCATCTGGATGGCTCTGGCCACGACATGACCCGGCTGGCGCGCAAATTTGCCAACCGGCTGCATGGCCGGTTTGGTCTGCCGGTGCGGCTGGTTGACGAGCGCCTGAGTTCGGCGCTGGCAGACAGCATGCTGGCCGAAACCGGCCTACGCGCCAGAAAGCGCAAGCCGGCGCTGGATCAGGTCGCTGCCCAGCAGATTCTGCAACAATTCTTCGATTATCCGGCACAGAGCATTCCGCACGATGCGCCGGGTGAATATCCTGTCTAACCCTTGCTGGAAACCACGATGGCGCTTCATCACCCGCAACTCAATCAGCATGGCGAGCTGCAGCATCTGCTGACAGTCGAAGGCCTGCCGCAGCCGATCCTGACCCAGATTCTCGACAAGGCCGAAAGCTTTGTCTCGATGTCGGATCACGATGTGAAGAAATTACCGATCCTGACCGGCAAATCGGTATTCAACCTGTTTTTCGAGAATTCCACCCGCACCCGCACCACTTTCGAAATCGCCGCCAAGCGGCTGTCGGCGGATGTGGTCAACCTGAATATTGGCGCATCTTCCACCAGCAAGGGCGAAACCCTGCTCGACACCATTCACAACCTGGAGGCGATGCATGCCGACATGTTTGTGGTGCGCCACGCCCAGAGCGGCGCGCCATTCCTGATCGCACAGCATGTCGCTCCTGACGTGCATGTCATCAACGCCGGTGACGGGCGCCACGCCCACCCCACCCAGGCCTTGCTCGACATGTACACCATCCGCCATTACAAGCGGGACTTCACCAATCTGCGGGTGGCCATTGTTGGTGACATCCTGCATTCGCGGGTGGCCAGGTCGCAGATTCATGCCCTGACCACGCTGGGCGTGCCGGAAGTTCGGGTGATCGGGCCGAAAACCCTGATGCCGACCAGTGTCGAAAAGCTGGGGGTGCAGGTGTTCCACGACATGAATCAGGGGCTGCAGGATGTCGACGTGGTCATTATGCTGCGGTTGCAGAATGAACGCATGAACGGCGCACTGCTGCCGTCGGCGCAGGAGTTCTTCAAGTATTATGGCCTGACGCTGGACAAGCTGGCGCACGCCAGACCGGATGCAATCGTAATGCACCCCGGCCCGATGAACCGCGGGGTGGAAATCGACTCCGCCGTGGCCGACGGTGCGCAGTCGGTGATTCTGCCGCAGGTGACATTCGGTATTGCCGTGCGAATGGCCGTGATGGCCATTCTGGCGGGCAATCGCTAAGGCTTGGAGAGGGTAGAGATGAATATCGAAATCAAGAATGGCCGTCTGATCGACCCGGCCAGCGGCCTGGATCAGGTGGCGGATCTGTTTGTTGCCAATGAACGGATCGTAGCCATCGGCGCCGCGCCGGCCGGCTTTGTTAGCGAGCAGACGCTCGACGCCAGCGGATTGGTGGTGGTGCCGGGGCTGGTTGACCTGGCCGCCCGTTTGCGTGAACCCGGCTTCGAATACAAGGCCACGCTGGAATCAGAAATGGAGGCCGCTGTGGCCGGTGGCGTGACCAGTCTGGCGTGCCCGCCGGACACCGATCCGCCACTGGACGAGCCGGGGCTGGTGGAGATGCTCAAGCATCGCGCCCGCCAGCTGCATCAGGCCAATGTCTATCCAGTTGGTGCGCTGACCCAGCAGTTGCAGGGGCGCAGGCTGACTGAAATGGCCGAATTGTTCGACGCCGGATGCATGGCTTTCTCTCAGGCCGACATGCCGTTCGAGGACAATCTGGCCCTGTTCCGGGCCTTGCAGTACGCAGCCACCTTTGGCTTTCCGGTCTGGTTGCGCCCGCGTGATCACGGGTTGGTGGCAGGCGGAGTGGCGCATGATGGTGAAGTCGCCACCCGGATGGGTCTGGCGGGAATCCCGGTCATCGCCGAAACGGTGGCCCTGTCGACCATGTTGCTGCTGGTCAAGGCCACCGGGGCGCGTGTGCATTTCTGCCGCATGTCGTCGGCCTCCGGCCTGGAGATGATTCGCGCCGCCAAGCAGCAGGGCCTGCCGGTGTCGTGCGATGTGGCGATCAACCACATTCATCTCACCGATCTCGATATCGGCTATTTCGATTCGCATTACCACATGATTCCACCGTTGCGCAGCCACCGGGACCGTGACGCGATCCGTGCCGCGCTGCTGGATGGCACCATCGACGCCATCTGTTCCGATCACACCCCGGTCGACGACGACGGCAAGCTGCTGCCGTTTGCCGAATCCGAGCCTGGCGCGACGGGCTTGGAGCTGCTATTGCCTCTGACCCTGAAATGGGCCGATGAAGCAGGGCAGCCCTTGCCGGCAGCGTTGCAGAAAATCACCAGCGATGCGGCCCGGATTCTAGGCATTGCCGCCGGCCGGTTGGATGTGGGCGCACCGGCCGATCTGTGCGTGTTCGACCCCGACGCCGAATGGCGGGTCGAGCCCCGGCAGCTCAAGAGCCAGGGCAAGAACACTCCGTTTGCCGGAATGCAAATGCGTGGTAAAGTGCACCACACGCTGGTGAACGGCCAGCCGGTTTTTCTTGCCGGCCAGACCGTGACTCAACCAGCCAGATAATTCATACGTTGTTTGAGGAAACTGTCATGTCCGATCTGAAAGCCCAATTCGCGCAAGCGCAAATCGATGTCAAATCCCTGTCCGAGCGCCCTGATAACCAGACCATGCTGAAGCTGTACTCGCTGTTCAAGCAGGGCAGTGAAGGGGATGTCACCGGCAGTCGCCCCGGCATGATGGATTTCGTCAACCGCGCCAAGTACGACGCTTGGGCCGAGCTGAAAGGCAAATCCAGCGAAGATGCGATGCAGGGCTACATTGATGTGGTCAACAAGCTGCTGGGACGTTAATCCGTTCGGTAGTGCCACCTGCAGGGCAGCCTGGGCTGCCCTTTGTTTTTGTGCGGGCAGAGGTGTGCCCGGACTACTCACCAAGCAGGCTGGTCGATTGTGCGCTGGCCGTCTGGTTCTGCCCGCTGGCCTGTGCTGCATGCAGCGCCTGGTCTGCACGCAACACCAGCGCAGCGGCCGGCTCATCAGCCAGTAACTGGGCTATGCCTGCGGAGAGCGTTACCTCAATGGCCCGGCTCTGGAATACCATCGGATTCTTGCGCAAAACCTGCCGCAGCCGATCGACCAGATGGCGGCAGCCGGTGAGGTCGGTGTCTGGCAGCACCAGCAGAAATTCTTCATTGCTGTAGCGCACCAGGTAATCGTTTTGCCGGAGTACGGCCTTGGCCAGATTGGCGATGTGGATCAGTACCCGCTCAACCAGCGCCGCACCATCCTGCTGCCCCAGTTGACCAATGTTGTCCAGCTCCAGCAGGGCAATTGCCAACCGGTTGCCGTAACTGCAGGCCCGGCTGACTTCTCTTGCCAGCAGATCGTCCATGCCTTGCCGGCTTTTGGCGCCGGTAAGCTGGTCGTGCTCATGCAGGCGGCGGGTTGCTGCCATTTCGTCGCGCATGTCGCGCAGGGCAATCGCCAGCCGGTCGAGCTGCGAGCCCGATTCGGTCATGTTGTCGTGCAAATGCCCCGCAGTGCGCAGGATCTGCACGATGGATTCGCTGACCTCGGCAGCCGCACCTGCCTTCTCCAGCGAATCCAGCGAGCGCTGCATGTCATGGTTGCTGTCCTGGATCAATTCCGCCAGGCTGGCTGTGGTTGCGGCTGCGGCAGTGACCGTGTCGCGAACCGCCTCGACCATTTGCCGGGTAGCGGCCTGGGGCGTGTCTGCCGGGTTGGGGGTTCCGGCAGCGGCATGGTAATGGCGGGCGAATTGTTCCGGTGTCGGGGGCAGGCCGGCAGCGGCGATCTGCTTGAGTGCGATACGGGCAAGGTCGGCGGGAGAAAGATCGGCTGGCATGGTGTAACCTGTAGGGCTGATTGGGGGCTGCGTCGCAACAGGCGCGGCTTGCGTGGCAATCGGGCGCCAGTGTTGCTATTGTAGTTGTGCATTGCAGGGTTTGCCGCATAATTGCCGGACGCTGCGGTGCGCCGCCCGATTGTTTCCTGCGTCTGTCCATCTCGATGGCGCCTTCTTCTTTGCCGATTTTGTCATGCATATTCATATTCTTGGTATCTGCGGTACGTTCATGGGCGGCATCGCCGTCATCGCCAAACAGGCAGGTTTCCGGGTGACCGGTTGCGATGCCAACGTCTATCCCCCGATGAGCACTCAGCTCGAAACACAGGGGATCGAGCTGATCCAGGGCTTCGACGTCGAGCAGCTGGCGCTGCGGCCTGATGTCTTTGTTATCGGCAATGTTGTCACCCGTGGTAATCCGCTGATGGAGGCGATCCTCAATCGTGGCTTGTCTTATATTTCCGGCCCGCAATGGCTGGCAGAGCAGGTGTTGCGCGACAAATGGGTGCTGGCGGCGGCCGGCACACACGGCAAGACGACGACCTCGTCCATGCTGGCCTGGATTCTGGAGTATGCCGGGCTGGCGCCCGGATTCCTGATCGGCGGTATTCCGCAGAATTTTGGCCTGTCGGCCCGCCTGCCCGGCGCACCGCGCCAGGAGCCAGGCGGTGTCAGCCCGTTTTTTGTCATCGAGGCAGATGAATACGACACGGCATTTTTCGACAAGCGTTCCAAATTTGTCCATTACCATCCGCGTACGGCGATCCTGAATAATCTGGAATTCGACCACGCCGATATTTTTCCCGATCTGGCTGCGATCGAAACCCAGTTTCACCATCTGGTGCGCACCGTGCCGGGCGAGGGGCTGATCGTCGCCAATGGCCGGGAGTCGAGCATGGATCGCGTGCTGCAACGTGGATGCTGGACGGCGGTGGAACGGTTCGGCGGTGACAAGGGCTGGCAGATCGGCGCGCAGTTCGACGATGGTTGCGAAGTGCTGTTCGATGGCCGGCTGCAAGGCCGGCTGCGCTGGGAGCTGATCGGTACCCACAATCAGCTGAATGCGCTGGCTGCCATCGCTGCGGCGCGGCACGCCGGTGTGGCCATTGACACCAGCCTGGCCGCGCTGGCCGGGTTTCGCAATGTCAAACGCCGGATGGAAGTGCGTGGCGTGGCAAATGGCATTACCGTGTACGACGATTTTGCCCATCACCCCACCGCCATCCAGACCACGTTGGACGGGCTGCGGCGCAAGGTCGGCCAGGCGCGGATTCTGGCGGTGCTGGAACCTCGTTCTAATACCATGAAGCTGGGTACGATGAAGCAGCAGTTGCCCGACAGCCTGCAGGATGCCGATGCGGTATTCTGCTTTGCCGGCAATCTGGGCTGGGATGTGGCGGCGGCGTTGGCACCGCTGGGCGACAAGGCGAGTGTGTTTGAAGGGCTGGACGATCTGGTTGCTGCGATCTGCCGCGTGGCCCGCCCGGGGGATCATGTGCTGGTGATGAGCAATGGCGGGTTTGGCGGCGTCCACGGCCAATTGCTATCCTGCCTTGCATCGGCCACCTGATACCGGCTGTGGTCCGGCCGTTTGCCTGAGCCGGCCGAGCTGCCTACACTCAAACCGTTTCACGTGGAACCGACTGTCATCATGCCCGCCTATCGCTATCATCTGGTGAACGTGTTTTCCGAAGCACCGCTGTCGGGGCTGCCGATTGCGGTATTCGATCAGCCTGCCTTGCTAGACGAGGCCAGCATGCAAGGGCTGGCGCAGCAGATCCAGACCAGTGTTTCGGTGTTCCTGATGCCGTCGGCGCGGGCCCATGTTCGCCTGGCCATTTTCTCTCCTGAACGTCCCTTGCGGTTTTCTGCAGCGGCTTTGCTGGCTGCGGCGACAGTCTTGCGCGAGCAGACCGGGCAAACGCTGTTCAGCATCGAAACACCGACGCTGATTGCACCGCTCTGGGTCGAGCAGGAGCGCTGGTTCTACCAGGTTCGCTCGCCGGGCGTACGTGCCTGTGAGGTACGCAAGCGCCATCTGGCTGCGATGTTGTCGCTGCAGGAGAGCGATATCGACGAACCGGCGCTGTTCATTCATGGCGGTATCGAGCAACTGGTGATTCCGCTGACCCAGGCGGAGGCCGTGCGCCACTGCCAGCCCAAGCTGGAAGATTTGTCTCTACACGCTGTCAATGAGCAGGGGCGGCCGCATTTGCTGGTCTGGTACCGATCGGTCGATGTAGTACAGGCCCGTTCGTTCGGTGTAAGGTTTGGTGCCCTGCGTGAGGAGCCCGCCAGCGGAGCAGCCATCGCGGCGCTGGGTGGCTATCTGTTGCACACCCGTGCGCCATTGCCGGTGTCGCTGCGCATCCGTCAGGGAGATCACTTGGAGCGGCCTGCACGTCTGGCGCTACAGATTGATGACAACCAGCGCATCCTGCTCGGTGGTCAGACCCGCATTCAGGCCAGTGGCGAATTGCACTGGTAGGACGAGGACGTTCATCATGCCGTTTTTCCGTTATCAGACTGTCAACGTCTTTGCTGATTCGCCGCTGTCGGGCAATCCGCTCTGCGTTTTCGAATCAGGATTGCCATTTGACGACCTGGCCATGCAGGCGATCGCCCGGCAGATGAACCATTCCGAAACGGTATTCCTGATGCCCAGCAAGGAGGCCGACGCCCAACTGCGGATTTTCACTCCGGCATTCGAAATGCCGTTTGCCGGCCATCCTGTGCTCGGTGCTGCCCATGTGCTGCGGCAACTGCGGCAAAAGGAAGGGGGGCACCTGAAGCTGGAAACCCGCGCTGGCATCGTGCCGGTCTGGGCAGAACAGGATGTCTGGTCGTTTCAGAGTAAGACGCCCACGTACCGCGCGCCTGACGCAAGCCTGGCCCAAATGGCACAGATGCTGGGCATCCGCGAGAGCGACATCGGGCCGTCGCCACTGTTCGTCAACACGGGGGTCGAGCAACTGGTGATCCAGCTGGCTTCCCGCGATGGCCTGACCTACTGCCGACCAAGGGCGCCGCTGCTGCAGCAGCATGCGGCCAACCGGCAAGGCCAGGTGCAGGTATTCCTGTGGGCGCGGGATGGTGCCCTGGTGCTGGGGCGGTTTTTCTATCTTGACCGTGGAGTGGTCATGGAAGACTTCGGCACCGGCTCGGCATGTGCCAATCTGGGCGGGTGGTTGATGGCCAATGGCGCACCTCGCCCGCTCTCACTCGAACTGCGCCAGGGTCATCTGATCAAGCGCTTCAGCCATTTGAAGCTCGAAATCAACACCGGGCGGCAGATATTTGTCGCCGGCAAGGTGGTGCCGGTGGGCACGGGGCTGTTATCGCTGTGAGTGCAACGACCTTTTATTGGCACGACTACGAAACCTTTGGCGCCGACCCGCGCCGCGACCGTGCCGCACAGTTTGCCGGCATCCGCACCGATGCGGATCTCAATGAGATCGGTGAGCCGCTGAATCTGTATTGCCAGCCAGCCCCCGATTTTCTGCCCAATCCCGAGTCAGTGCTGATTACCGGCATCACGCCGCAGCTTTGCCTGCAACGCGGATTGCCCGAGGCCGGCTTCATCGCGGCCATTCACCAGCAGTTGGCTCAACCGGGAACCTGTGGTGTGGGGTACAACACGATCCGGTTCGACGACGAATTCACCCGGCAGTTGTTGTACCGCAATTTCTACGATCCCTATGCCCGCGAATGGCAAAACGGCTGCTCTCGGTGGGACATTCTCGACATGTTGCGACTGGCACGGGCGCTGCGGCCAGAAGGCATTGCCTGGCCTTGTCATCCGGATGGCAAGCCCAGTTTCCGGTTGGAGCACCTGACTCAGGCCAACGGCCTGGCGCATGAGGCCGCTCATGATGCGTTGTCAGATGTGCGCGCCACCATTGCCGTCGCCCGGTTGGTCAAAACCTGCCAGCCGCGACTGTACGATTATGTGTTCCAGCTGCGAGACAAACGCAAGGTCGCAAAGCTGCTGAACCTGCAGATGCCGCAACCGGTGCTGCACGTGTCAGGCATGTTTGCTGCCGAGCGAGGTTGCCTGGCGCTGGTGCTGCCCTTGGCGCATCACCCGGTCAATGCCAACGAAGTGATCGTAGCCGATCTGTCTGCTGACCCGTCACCGCTATTCGAGCTGGATGCCGCTGCTTTGCGCGAGCGCCTATTCACCCGCAGCGATGCTTTGCCTGTAGGAGCCATCCGGCCGCCACTGAAAACCATCCATCTGAATAAATGCCCGGTTGTGGCTACGGCCAGCCTGCTGACCGATGACGTGGCGGACCGCTGGCAGATCGATCGGCCGCTGGCGTTGCAGCATGCTGCGATGCTGGTTGACCATGCCCTGCACGCCAAGCTGGCCGAGGTGTACACAACGCCGCAGCGAGAGCCGATAACTGACCCCGATCTGTTGCTTTATGCAGGCGGGTTCTGGAGCAACAGGGACAAAGCCAGCCTGGCCAGAATTCGCCAGAGTGAACCGCGCGCGCTAGCTGATGGGACATTCGACTTTGACGACCCGAGGTTGCCAGAGATGCTGTTCCGTTATCGGGCGCGCAATTTTCCGCACACGCTGCGGCCGGATGAACAGCAGCGCTGGCAGGCCTATTGCCGCTGGCGATTGACTGATCCGGCTGGCGGTGCCAGCGTGGTGCTGGATGACTATCTGGCACAGCTGCGGGCGCTTGCCGACACTTCACCGGCACAACCGGATTTGTTGGTTGATCTGGTCGACTACGGCCGTGGTTTGCTGGCTGAAGGGTTTGGAGAACGTTGATTGATTGGCTGCACGGGCGAATCACTGCCTACCCAAGGCAGGCCATTCGCCAGACCCGGTTGCTCGCGCGCCGGGAACTTTGCGCTTCACCCCGCTCGACGGACCAATCCGCGCATTCCTTAAAGTTTCGGCTCGGCCAGCGAATACACCACCTTGACCAGATTGTTTGCCTGCTCTCGCTCTACGTAGGCGATATAGTTGGTATTGCGTTGCACAATGCCGACGGCTTCCTGTTCGCTGAGCACTTCTTGTGGCGGCTTACCGCCACTGGTGAACACCACCTTGGACCAGTAGGCCCGGATCTGGCTGTTGTTCTTGCCTCCGGTAATGTGGGCGTAGAAGGCGTCTCGCCGTTTGCCGCGCGGGATGTCGAGCGGCACGGCGGATTTGCCGTCGGGGAAGGTCTGTACCTTGCGCAGGAAGATTTTTTCCAGCTGCTCTGCAGTGAGTTCGGTCAGCGGGTTCGCTCGATGGGTAATTACCACGATTTCCCCCCAGGCGCTGGTGACGCCGATCAGGCAGGCTGCCATGCTTGCCAGCAAGGCGCGTTTGCAGTTGCTCATGAGTGGGCCCGATTCAGAAAACGAAGTCAAGGTTGGCGCTATAGATCATGATGTCGCGATGCTGTGCTGCAAAATCTGCCGGTATCGGCGGTGCAAAATAACCCGAGTTGTTGCCGCCGGGTTTGCGAATGTGGTCGACCTGCAGCTTGAGTGCCAGATTCTCCGCCATATCCCAGCGCCCCCCCAGCGTCAGGCTGTTACGAGCGTGCCGGCCCTGGGCATTGCTGATCATCCCCTGGATGACTTTCTGGCCGCCGGTCGGCAACGAACCGGTTTCTACCGGTGCAATCTCGGTGCGCGATTTGTGCGACAGATGGGCGTACATCAGAAACGGCGTGAAACGTCCGATGTGGTAGCCCGCCAGCGCGTAGCCGCCATCCAGATCGGTTCCCAGTGAACTGCGGGTAAACTGCCGCCGGGCCCATTCGACCTGAATCTGCCACGGGTATCCGTCGTACGCATAGCCCAGGCTGTAGAAGTCGATGGGTACATTGCGATACGCCAGCAGGTCTTTCAGTTGCGATGCGTTGCCGACGCCCTGCGCGATCAATTGGTTGATTGCGGTATTGAACAGGCTCAGCGTATCGCTGTTACTGTCCAGATAGGCGCGGGTATAGGCAGTCCTTAGCGTCGAATCGGCGAATTCCAGCCCGGCGTGCAGCACCCGCACGTCATAGTGGTAGGCCGTCGTACCAGTGCTGCTGGTGAGTGCCTGGTTTACCTTGCCACCACTGGCGCCCATCCGGTAAAGCACCCGGCCGGAATCGATCCGGTAGTTCACATCGGCACCGTTAATGTAGGTGATCGGGTTGATCAGATAGACCTCGCCCGGAGGCCGGACGGTGAGCTGGGCGTGCCCGACCATTCTGGCGTCTGACACCATGAACATCGGTGCCACGATCCTCCCTCCGTGGGCATCGAGGTTGCTGGCAATCTGCCAGCGCAGATTGGCCCATTCGATATAGGGGCGGGTGCTGTTGTCTGTCTGCCGGCGGGAAATGACCTGAGCCGTTGCCTGCAGTCGATCGTTCAACATCGCGTCGGCCTGGACGCCGAAGGCGCTGTCCAGAGCAGAGTCGATCTTGTGGGTTCGGCCGGTGCCGACCGATTGTTCGAGGTTTTGCCGGAAATCGGCTTCCTTGTTGTTGCTATGGGCAACGCCCAGTGTGCCGAACCCGGACACCTTGATCCACTGCGGTTCGTCAGCAGGGGTGAATGAGGTGTGCAGGGCGAGTGGCAGGACAATAGCGCGTAATATTCTCATGATGAGCCAGTGAGGTAGGAATGCGTGGCCGCCCGTGGCACCTGTTCGCCGGACTGCCTTTGGCCATGATGGTCGTTGACGGAAGGCTTGTCAAAGCGGATTTGACTGGCTGCAAAGAGTGCATATGCTGCAATGCAGTAATCATGCCGATGGTGTATGATGCTGTGTAAATGTGTCTTATTAATCAATTGCTTGTTGCAATATTCGGTCGATCTTCACTCGGGTAGCGAGAAATAGAACGTGGCACCGGAGCCGGGGGACGATTCAGCCCAGACGTCGCCGCCAAGCCGGGTCAGTATTCGCTTGACCGATGCCAGGCCGACTCCGGTTCCCTCAAATTCAGCGCTGGAGTGCAGTCGCTGGAACAGGCCAAACAGTTTGGCTGCGTGCTCCTGCTCGAAACCGGCGCCATTGTCGCGCACATAGAAAACATGCTTGCCCTTGTGCCAGGTCATGTCGAATTCGACTCTGGGCACCGCCACCTTGGACGAGTATTTCAGTGCATTCGACAGCAGGTTTTCCAGCGCGGCACGAATCAGCAATGGATCTGTGCGCGCAAACAGCCCCTCGCCGATGTGGATGCTGGCATGGGTGCCAGTGCTGGCTTGCAGCTCATCGATCAGTGAGTGTGCCATGTCGCTCAGGTCGATCTGCTGGGTGCGGATCTCGCTACGGGTCAGGCGGGAGAGTTGCAGCATGCCATCGAGCTGCGCGTTCATCCGGTTGGCTCCGGCAATGATGCGGCCCAGCATCTGCCGCCCGTCTTCGCTCAACAATTGCTGCTCGGTTTCCTGCAGGATGCTGCTGAAGCCTGCGATGGCTCGCAGCGGGGCACGCAGATCGTGCGAGATGCTGTAGGAGAAGAGCTCCAGCTCTTTGTTCAACTCCTGCAGGCGTGCCGTGCGGCTTGCTACTTCGGATTCCAGCTTTTCGTTGTAGGTGGCCAGCTGCAGTTCGGCTTCCTTGCGGGTGGTGATGTCGATCATCATGCACAGCAGCCCGTCGTAGCCACGGGTGGCGTCAGGCGGCAGCGGGTTGAAGGCGCACAATAGCCAGAGTGGCTGCGAAGATTTACCCGTGGTCTGGATGTCCTTGCCATCCAGCGCCATCAGTTGCTCGGCGCCACTGCCGGGCAGCCCGAGCAATTGCGGTAGCGACCGGCCGAGCAGGGTGTCTACCGTGCCGTTGCCAAACATGTGCGCCAGCCGGCCGTTGGCGTAGCGGATGTTGCCATCGCTGTCAACCAGACTCATTCCTTCTTGGGCCGTTTCTGCGATGGTGCGATACAGGGCGCTACTGGCTTGCTGGGCAATGGCCGCCGTTGTTTCTACTGTGACATCCCGGACCATGCAGATGTAGTAGCGGGGGATGCCATCACGGCTGCGGAACACCGAGGCGCCGACCCGGAAATAGCGGCGGATGCCGACACCGGATTCGCTGGTGACCGTGGTGTTGATTTCATCGCCGGGTGTGCCGTCACGCAGCTCATCGAGCAGGGCGCCCAGCCAGGGGTAGCTTTGGTAAACCAGCCGGCTTGCGGTGTGCGATGCTCCGGTCAGGGTCGTGTCCCAGCGGGAATTGCAGATGCCGATGCTGCCATCGAGTTCGATGCGGGCAATGCCGAGTGCGGCATGATCAAGCAAGCCGCGGTATTCATGAGCGGCTTCTTCCAGTTCGCTGATCCGGTGGCGAATGGCCTTGTCCATGGCATTCAATGCCCTGGACATCAGGGTGATCTCGTCGCGGCCGGACTCGTCCAGTTGCGGCATCGGCTGGTTGGCGATGATTGCCTTGCTGGCCAAAGCCAGCGGAGAGATCCGGCGGGTGATCCAGAAGCCGATGATGGTCAGCAGCAGCAGCGCTATGCCGAGTGCCGATGCACTGATGAACAGGGTCTGGCGCAAGAGCGCTTCGCGAGTCGTGTTCAGCAGCCGCGTGCTCAGCTGGAAACTCATCCGGCCAATGCGGTTCTGCTCCAGCAGCATCGGCCGTGACACCATGACCGAGTTGTCGAGAATCTCGAATCCCTGTTCGGTTCCCTTGGCTGGCTGCCAGTTCACCGGTGCTTCGCCCACGACCATGATCGGCTCGCCGGACAGGGTGTACAGCCCGATGAAGGTCAGCCCTTGGCTGTTGACGCTGACCAGTTCATGCAGGAAGTCGGCCATTTCCTGGACTTCGCCATTGGTTGAATAGGGTGTCAGGCTGAAATTCAGCAGGGCCGCCACTTGCTCGGCCTGCTGACGGGTATGTTGCCCGATCGCTACGCTGAGCAATCGGTTGCTGTTGATGGCGATCAGCCCGGCGACCGATACCAGCAGCCCGGCTGACAGCAAGAGCAACCGCCCCCGCAGGGAGTAAAACAGGACGGGCAGTTTTTGCCGGAGCGATGTGGAGAGTCGCATGGGTTCGGGGTGTTCGCTGGATGATGCAGTGCAATAAGGTTTAAGTGTAAGCGCTATTGGTGCAAGTTTCACTCTTACCGACACTGATCGCAGGCCGCAGATGACAAAACCGGCCGCGAGGGCCGGTCGATGCATGGTGCGGGGTCAGGTCAGGGGAGCGTGTAAACCACCTTCACGCTGCTGTTGACCTGTGATTTGTCGACAAACCCGATCAGGCTGGGGTTTTTGCCTACCAGGGAAACCAGTTCCTGCGCCGATTCGGCTTCCTTGGGTGGCTGGCCGGCGCCGGTGAAGATCTGTTTGGACCAGTAGGCTTTCAGCTGGCTGGGTTGTTTGCCGGTGGTTTTCAGGTAAAACGCGTCCCGTTCCGGGCCTTTGGGTGGATCGATCGGTATGGCTGATGCACCGCCTGGAAAGGCACTGGTCTTGCCCAGAAACAGCTTTTCTACCTGATCGGGCGTCAGGCTGTTGACCGGATTGCCCGCGTTGACGATGACTACGGTTTCGGCGCCCGCTCGGGCGATGGTCAGGCATTGCAGCAGGGATGCTGCGGCCAGCATGGTGATGAGTTTCTTCATGGCCGCCCCCCTTAGAATACGTAGTCCAGCGTGGCGCTGTACAGGTTGATGGTACGGTTGTTGCCGGCGAATTCCGCTGTGCCATTGACAAAGTAAGCCTGGCCGCCGGCACCTTTATGAATACGATCCATTTGCACTTTCAGTGCGACATTCTCCAGTACATCCCAGCGTAGCCCGGCGGCGATGTCGCCCCGGTCAAAGCGCTGCATGAAGTTGGTGTTGACCGCGTTGACCGAGTTTTTTTCGGCTGTGGTGGCCAACAGGCTGGTGTCCAGTGTCGGCAGGCTGATCGCGCTCTTGTGCGACATTTTGCTCCAGCTCAGGTAAGGGGTGAATTTGCCCAGCCGGTATCCGGCGAGTAGCCACACGCCGTCCATGTCGACGATGCAGTCCTTGTCGCTCTTGCGGCTGCCGAATTCGGCCTGGAACAGCCATTGATCGCGGTCGTAGACGTAGCCAAGATTGTAGAAATCGACGTTGACGTTATTGGTTGCCGTGTTTTCCTGAACCATGTAGGCGTTGGGCACTTTGTTGGCTACCAGCTTGTCCAGCGCTGCGTTGCGAACCGCGAACATGTCACTCTTGATATCGATTGCCAGCTTGGCGTAGCCGGCGCGGAAGGTGGAGCCTTTGTACTCGGCCGAGCCGTTGAACAGCTTGGCGTTGAAATAGTACTTGCTGGTTGCGGTGCCGCTGGTGATGGTCTGGGTCAGCGTGCCGCCGGCTGCGCCGATTTTGAACAGCACCGGCCCGCCTTCAAACCGGTAGCCGATGTCGGCGCCGTTGATGTAGGTGACCGGATTGATGGTGTACACCTCATCCGACGGCCGAACGGCAGTCTGGCCGTAGCCGACCATGCGCGATTCGGAAATCAGGAACATCGGCGCCACAATCCGCCCGCCGCGAACGTACAGGTCGCGGGTGGCCTGATACTTGACGTTGGCCCATTCGAAATACGGTTTGCTCAGATTCATGTCGGACAGGCGGCGCGAAATCACCTGGGCGGTGCCTGTCAGGCCCGGCAGCAGGTTGATGTCGGCCTGGGCACCGAATACCGAGTCGAGCCCGGAATCGATTTTGTGGGTCAGTCCCGGCCCGGAAGCCTGTTCGATATTACTGCGGAAATCGGCGCTCTTGTCGTTGCTGTGAACGACCCCCAGCGTACCGAATCCGGAAAAGCGCAGGCGTTCCATGTCTGTTGCACCGGCGGCCTGGTTGAGTGCCAGCACGGTCAGGGCTGCCAGCAGTTTTTTCTGCATTGCCTCATCCTTTCGTTGTTGTCGTCGCCTTTTCCGTGGAGAGGGAAAGGCATCAGGTGTGGTCCGATATGTTGTCGGCCGCCACATGAATGGTTTTAGCCTACGACAAGGACAATACAAGTGTTAACTGGACTGGCACAGCGGCCGTCAGCCAATCCAGCGTCCGTTACGGCTTTTGAGCCGCTGGCCGCTGGTTGCCAGTGCGTGGCTGGCGTGATTGGCATGACACAGCGCACAGGCCAGTGCATCGGCGGCATCGGCCTGCGGCGAGCCCTGCAACAGCAGCAGGCGCTGCACCATGTTCTGCACCTGCTCCTTCGCTGCCTTGCCGTGGCCGACTACCGCCTGTTTCACCTGCAAGGCGGTGTATTCGGCCACCGGCAGCCGCTTCAGCACCGCCGCGGTGATCGCTGCGCCACGCGCCTGCCCCAGCAGCAAGGTCGATTGCGGGTTGACGTTGACGAACACCTGTTCTATCGCCACCTGTTGCGGCTGGTATTCGTCGATGATGGCAAACAATCCCTCGACGATGCAGTGCAGCCGCTGTGGCAGTGATTCCTTTGCCGGCGAGCGGATGCAGCCGCTGGCAACATAACTGCGCTGCTGGCCCTCGCAGTCGATGACACCGAAGCCGGTGACGCGCAGGCCGGGATCAATGCCCAGAATGCGCACGGGTGGCCTCGCTGGCCTGCTGCAGTCGCTCAGGGGTGCCCACGTCGATCCACAATCCCCGGAAATGCTCACCGGATACCTTGGCCTGCTGGATCGCCGGCCGTAGCAGGTTCGCCAGCTTTTCCTTGCTGCCACGCGGCACCCCGGCGAAGAAATCCGGGCGGTAGCAGCCGATGCCGCTGAAGGTGTAGCGATGGTGGCCGGATTCAACGATCTGGCCGGCTTCGAGGCAGAAGTCTCCGGTGGTGTGGTGCGGCGGGTTGTCGATCAGCAGCAGGTGGGCGTGCGCCGGGGTGGTGTCGGCGGCCATTGCCTGCAGCACCGGCAGCGCCTTGCTGAAATCGTAGTCGGTGAATACGTCACCGTTGACCACCAGAAACGGCGCCTGACCCAGCTGCGGCAGGGCCTTGGCGATGCCGCCGGCGGTTTCCAGTGCTTCGGTTTCCGCCGAATAGCTGATTTGTGCGCCGAACTGGCTACCATCGCCCAACGCGGCTTCGATCTGTGCGCCGAGGTGGGCGTGGTTGATCACCAGTTGCTTGAAACCGGCTTTCACCAGGCGTTCGATATGCCAGGCGATCAGCGGCTTGCCGGCGACCGGCAGCAGCGGCTTTGGCGTGTGGTCGGTCAGCGGCCGCATGCGTTCGCCGCGCCCGGCAGCGAGGATCATTGCTTTGAAGTGCATTCAGAGCTTTCCAAATCTTGAACCACAGAGAGCACAGAGAACGCAGAGGATTCACAGAGAACAACTCAAAGCGGTTTTCTCTGTGCCGTCTCTGCGTTCTCTGTGCTCTCTGTGGTTCAAGGTTCTAAAAGGTTTTAAAGGTTCTAAAACGTATAACCGACTTTGACTTCTGTGCCTTCGAGCTGATTCAGCAGCTTCAGCAACGGGCCGAGGGCGATGTAGCGTTCGCAGGTTTTGCGCAGATATTTCATCACCAGCGGGATGTCTTTCAGATAACCGTCCTTGCCGTCGCGGTGATAGAGGCGGGCGAAAATACCGATCACCTTGATCTGCCGCTGCGCGCCCATCAGTTCGAAATCCTTGTAGAACTCGCTGGCATCGGGATTGACCGGCAGGCCGGCTTTCTTGGCGCGTTCCCAGTAGCGGATCGCCATGTCCAGCACTTCCTGCTCGGTCCATTCGATGTAGGCATCACGCAACAGCGAGACCAGATCGTAGGTGATCGGGCCGTAGACGGCGTCCTGGAAGTCGAGAATGCCGGGGTTTGGCTCGGTGATCATCAGGTTGCGCGAGTGGTAGTCGCGGTGCACATACACCTGGCCCTGCGCCAGATTGTTGGCGAGGATGGCGTCCATGCTGCTTGTCAGCCAGCCTTTTTGTTCGTCGTTGAGCTGAATGCCGAGATGTTTGTTGACGTACCAGTCTTCAAACAGATTCATTTCACGCTGCAGCAACGCCTGGTCGTAAGGCGGCAGTTCGTTCGGCCTGGAGGCGAGCTGGATTTTGATCAGCGCGTCGATGGCGTCGAGATACAGCACCTTCATGCTCTGCTCGTTGAGCTGGCTGAGGTAGGTGGTGTTGCCCAGATCGGTCAGCAGCAGGAAACCACGCTCAAGATCCTGCGCCAGCACTTCCGGTACATGCACGCCGGCGGCGTGGAACAGTTGCGAGACGTGGATGAACGGTTTGCAGTCTTCGTGCTGCGGCGGGGCATCCATCACGATGCGGGTGTCGCCGTCATCGAAGGTGGCGCGGAAATAGCGGCGGAAGCTGGCATCTGCCGATGCGGGTGCCAGCGTGAAAGACTGTTGCGGAAATTGTTGCTTGAGCCAGGATTCGATTTGTTGCAGGCGTTCCATGCAGGACTCTTCAGGGGCGGTTGATCTTGGATAAAGCTGGTTGGGCGGTTTGCTGCCGGGCGCTTGCACAAACGTCAACAGGCGCTGAAGCTTTAACGGTAAACTGTGTCATTTTACACCGAGGTTTGGCTCTTTCAGGGGTTGGCCACTGTTCCACGTGAAACATTTTGAACGTCCTGGCGCGTGTCGTCGCATGCATCGTATTCGACCCCTTTGTCTGCTGGTCGCTGTTCTCTGCTCCGGTTGGGCGATGGCCAACGACCCGGTGGCTGCGGCCCGGCTCAAGCTGGAAGGGAGCGTGCAGCTGCAGTTTCGCCCGGGCGACGACAACGGTGCGCTGTTTCTCGATGCCGAGCGGATCGAGATGTCGGCGGCGGGTGAGCTGTTCGCTACTGGCCGGGCGCAGTTGCGCCGTCGAGGCGGTTATGTCTTTGCCGATCAATTGCATTACTGGGCGGCGGATGAACGGGTGCAGGCCAGCGGTCAGGTAAGGGTGGAAAGATTCGGCAATGTCATTTGGGGCGATACGCTGGATCTGCGCCGCAAGGACAATTCCGGACAGGTCGATAATGCTCGCTACCAGCTCGGAGACGTGGCGATTCGTGGCGCGGCACGCAAGGTCCTGTTCGAGGGCAACGATCATTACCGCTTGCAGCAGGCCAGTTTCACGACCTGTACACCGGGCCAGGACGACTGGTTTATCCGTACCGGCGAACTGGATCTGGATTTCAGCCGTAATGTCGGGGTGGCCCGGCATAGCTCGGTCGAGTTTCTTGGCTTGCCGGTGGCGTATTCGCCGTGGATGGATTTCTCGCTCAACGGGGCGCGCAAGAGCGGCCTGCTGGCGCCATCGATCGGCAGTTCCAGTAGCAGCGGCAGTGAGATTACGGTTCCGTTCTACTGGAGTCTGGCGCCGAATTACGATTGGGAGATTGCTCCTCGTTTCATGAGCAAGCGGGGCGTGGCATTCAATAATCATGCCCGCTACCTGCATCCTTCCGGTCTGGCCATCGCCGACTTGCGCGCCGAGATCCTGCCGGGCGACCGGATAACCGACACCAATCGCTATACCGGCCTGCTGGATTATCGCCAGCAGTTTTCTCCGGCGCTCAGTGGCTGGCTGCAATTGCAGAAGGCTTCCGACGATCGCTATTTCACCGATCTGGATAGCCGGATCAGCGCGACTTCGCAGGTCAATTTGCCGCGGATCGGTTCGTTGAGCTGGGCGGGTAATGATTGGGTGCTTACCGGTCGGGTCGAGCGTTACCAGACCCTGCAGGACCCGCAAGCGCCGGTGACGGCGCCGTATGCCAGAGTGCCGCAGCTATTGTTCAGCCGGCAACAGGTTGACCGTAGTGGCGCCGAATGGAACTGGGGCGGCGAGTGGGTGGAGTTCAGCCATCCGACGTTGGTCAGTGGTCGCCGCCTGGCGTTCAATCCTGCATTTTCCTGGCCGCTGCAGACGCAGTATGCCTATGTGACGCCGCGGATCGGTTACAACTACACCCGCTACGAGCTGGCAGCCGACCGGCTGAGTGGCGCAGACAAAGCGGTGCGTACCCGTAGTCTGCCGCGGCTGAGCCTCGACAGTACGCTGTTTCTGGAGCGCGACGACTCCTGGTTTGGCAATGCCTTTGTCCAGACGCTGGAGCCGCGGCTTTACTATGCCTACATTCCTTATCGGGACCAGAGCCGACTGCCGAATTTCGACAGCAGTGACATGGATTTCAATTTTGCCCAGTTGTTTACCGACAACCAGTTTGCCGGCAGCGACCGGATCAATAATGCCAACCAGCTGACCGCTGCGCTGACTTCGCGGGTGCTGGAGCACGCCACCGGTAAGGAGCGGCTGCGGCTGGCGGTGGGGCAGCGTTTCTATTTTGCCGAACAGAAAGTGACGCTCAGCAACCCGGCGCGCAAGGCCAATTCGTCCGACCTGATCCTCTCGCTTGGCGGGCAGGTGGCTGACAGCATCAACGTCGATACCAGTTGGCAGTTCAACCAGACTGAATCAAACACTCAGCGGGCCAATCTCGATATCCGTTACCATCCGGTCGCGGGGCGGGCGATCAATGCTGGCTGGCGTTTCGATCGTGGCGCTTACAAGCAGCTTGATCTGTCCGGGCAGTGGCAACTGTCGGGCAAGTGGTGGGGGGTGGGTCGATACGCCTACTCGATCCGCGACGACAGGCCTTTGGAGCGACTGGGCGGGCTTGAATATAATGCCGGTTGCTGGATCCTGCGCCTGGTGGGACAGCGTTTTGTTACTGACAGCGAACGCATGTCGAGCAGTTATTTCCTGCAACTGGAACTGAATGACCTGGCGCGGGTGGGGGCCAATCCACTGGATGTGCTCTCACGCAGCATTGCCGGCTACAGCCGGATCAACGTACAGCGGGAACCGCTGCAGAGCGATCTCTATCGCTGAACATCAAAAGGGCTTTTATGCATTTCTCGCGTATTTCCGTCATGCTTGCTGCCGCAGGGGTGAGCTTGTCGTTGGTTGCCCAGGCGGCTCCGGTAGCGCTCGACCGGGTGGTGGCGATCGTCAACCGGGGCGTGATTACCCAGAACGAACTGAATGACCGGATCAAGACCGTGTCACGCAATCTGTCTGCCCAGAATGTTCCCCTGCCGGCCGATTCCGTGTTGCGTCAGCAGGTGCTGGAGCGGCTGATCAGCGAGGCCGTGCAGGTTCAACTAGCCGGCGAAACCGGTATCCGGATCGACGACGCCCAGCTGGAGCGTTCGCTGGAGCGCATTGCCCAGCAGAACGGCATGAACATTGTCCAGTTCCGTGCGGCGCTGGAAAAAGATGGCGTCGACTACCGCAAATTCCGGGAAGACATTCGTGCCGAGATTGCCATCTCCCGCCTGCGCGAACGGGAGGTGGATAGCCGGGTGATCGTTAGCGATGTCGAAGTCGAAAGCCTGCTCAAGCAGCAGCAGGAGCGTGCCCAGTCCGAACAGGAATATCTGTTGTCGCACATCCTGGTGCAGGTGCCGGAAAACGCTTCACCCGCCCAGATCCAGGAGCGTCAGGTGCGGGCCGACAAGGCGCTGGCCGAGTTGCAGTCCGGCGCGAAGTTCGCCCAGGTCGCCGCCAGCTATTCCGACGCACAGGATGCACTGCAGGGCGGCGGCCTGGGTTGGCGGCCCGGGAGCCGTTTGCCGGCGATGTTTCTGGAGCAACTGGAAAAACTCCCCGCCGGCGAGCACACCACCGTGCTGCGCAGTGCCAACGGATTCCACATCATCCTGTTGCAGGACAAACGCGCCAAATCGAATCAGGTGATCGTGCAGCAAACCCATGCCCGGCACATCCTGATCCGCACTAACGAAGCCATTTCCGAGCAGGAGGCCAAGGCCACCATCTTGCGGCTGCGCGATCGGATTGCTGCTGGCGTGTCGTTTGCCGATGTGGCGCGAATCCACTCCGAGGATGGCAGCGCCCCGCGCGGTGGTGATCTGGGCTGGCTCAGCCCCGGTGACACGGTACCGGAGTTCGAGCGGGCGATGGACGGGCTGAAAATCGGTGACGTGTCCGAACCGGTCAAGTCGCCTTTTGGCTGGCACCTGATCCAGGTCGACGAGCGGCGCACTGCCGATGTCGGTGTCGACCGCGAACGGCTGCAGGTACGCCAGTCGATCCGGGCGCGCAAGGCGGATGAAGCCTTTGAAGACTGGTTGCGCCAGTTGCGCGACCGGGCCTTTGTCGAGATCAAGCCGGAAGAGCAGCCGTGACCGCTTTGCGCGTGTGCATCACTGCTGGCGAGCCGGCCGGCATCGGCCCTGATCTGTGTCTGATGCTTGCCGGCAGGCCGGTTGCAGCGCGGCTGGTGGTGATTGCCGACCGTGATTTGCTGGCCCGGCGGGCGCTGCAGCTCAATCTGCCGATCCAGATCGCTGATTACGATGCCGCTGGTGCGTTTGCCCCCAATTGCCTGACGGTGCTGCATGTGCCGCTGGCGGCGCGTGAGCAGGCCGGAGCGCTTGATCCGGCCAACGGCCGTTACGTGCTGGCGACGCTGGAGCGTGCTGTGGCGGGGTGCCTGGATGGCGAGTTTGCTGCGATGGTGACGGCCCCGGTACACAAGGGCGTGATCAACGATGCCGGGGTGTCATTCACCGGCCACACCGAATGGCTGGCCGAGCGCACCCACACCGATCTGGTGGTAATGATGCTGGTAGGGGGCGGCATGCGCGTGGCGTTGGCGACCACTCATTTGCCATTGCGCGAGGTGCCCGATGCGATCACTCAGTACAGCCTGACCCGTGTCTTGCGTATCCTGCATACCGATCTGCAGCGCAAGTTCGGCCTGGCGCAGCCGCGCATTCTGGTGGCCGGCCTCAATCCGCATGCCGGCGAGGGTGGCCACATGGGGCGCGAGGAAATCGACGTGATCGAGCCGGTATTGCGCCATCTGCGTGACCAGGGGCTGAACCTGATCGGCCCGTTGCCAGCCGATACGCTGTTCAATCCGGCGCAACTGCAACGCGGCGATGCGGTGCTGGCGATGTACCACGACCAGGGACTGCCGGTGCTGAAGCACGCCAGCTTCGGTGCGGGCGTCAACGTTACCCTCGGGCTGCCGATCATTCGCACTTCGGTCGACCACGGCACCGCGCTGGAGCTGGCCGGCACCGGCAAGATTGACGCCGGCAGCCTGGCAGCGGCAATCAACCTCGCCATCGAACTGGCAGAAATACGAGCATGAGCGCACACATTCCCCGCAAACGCTTTGGCCAGAATTTTCTGGTCGACAAGGGCGTGATCCAGGACATCGTCAGCGCGATCCGTCCGCAGGCCGATGATCGGATGGTCGAAATCGGCCCCGGCCTCGGCGCCTTGACCAATCCGCTGCTGCAGTCGCTGAACCATCTGCATTGCGTCGAAATCGACCGCGACATCATCGCCCGGCTGCACAAGACCTATCCGGCCGAAAAATTGACGGTGCACGGCATCGACGCGCTGAAATTCGATTTCGGCGCGCTGGGCGACAAGCTGCGCATCGTCGGCAACCTGCCGTACAACATCTCGTCGCCGCTGCTGTTCCATCTGGCCGAATACGGCGAGCGGATTCACGACATGTTTTTCATGTTGCAGAAGGAAGTGGTCGACCGCATGGTGGCCGAGCCATCGACGCCGGATTACGGCCGATTGTCGGTGATGCTGCAATACCGCTTCGTGATGGACAAGGTGCTGGATGTGCCGCCCGAGGCGTTCAACCCGCCGCCGAAAGTCGATTCGGCGGTGGTGCGGATGATTCCGCTGCCGGCCTCGATGATCAAGGTAAAAGACCCGGCCAGGCTGGAGCAGGTGGTGGCGCAGGCGTTTTCGCAGCGGCGCAAGACGCTGCGCAACAATTTGCGCGGGCTGCTGGAACCGGCGGATTTCGAGGCGCTGGGCATCGACGCGGGCTTGCGGCCGGAAAACCTGACCGTGCAGCAGTTCTGTGCGCTGGCCGATCATCTTGCCTGACCTGCTGCTGTCATCTGCTCCCGCTACACTTGCCAACCATCGACTGTTTCCCCCCGAGCCATCATGAATAACCTCATCGTACAGAATCGTGTTTTCAGCGAATTGCAGCCGGGCGATACGGCGAGCACCACCCATCGCCTCACCGAACGTGATATCCGCTTGTTTGCCGCCGTGTCTGGCGACCTGAATCCGACGCATCTGGGGATGGAAAATGCCTGTTCGTCACAGGTGACTGGCCATGCCATGTGGGGCGCTTCGCTGATTTCCGGCCTGCTGGGCAATCAGCTCCCCGGCCCCGGCACGGTGTATCGCTCGCAGACATTGCAGTTCGTACAGCCGCTGCTGCTGGATGACCGGTTGACGGTGACGATTGTGGTTCGCGAGAAGCACGAGCCGAATGTCGTGGTTTTTGATTGCAGTGGGCTCAATCGGCACGGCGAGACGGTATTTACCGGCGTGGCCGAGGTCTACGCGCCGCTCACGAAAGAGGAGCTGGAGCTGCCGGAAATGCCGCAGGTGGCCGTGCAGGATCACGATCTGTTTGAAGATTACGTCCAGCGCTGCCACAAGCTGGCCCCGCTGCGCACTGCGGTGGCGCATCCTTGTGATGAGTCGTCGCTGACTGCCGTGGTCGAGGCGGCACAGCAAGGGCTGATGCAGCCGATTCTGGTCGGGCCGGTCGAACGCATGCAAGCGCTGGCCGACAAGACCGGTCTGGATATCACCGCTTTCGAACGGGTTGACGCTCCGCACAGTCAGGATGCTGCCCATCAGGCCGTGGCGCTGATCCGGCAGGGGCGGGCCGATGCGCTGATGAAAGGCAGCCTGCATACCGATGAGTTGATGGCGGCGGTGGTGGCGCGGGATACCGGGCTACGCACCGACCGGCGGATCAGTCATGTGTTCGTGATGGATGTGCCCACCTACCACAAGGCGCTGTTCGTTACCGATGCTGCCGTGAACATTGCGCCCACCCTGGAAGACAAGGCGCATATCGCGCAGAACGCCATCGACCTGGCCATTGCGCTGGGGGTCGATACGCCCAAGGTGGCGATTCTGGCGGCTGTTGAAACCGTCAATGCCAAGATGCCTTCGACCACTGATGCCGCTGCGTTGTGCAAGATGGCCGACCGGGGGCAGATTCGCGGTGGCGAGCTGGACGGCCCGCTGGCCATGGATAACGCGATCAGCAAAATGGCGGCCAAGATCAAGAAAATCGATTCCAGCGTAGCGGGCGATGCCGATATTCTGCTGGTGCCTGACCTGGAAGCCGGCAATATCCTTGCCAAGCAACTGAGCTTTCTCGCCAACGCCGACGCAGCAGGGATCGTGCTCGGTGCGCGGGTGCCGATCATTCTGGCCAGCCGTGCCGACAGCGAGCGGACCAAACGTGCCAGTGTGGCCGTGGCGGTGTTGCTGGCGGCAGCCCAACGCAGTCACTGAGTGGCCTGCAAGCCGCTCTGGTATTGGTCTGCAGGCCGGCCTGCAGACCAGCACTGGCGAGGCCTGCAGCCGGTCGCCTGTCGCCTGTCGGATTTGAGACTGATCTGCTGCACCTGCGGGAGAAACGATCCATATTCCCCCGCTTTCTCGTTGCATAGGCCCGCTCAGCGCCTCGAAAACCGGTAAATCTGCCCTCGTTTTCCCTCCCGGCTCGCTACAATCACTCAAGTCCGACGGGCAGCTAAAAAAATGCCCCGTTGCGGCTGCGACGGGGCTTGGTTTTGTTCGAGCGACGCGATCAGTAGCCGAGCGCGAACTCGTCTTCTTCGATCTCCATCAGATTCTTCGCTCCCGACTGGATCGACGCCTTGAGCATCGCCGTTTCGCTCATCAGCCGGCTGTAGTAGAAGCGCGCCGTGGCGAGTTTGGCGGTGTAGAACGGTGCCGGTTCGCTGGCCTGTTTTGCCAGCGCCACCTTCGCCATCCGTGCCCAGAAGTAGCCGTAAACCAGATGCCCCAGCAAACGCAGGTAATCGACCGCTGCCGCGCCGACTTCATCGCGGTTGGTCATCGCCTGCATCCCGATGGCCATGGTCAGGTCGGTGATGTCTTTCAGCAACTGCTGCAGCGGGGCGGTGAATTCGGCCATCGCCGCGTCGTCAGCCTGCGCCTGGCAGAATTTGTGCACGATCCGGGTGAACTTACGCAGCTTCTGCCCCTGATCCATCATGACCTTGCGGCCGATCAGATCCAGCGCCTGAATACCGTTGGTGCCTTCGTAAATCATCGAGATGCGCGCATCGCGTACGAACTGTTCCATGCCGGTTTCACGGATGTAGCCGTGGCCGCCGAACACCTGCTGCGACAGGTTGGTGACGGTGTAACCGTTGTCGGTCATGAAGGCCTTGGCAATCGGCGTCAGCAGCGCCACCAGATCGGCGGCATCCTGCCGCGCAGCGTCGTCGGTTGTCCGCTCCTCGATATCCAGCTGCAGCGCCAGCCAGTAGGCAAATGCCCGTGCGCCTTCGTTGTAAGCCTTGCCGGTGAGCAACATGCGGCGTACGTCCGGATGCACGATCAGCGGATCGGCCGGCAAATCGGCATGTTTGGTGCCGCTCAGAGCGCGCATTTGTACCCGTTCCTGTGCGTAGGCGATGGCATTCTGGCAGGCCACTTCGCCCAGCCCCAGCCCGTGCATGCCGATTCCCAGCCGCGCAGCATTCATCATGGTGAACATGCAGGCCATGCCTTTGTTGACTTCGCCCAGCAGCCAGCCCTGTGCGCCATCCAGATTCATCACCGCAGTGGCGTTGCCCTTGATGCCCATCTTGTGTTCCAGCGAGCCGGCGCTGATGGCGTTGCGCGTGGCCGGGTTGCCGGCGGCATCGGGAATCCATTTCGGCACCAGGAACAGCGACAGACCCTTGATGTCCTTTGGCGAATCGGGCAGCCGCGCCAGCACCAGATGCAGGATGTTCTCCGCCATGTCATGTTCGCCGGCAGAAATGAAAATCTTGGTGCCGGTGATGCTGTAGCTGCCGTCGTCATTGGCGATGGCGCGGCTCTTGATCAGGCCCAGATCGGTGCCGCACTGCGGCTCGGTCAGGCACATGGTGCCAGTCCACTCGCCCGATACCAGCTTGGGCAGATAACGCTGGCGCAGCGCATCGGTGCCGTGCGCCAGCAAGGCGCTGTAGGCGCCATGCGACAGGCCGGGATACATCGACCACGCCACGTTGGCGCTGATCTGCATTTCCATCAGCGGCAGCCCCAGCGTCATCGGCATCCCTTGGCCACCGTAAGCCGGGTCGCAGCACATGCTGGAATAGCCTTGCTCGCAGAATTGCCGGTACGCATCCTTGAACCCCTTGGGCGTCGTCACCGCGCCGTTTTCCAGCTTGCAGCCCTCGGCATCACCGCTCAGGTTAAGGGGGGTCAGCTCGTTTTCGGCAAATTGCGCACCGGATTCGAGATACTGGTCGACGATGTCCGGGCTGAGGTCAGCCAGTCCGGGCAAGGCCGGCAGGAGTTGATCGACTTCCAGCACTTCATGAAGGACAAACTGCATATCGCGTAGCGGAGCTTTGTAAGCGGGCATGGTTTTTTCCTGTGGAATGAAAAATGAAAAACGGTTTGCAATGGAAAACGCAGGCAACAGCACCCAGCGTGTCTGCGTTTTCCGTTGCAAAGCGCAGGGGGTCAAATCAGTATTTTAGTTAACAACTGTTCACAGGATATCATTCTGGCGTGACATTAGCTAACAAATGTTCACTGATGTTGCGGGGTGAAGTGGTGAGATATAAATCGCTTGATTTATATCAAGCAGCCGAGTTTCGAAAGCCCGCGATCCACTCAGGAGTGCTGAGTGCCAGGCTGATCCGGCTCAATCTTTTTGCAACTATTCTCATTCAGTGTCGCCACTGCGACATTTTGTCGCAGCAAAATGGCCATGCGCTGTAATAGCATCTCGCTACTTTTTCCACTGCCTACTCAGACTCCAACATGGCCTATCGACTCAGACCCATTCCTCTGGCGCTTCTGGCGCTGTCCGCACCGCTGTATGCTGCTGCGCCGACCGATGTCACCGAGCTGGCGCCGGTCACGGTAACCGGCACCCGCGAAGGCAGGGCGCTGGCGGAAACGCCGGCGACGGTGGATGTGGTGAAAGAGGCGACCATTGCCCGGCAAAAGCCACAGCATGCAGCGCAGATCATCAATCAGACGCCGGGTGCGTGGGTGAATGTTACCGGTGGCGAAGGCCACATCACTTCCATCCGCCAGCCACTGACCACCAACCCGGTCTACCTGTATCTGGAAGATGGCATTCCCACCCGTTCGACCGGTTTTTTCAATCACAACGCGCTGTACGAGATCAACCTGCCGCAGTCGGGCGGGGTCGAGGTCAACAAGGGGCCGGGCACGGCGCTGTACGGCAGCGATGCCATCGGTGGGGTGATCAATGTGCTGACGCGGGTGCCGTCGTTGAAACCGTCGGCTGAAGCCAGCATCGAGGCCGGCCAGTCTGGCTGGACACGTGGCCTGTTCAGCCTGTCCGGCACTCAGGGCAATGACGGCGTGCGGGCCGATCTCAACCTTACCCACACCCAGGGCTGGCGCGATGGCACCGGTTACGATCGGCAGAGCGCCACGGTGCGTTGGGATCATGCCATCGGCGGCAACGGCATGCTGAAAACCGTCTTGACCGCATCGAACATCGATCAGGACACCGCCGGCAGCTCTACGGTGTCCTGGGACGATTACCGCAGTCATCCCACCGTCAACTACACGCCGATTTCCTACCGCAAGGTGCAGGCGGTGCGCCTGTCGACCGCCTGGGAGCAGGAGGATGGCGCGCGGCTGGTGAGCGTGACGCCCTATCTGCGCTACAACAGCATGGATCTGCTGGCCAACTGGTCGCTGAGCTACGATCCATCGGTTTACACCACCCGCAACCAGTCGCTTGGGGTGCTGGCCAAGGTGCGGCAGGACTTCCAGCCGCTGCGGGCCAGGTTGATTGCCGGTGTCGATGTCGATTACAGCCCCGGCCAGCGGGTTGAAAACGTGATCGTTGCCACGCGGGAGGGCAGCGGCTACACCGCACGCTACACCCATTACTGGGTCGGCGAGCGTTCGTATGAATACGACGCGACCTTCCAGGCCGTGTCGCCCTATCTGCACGGTGAAATCAGCCCGGCCCAGAGGCTGCGGCTGACAGCCGGCCTGCGATTCGATCGCATGGGGTATCGCTACGACAATGCGTTGAGTGATGGCGCCGGCCGGGCTACCGGGCGCAGTTTTTACCGGCCGGCCGATACCGATGTCAGCTACCGGCACTGGAGCCCGAAGCTGGGTGCCACCTACGACCTGGGTGGCCAGCAAAGCGTGTTTGCGGCTTACAACCACGCCTTCCGCGTACCCAGCGAAGGCCAGTTGTTCCGCCCCGGTTCGGTGACGATGACCCAAACCACCGAACTCAAGCCGATCAAGGTCAACAGCTACGAGCTGGGCTACCGTGGCCGCGTCGGGCAGGGGCTGGCGTACACCGCATCGGCCTACCGGATGGACAAGCGCGACGACATCCTCAGTTACAAAGATCCGGTCACCAATGCCACCCAGTCGGTCAATGCCGGCCGTACACTGCACCGCGGCGCCGAGCTCGGCGTGAATGCCCGGCTGTTGCCGGTGCTGGAACTGGGGCTCAGCTATGGTTACGCGATTCACACCAACACCGAATGGGAAGTCGATCCGAAAAAGCCGGCCAGCAATCTGAGCGGCAAGGAGATGGCCACCGCGCCGCGGCAGATCGGCAACAGTGTGCTCAGCTACACGCCGGCTGGCGAGCGCGGGCTGCGGGTCAGTGCCGAATGGGTACATCTGGGCAGTTACTGGATGGACGCGGAAAACACCCGAAAATATCCGGGTCATGACTTGCTCAACCTGCGCGGCAATTTGCCGCTGGCACGCGACTGGTCGGCCTTCGCCTCGCTGAACAACGTCACCGACCGTCGCTACGCTGAAAGCGCCTCGCTCAGCTCCGGCAATGATGTCTACGCACCGGGCATGCCGCGCACGGTGTATCTTGGCATCGAGTACCAAAGCAAATGAGCCGCGCCCTTGCCTTGATTTGCCTGCCCCTGCTGGCTGGCCAGGCGTTTGGCCACGGCGGTGGTAAAGAGCCGGCAATGCAGCAGATGTGGCAGAAATCACTGGCGCGCAAGCCGTTGGCAGCCGGCGCAGCGTTTGCGCCGGATGGCCGGCTGTGGCGGGCAACGGTCAACCAGGGAGCTATCGAGCTGGCGGTATCGGCCGATTTCGGCCAGCAATTCTCCGCCCCGTTCAAGGTCAATCCGCAGCCGGAAGCGATTGCCGCCGACGGCGAAAACCGCCCGCAGCTGGCTTTCGGGCCGCAGGGCGAGATCGCGGTGGGTTGGGTGCAGAGCCTGCCGCAGCCGTTTTCCGGCCATGCCCGCTTCAGCTGGTCGAAAGATGGCGGCCGGAGTTGGTCGGCGGTGCAGACCATCAACGACGATCCGGCACCGATCAGCCATCGCTTTCTGGCGCTGGACTGGGGCAGCCAGGGGCTGACCGCTGTCTGGCTCGATGGCCGTGACAAGGCGGCGGCCCGGGACAAGTTGCGCGACTACAGCGGCGCCGCCGTTTACAGCGCCCGTTTCGATCCGGTCGCCGGCCGGTTTGGCGCCAACCTCAGGCTGGCCGATCATTCGTGCGAATGCTGCCGCACCGTGCTGGCGCATGACCCGGACGGCACACCGGTGGCGCTGTGGCGGCATGTATTTCCCGGCGGTATCCGCGATCACGCTATCCTGCGGCTGGATGGCGTGGCAGCGCTGCAGCGGGCCAGTTTCGACCAGTGGAAGATCGACGCCTGCCCGCACCACGGGCCAGGGATGAGCATCGACGAAGCCGGGGTGCGCCACCTGGTCTGGTTCAACCAGCGCCCGGCGGCACAGTGGCTCAGCTACGCCCGCCAGCAGCCGGATGCCAGCCAGCCCGAAGAGGTCACCGGTTTTGGCAATCCGGAAGCACAGGCCGGCTTCCCGGCCGTGGTGGCAGCCGGCAAGCGGGTGGCTCTGGCGTGGAAAGAATTTGACGGCCGGCAGACCACCATCCGGGTGCAGCAATCGGCGGATAGCGGCCTGCACTGGAATCCACCTGTGACCCTGGCCAGCAGCACCGAACAGGCCGAGCGTCCGCAGTTGTTGCGCTGGCAGCAGCGGCTGTTTCTGGTCTGGAATCACCCGGCCAGCGGCCTGCTGGTACGCGAATTGCCCGCAGGTGCGCCGTGAAGCGCCGCTACGCCGCCGTGCTGGCCTGCGCACTGGTAGCGGCTGCCCAGGCCGGTGAGCTGCAGCCGTTTGTCAGTGGCAGCCTGCAGCAGATCGTCGCGGCGCGGCACAGCCAGCCGTTCATTCTGGCCTTCTGGTCGCTCGACTGCAGCCATTGCCAGGACGAGCTGGCGCTGTTTGGCAAGCTGGCCAGACAAACCCGCCTGCCGCTGGTGCTGGTGTCAACCGACAGCCCCGCGCAGGCGCCCCAGCTGCGCGCCGCCTTGCGCCGCCACGGCTTGCAGTCGATGCCGGCGTGGGTGTTCGCCGATGACAATGCCGACCGGTTGCGGTTCGAAATCGACAAACACTGGTACGGCGAGCTGCCGCGCAGCTATCTCTACCAGGCGGACGGCCGCGCAGAAGCCGTGAGCGGCAAGCTGGAGCCGGCGCGTCTGGCGGCATGGCTGCGGCAGGTGCGCCAGCCATGAGCCATTTGGCCCTGCCGCTGCCCTTCGACTCGGCCCGCCTGGCGCAGGCGGTAGCGGACAACTCGCCCGCACCGATCCGTTACGCGCTGTCGGCGTCGCTGGCGGCACACGTGGTGGCGGTTGCACTGCTGCCGGGATGGCGTGGCGTACTGACCCCGCCCGATTCGCCACCGCAGGCATTGAGCGTATCGCTGGCGCCCACCGTCAGGCAGGCGCTGCAGCCGGTCGCAATCCGCCCGGACGTGGCTGCCCACGCTCCGGCGAGTGTCCGGCCGATGCCGGCGGCGCATCAGCCGCCCTCCCCACCGGCGCAGGCCGTCGCCACGCAGCGATCCTCGCCGGTGCTGGCGTTGCCGGTAGCCAGCCCGGCCGTTCCGGCCACGGAAACGACACATGTCGTGCCGACCGTACCGGCCGCTGCGCTGCAACCCGCTCAGGCGGCCAGTGGTGCGCCAGCCAGCGACCCGGCGGTGAAGGCGACCAGCAGCGGCGACGACAGCGCCGCGCCACTGGTGGCCGCGCACGTCGATCTGGCGTCGCTTAGCCAGTACCGCGCTCCTTACCCGCTGTCGGCGCGCCGGCGCGGCATCGAGGGCACCGTAATCCTGCGCATCGAGGTGCTGCCCACTGGCGAGCCCGGCCAAGTCGACATCCTGCAGTCCAGCGGCGACGAATCGCTGGACGCCTCAGCGCGCGAGTCCGTGCGACGCTGGAAGTTTCATCCTGCCCGGCACGGCGGCAAGCCTGTGAGCGGCTGGGCACGCCTTCCCTACCAGTTCCGCCTCGAAGACTGATCCTGCCGGCAAGCCCTTGGGCCGCGCCATTTCCGGATGTTCGTGCGTGTGAGCCTGGCTTGCCGGCCTGAATATGCGGATAACCGTATGGAGATTGATTTTCTGGCAGGGGTTTTTCGGCCCTATTGCCTGATAGCCCGACGGTGGGTGGCTAGCCGGCGGTAACAAGGTGCCGGCTGGCAGATGGTGGTGATTGCAGTGTTGTGTTATGTCTTATATAAGATATGATGGTTGTGTGTGGCAAGCCTACAAGGCCGGGGTGGTTTGCTGCCGGAGTTTGATGGCCTGGTAGCGCTGTTCGGACTCCTGCCGCAGTTGCTTGCGGATGAGTGCGGCGGCAAACCGGTGCTGCTCGGCGTCGCTGACCGGCTGCAGTGGCGGCACCCGCGCCGGCTTGCCGTCATCTCCCATCGCTACCATGGTGAAGTAGCAGCTGTTGGTGTGGCGTACTACTTGCTGCTGGATGTCCTCGGTAATGACCTTGACGCCGATTTCCATCGACGTGGTGCCGGTGTAGTTGACCGCCGCCAGAAACGTCACCAGCTCGCCGACGTGGATCGGTTGCCGGAATGTCACCTGATCGACCGACAGCGTGACGCAATAGCGCCCGGCGTAGCGGCTGGCACAGGCGTAAGCCACCTGGTCGAGCAGTTTGAGGATGGTGCCGCCGTGCACATTGCCGGCAAAGTTGGCCATGTCCGGTGTCATCAGCACGGTCATTTCCAGTTGGTGGTGCGAAAGATTCATTGATTCAGTTCCAGAAGTAGGCAAGCAAGAATACACCCAGCATGGTGAAGCCGATGGCAATCTTGGCGGCCATTCCGGCAACCAGCCCCAGCCAAGAGGCCAACCCGACCTTGCCGGCTTGCAGCAGATTCTGTTCGGCCATCAGCTCACCGATCACCGCGCCGATGAATGGCCCGAGCAACATGCCCGGCAGCCCGGCAAAGATGCCGGCCAGCGAGCCGAGGGTGGCGCCCCAGATCGCCTGCCTGCTGGCACCGGCGCGCTGGGCGCCGAGTGTGCCGGCAAAAAAGTCTGCCAGTTGCGACAGGATGGTCAGCGCCACCAGCACACCCATGCTGAAGGCGCCGATACGGTTGAAGTCGTCCAGCCACGCGGCGAGTATCATTCCCGCCAGCATCAGCGGTGTGCCCGGTAGCATGGGCAGGATATTGCCGGCAAAGCCGACGCCAATCAGCAGGATGGCCAGCAGCCACCAAAGGGTTGTCAGTTCCATTAAAAAAGCCCGAAGTGAATTCGGGCTTTACCTTACCACGGCGGCGGCTGCAGCATTCACCGCCGCTGGATTCAGGATGTCAGAACGATGCCTGCAGCGATACGGTCAGCAATTTGGTGTTGCCGAGAAAGCCGTTCACATTGCCGTTCAGCATATTGTATTTTGAATCATCCCTGGCCTTGTCGTATTGCAGCTTGAGGGCTACCGCCTGATCGAAGTCCCAGCGCAACGTGGCGCTGTTGGTGCTGTGTGCTTCGATTTCCTCCCAGTCACGGGCGATTTCGCGGAATTTCGACCGGGTCAGCATCAAGGTGACTTTCCCCATCCGGTAGCCGCCACCGGCCAGGTAGGATTTGTAGATGTTCTGCGAGACTGGGCGTTTGAACTGGTTGACCTCACTGCGCAAGACAAAGTTTTTCCAGTCGGCATTCAATGCCAGGCCAATGAAAGATTGTGCTACGTCTTTGTGCAGAACGTAGGGAACGCCGCTGACAAACTGGGTGCGATCCACCTTGTTGCGCATGGTCACGGCGCGGGCGGTGACGAATTCGTTGCCGAAATCGACGTAGCCACCAATGATGTCCTTCCAGGTTTCATCGATCCGGCCACCGTAATACAGCTTCGACATCATGATGTTGTCGTCGTCCCGGCTCTCGCCTGCCCAGGCGTTGGCCTTGATCGACCATTCGCCGTAGCTGTCGCGAAACAGTAGATTGGCGCCGTTGTAGCTGAAAACCTGCCAGCCGTACAGATCCTGTGGCGGGCGTACCCACGGGTAGGCGTAGCCAACATACATGAAATCAGAGTAGTAATAGATCGGCAGGCGCTTGTGCCCGGCCTGAACCAGCAGCTTCGGCGTCAGTTCGTAGCTCATGTAGGCCCAGTCGACATCCGCCTTGAAATTGCTCGCGCCACGCC
>CAZBWH010000027.1:0-2612 GCA_964495595.1 uncultured Burkholderiales bacterium | reverse complement strand
GCAGGGTGGCCGATAGCCGGTCGTCGATCATGAAATTGCCCTGCAGCCCGAGCGACGTTTCCGCCGATGCACTCCAGCTGCCACTTTCGTAGATGCCGGCGTTTTCCCAGTTACCGGCATAACACGGGCAGTGATAGGTCTGGCGTACTTCGGTGCCAGGGTAGACCGGGGGAGGAACGTAATCTTCGCGGTGGCCGCTGAGGATTTTGCCGGCGGTGACATTGATAAAGCCGTTGATGCTGGTTTCGAGTGCCAGCGCCGATCCCGTTAGCGAGGCGCAGGCTACGCCAAGCGCGGCGTACAGCAGTGATGGTCTCATGCTTGATCTCCCTTGTTATTCAACCAGCAGTACAGCAACAACGCTGCTATCGAGCTTGGATTTATCGATATAGCCAATCAGGTTGGGGTTTTCAGCCACCAGTTTCTTGATTTCGTTATCGCCGCCGTGTTCGGAGGGTGGTTTGCCGACGCCGGTAAATACCACACGTGACCAATACGCACGCAGCTGGCTGTCGCTTTTATCGAGCACCTTATCGACGAACAGATCGCGCACCGGGTTGCCACGGGATTGATCAATCGGCAATGCCCGTTGCCCGTCGGGAAAGGTGGTGGACTTGGCCAGATAGATCTTTGCCACTTCTTCCTGAGTCAATTTAATCGGTGGGCGCTTGGCACTGGCGATGACGGCTATCTCGGCCTGTGCCTGGGCGTGAAGCAGGCACAGCAAGCCTGCCAGCAGCCAGTTGCGGGTGCGCATCGTGTTCAACATGTCCCCCTCCTGTCGTTTTAAGAATTCCAAGACTATGGCATTGCGCCGTAATGGATGATTACGGTCTAGCACACGGGGGAGGACGGAAAGCGGGAAAAGTGGTTAATACACTTTGCGCAGTTAGGGGTAAAGACAGACAGCCGGCGCTGGGCCGGCTGTCTGGGTGTGGCAGGCTGCCAGGGGGGGCTTAGCCCTTGCGTTCCACCTGCGACACATCGCGCACCGCGCCGGTGTCGGCGCTGGTGGTCATGGCGGCGTAGGCGCGCAGCGCGGCGGATACCACGCGCTGGCGGTTGACCGGCTTCCAGGCATCCTTGCCCTTGGCTTCCATTGCGGCACGGCGGGCGGCCAGATCGGCATCGCTGACTTTCAGGTTGATGGTGCGGTTGGGGATGTCGATTTCGACGATATCGCCTTCTTCGACCAGTCCAATCGCGCCGCCTTCGGCTGCTTCCGGGCTGGCATGGCCGATCGACAGGCCAGAGGTGCCGCCGGAGAAACGGCCGTCGGTCAGCAGTGCACAGGCTTTGCCCAGACCCTTGGATTTCAGGTACGAGGTCGGGTAGAGCATTTCCTGCATGCCCGGGCCGCCTTTCGGGCCTTCGTAACGGATGATGACGATGTCGCCGGCAACGATCCGGTCGGCGAGAATGCCTTCCACCGCGCTGTCCTGGCTTTCGAAAATCCGCGCACGGCCGGTGAACTTGAGGATCGAATCATCGACGCCGGCGGTCTTGACGATACAGCCACGCTCGGCAATGTTGCCGTACAACACGGCCAGGCCGCCGTCCTGCGAATAGGCGTTGGCCTTGTCGCGGATACAACCCTCGGCACGGTCGTCGTCCAGCGTCGGATAACGCATGCTCTGGCTGAAAGCGATGGTGGTGGCCACACCGCCCGGTGCGGCGCGGTAGAAGGTGTGCGCCGGCGAATCGGCTGGCTGGGTCTTGATGTCCCACTTGGCCAGTCCTTCGCCCAGGGTTTTGCTGTGTACCGTCGGCACATCGGCGTTGAGCAGGCCGGCCCGGTTCAGCTCGGCCAGAATGCCAACCACGCCGCCGGCACGGTGTACGTCTTCCATATGGTATTTCTGCGTCGCAGGGGCCACTTTCGACAGGCATGGCACCCGGCGCGAGATGCGGTCGATGTGTTGCATGGTGAAATCGACCCCGGCTTCGCGTGCGGCGGCCAGCAGGTGCAATACCGTGTTGGTCGAGCCGCCCATCGCCACGTCCAGGCTCATGGCGTTTTCGAATGCGGCGAAGCTGGCGATCGAGCGCGGCAGCACTGATTCGTCGTCCTGCTCGTAATAACGGCGGGCCAGTTCGACGATGGTGCGGCCTGCCTGCAGGAACAGCTCTTTGCGGTCGCCGTGGGTGGCCACCAGCGAGCCGTTGCCCGGCAGGCTCAGGCCCAGCGCCTCGGTCAGGCAGTTCATCGAATTGGCGGTAAACATGCCGGAGCACGAGCCGCAGGTCGGGCAGGCCGAACGTTCAATTGCTGCCACTTCTTCGTCGCTGACCTTGTCGTCTGCCGCTTCAACCATCGCATCCACCAGGTCGAGCATGCGGGTTTCGCCTTTCCAGTCGACCTTGCCGGCTTCCATCGGACCGCCGGAAACAAAAATCACCGGAATGTTCAGACGCAAGGCTGCCATCAGCATCCCCGGGGTGATCTTGTCACAGTTGGAGATACACACCAGTGCATCGGCGGTATGGCCGTTGACCATGTATTCCACCGAATCAGCGATCAGGTCGCGGCTGGGCAGCGAATACAGCATGCCGCTGTGGCCCATGGCAATGCCGTCGTCGATGGCGATGGTGTTGAATTCCTTGGCGATGCC
>CAZBWH010000026.1:0-36254 GCA_964495595.1 uncultured Burkholderiales bacterium | reverse complement strand
TATAGTTGGACGCAAATGGGTCTAATCGCCCGTTATGTCGAGCGGATTCTTGCAGTGTCCAAAGACGGCTAACTGGCCGTTGATTCTAAAGAAAAAACAGGCGATCAATGGGCTTTGGTGGGCTAACGTAGCCCACCATGCTCTACTGTCAACGGAGCCTAGCTGTTAGAACTTGATAGAACCCGCCACAGGCGATGGGCTCAAACCCGAAACACCTTCATCACCTCATCTCCCAAGTGATTGATGACCTTCACCGCGATCCGCCCGGACTTCGGCTTCTTGAATGGGCGGGGATTCGGGAATCAAGGTAATGTCCGGCTAGCCGAAGATCACGAACAGGTTGCCCTTGCCGGTGTTCTTCAGGTCTTCGGCCATGTGCAGGTCGGCGTTCATTGCCTACCAATTTTCCAGTTTTCCCGTTGTGTAGGGCCGCTATGCGCCTCGAAAACGGGCAAATCTGTCATTGTTTTCCTACTCGGCTTGCTACGATCGCTCAAGTCCGACAAGCCTGCAAGCAGGCCGGCCTTTAATTTACGGTGGGTTGCGGGCGGGTGAATTCGACGATCAGGTCGTCGGCAAGGCGTTCCAGATCGCGCTGCAGGGCCTCGACATTCAAGGTCGCATGGGCCAGCAGCTCTGCATGGGCGTGAAACATGATTTCTGCCGACATGGCTGCGGGCGCAGTGTGGGTGGTGAGTTTTTCAACATTGACCCGGTGCTTTGCCAGTACTTGTGAGACTTCTCGCACGATGCCGATGCGATCATGTCCGACCAGCGAAAGAACGAATCCGGTCGGGCGATTGCCGGTTGCATCAGCCCGGGCCGGTTCGGCGACGATTTTCAGTGAATGCAGCTTGCCCAGCGCGGTTTGCAGGGCTTCGACCCGCTCGGTGGCGATTTTGACCCGCAGGATGCCGGCGAATTTACCGGCCAGATGGGACAGGCTGGATTCAAGCCAGTTGCCGCCATGCATGCTGATGGTGGTAGAGAGTTGTTCCACGAGGCCGGGTTTGTCGTCGCCGATGACGGTGATTACGAGAGATACGGACATGATTGATCCTTCGGTTACTGGTAGTCGCTGACTGGCACGCAGGCGCAGAACAGGTTGCGGTCGCCGTACACGTCGTCGATACGGTTGACCGATGGCCAGAATTTGTTGTCTTTGACCCAATCCAGCGGAAACACTGCCTGCTGCTGGCTGTAAGGGCGAGTCCACTCAGTGCCGATCACGTCTGCCTGGCTGTGCGGGGCGTGCTTCAGCGGGTTGTTGTCCTGTGGCCACTGGCCGGTTTCTACCTGGCGGATTTCTTCGCGGATGGTGATCAGCGCGTCAATCAGGCGATCGAGTTCGGCTTTGGATTCCGACTCGGTCGGCTCGATCATGATGGTGCCGGCTACCGGGAATGACATGGTCGGGGCGTGGAAGCCGTAGTCCATCAATCGCTTGGCGATATCTACTTCGCTGATACCGCAGGCTGCCTTGATCGGACGAATGTCGATGATGCATTCGTGTGCCACGCGGCCCTGGCTGCCGGTGTAGAGCACCGGGTAATGCGGGTTGAGGCGGCTGGCAATGTAGTTGGCGTTCAGCAGCGCCACCTGTGTCGCCATGCGCAGGCCGTCGGCGCCGAGCATCGCACAGTACATGTACGAAATCGGCAGGATCGACGCCGAGCCGAACGGGGCTGCCGCAACCGCACCCTGGCCCTGGTGCGGGCCTTCGATCGGTGCCACGGCGTGATTCGAGGCGAACGGTGCCAGATGCGCTTTCAGGCCGATCGGGCCCATGCCGGGGCCACCGCCGCCGTGAGGAATGGCGAAGGTCTTGTGCAGATTCATGTGCGACACATCCGCGCCGATCAGCGCTGGCTGGGTCAGGCCCACTTGGGCATTCAGGTTGGCGCCGTCCATGTATACCTGGCCGCCAAAGCTGTGCACGATGTCGCAAATCTGCTTGATGGATTCTTCGAATACGCCGTGCGTCGACGGGTAGGTGATCATCAGGCACGATAGATTGGTGGCGTGTTGCCCGGCCTTGGCCTTGAGATCGGCTACATCGACGTTGCCACTGGTGTCGCAGTCGACCACAACGACCTGCAAATGCGCCATTTGTGCGGTAGCGGGGTTGGTGCCGTGGGCGGATTTGGGAATCAGGCAGATGTTGCGGTGCGTGTCGCCACGCGAGGCGTGGTAACGCTGGATTGCCACCAGACCGGCGTATTCGCCCTGCGCACCGGAGTTGGGTTGCATGCAGATGGCGTCAAAGCCGGTAATCGCCTTGAGCATGCCTTCCAGGCCGGCAATCATTTGCAGGTAACCTTGCACCTGGTCACGCGGCGCAAACGGGTGGATGTCGGCGAACGCCGGCCAGGTAACCGGGATCATTTCGCTGGTGGCATTCAGCTTCATGGTGCAGGAGCCGAGCGAAATCATCGAGTGATTCAGCGCCAGATCCTTGTTTTCCAGCCGCTTGATGTAGCGCAGCATTTCGTGTTCGGTGTGGTAGCGGTTGAACACCGGGTGCGTCAGGTAGGCGCTCTTGCGCCGCAACGCTTCCGGGATTGGTTTGTCGACCAGCGCCAGCCGGATATCAATGGCATCCACATGCAGGCCAGCAGCCTTGCCGTCGGCGAATATGTGCCAGAGTATGTTGATGTCATTGCGATTGCATTTTTCATCGAACGACAGACCGACCACTCCCGCCGTGCTGTGACGCAGGTTGTAGCCGGCTTGCTGGGCGCGTTGCAGGATCGCGGCGGTATCAGCGCCGGTCTCGACCTGAAATGTGTCGAAGAAGGTGGCATTGCTGACCGTGAAGCCGGCCTGGCGCAGTCCTTCGGCGCAAATCGCCGCCAGCCGGTGAATGCGGCTGGCAATCCGTTGCAAGCCTTGCGGGCCGTGGTAAACGGCGTAGAACGAGGCGATATTCGCCAGCAGCACCTGCGATGTGCAGATATTCGAATTGGCTTTCTCGCGGCGAATATGCTGTTCACGGGTTTGCAGTGCCATGCGCAGCGCCTTTTTGCCACGGGCATCGACCGATACGCCAATGATGCGGCCCGGAACTGAACGCTTGTGTTCGTCTCGAGTGGCGAAGAATGCGGCGTGTGGGCCGCCAAAGCCCATTGGCACGCCAAACCGCTGTGCCGAGCCCAGGGCAATGTCGGCACCCATTTCGCCCGGTGATTTCAACAGCAGCAGTGCCATCAGATCGGTGGCGACGGCGCTGATCGCACCTTTGGCCTTGAGTGCGGCGAGGATGTCGCTCAGGTCGAGCAGTTCGCCGCGCTGGTTCGGGTATTGCAGCAGGGCGCCGAAAACATCGGCTTGTGCGGCCTGGTCGGCAGGGCCGATGATCAGCTCAAAACCGAAAAAGCCGGCACGGGTTTTGACCACATCAATGGTTTGCGGGAAACACGCGGCATCGACAAAGAAAGCATTCGACGGGATCTTGGAAATGCGCCGCGCCATGGCCATGGCCTCGGCCGCAGCTGTGGCTTCATCCAGCAGCGAGGCGTTGGCCAGTTCCAGCCCGGTCAGGTCAATCACCATTTGCTGGTAGTTCAGCAGCGCTTCCAGCCGGCCCTGGGAGATCTCCGCCTGGTAGGGCGTGTAGGCGGTGTACCAGCCAGGGTTTTCAAACACGTTACGCAGAATCACCTTCGGTGTGATGGTGTCGTAATAGCCCATGCCGATCAGCGAACGCAGGATCTTGTTCTGGCTGGCGATGGCTTGCAGTGCGCTCAACGCTTCGTGTTCGATCTGCGAGGCCGCGACTGCGAGCGGTTGCTGCAGGCGAATCGATTCCGGTACCGTTTGCGCCACCAGCTCATCGAGCGAGCTGGCACCGATTTCCTTGAGCATGGCAGCGCGTTCGGATTCGGACGGGCCAATATGGCGCTGGATGAATTCTGGATGGTTTTCGAGGGCGTTGAGCGTGATGGTCATGTAGGGCAATTCCGGCGTGAAATTCAGAATCTTGAACCGCTGAGCACGCAGAGCGCCCGGGGTTTACACCGAGAAACCTGATTTGGCTTTTCTCTGTGAAAGCCCTGAGTGCTCTGTGTTCTCTGCGGTTCGAGGTTTTGCTGTCAGGTTTACTGACCGATTTCGGCAGCGTAGCCGGCGGCGTCGAGCAGGCCGTCCAGCGCGTTGGCGTCAGCCGGCTTGATGCGGAAGAACCAGGCTTCGCCGTATGGGTCCTGGTTGGCCTTTTCCGGTGCGTCGACCAGCGCCTGATTGATGGCAACGATTTCGCCGGCAATCGGTGAATAAACGTCGGAAGCGGCCTTGACTGATTCCACGACCCCCGCTTCTGCCCCCGCTGCCAGCGTAGCGCCCACTTCCGGCAGCTCGACATAAACCACATCGCCCAATAATTCCTGTGCGTGATCTGTAATGCCGACGGTAACCGTGCCGTCAGCCTCGGCACGCAGCCATTCGTGGGTATCAACGTATTTCAGCTCTGCCGGGATATTGCTCATGCTTCACTCCTGTGATTTCTGGGAAATTAGAGGCAGGGTGGGTTAGGCCAAGGGCCATAACCCGCCACGTATTGGACTGCAATGAATTATTCGAAAACCTGCTTGCCGTTGCGCACGAACGGCATTTTTACGACCCGTGCCGGTTCCAGCTTGCCACGGATTTCCACCTGCACGGTTGCGCCGGTAGCGGCCGGCACCCGCGCCATGGCGATCGATTGCTTCAGGGTTGGGGAGAACGTCCCGCTGGTAGTGATGCCTTCGCCGATCCCCTCGGCAACGACTTTCATCCCGGCGCGCAACACGCCTTTGCCTGCCAGTACCAGACCGACCTGTTTCAACGGCACGCCAGCGGCATTTTGCGTTTCCAGCGCTTTGCGACCGATGAAATCGCGTTTGGCCGGTTCCCAGGCGATGGTCCAGCCCATGCCGGCCTGCAGCGGGGAGACGGTTTCGTCCATTTCATGGCCGTACAGATTCATGCCCGCTTCCAGTCGCAAGGTATCGCGGGCGCCCAGGCCCGCCGGGGAGACGCCCGCTTCTTTCAAGGCCATCCAGACATCGCTGGCTTCTTCGGCCGGCAGCATGATTTCCAGCCCGTCTTCGCCGGTGTAGCCGGTGCGGGCGATGAACCATTCACCCGCCGGCAGCCCCTGGAATACCTTGAGTTGCCTGATGACGTCGGCTTTGGCCTCGCCAGCGGCTTCGGCAGCCTTGGCCAGCGCATTCGGGCCTTGCACCGCGATCATCGCCAGGTCGTCACGTTCGGTGAGTTTGGCGTTGAAGCCCTCAAGATGCTTGGTCATCCACGCCAGATCCTTGGCGCGAGTAGCGGCATTTACCACTACCCGGTAGCCGTAGTCGGTTAGATAAACGATCAGGTCATCGATGACCCCGCCCGTGTCGTCGAGCATGCCGGAATACAGCGCTTTTCCTTTGAAGCCCAGCCGGGCGACATCGTTGGCGAGCAAGGTTTGCAGATAGGCTTGGGTGTCGGGGCCGGTGAGGTCGATCACCGTCATGTGCGAGACATCGAACATGCCGGCATCGCTGCGGACGATTTCGTGTTCCTTGAGTTGTGAGCCGTAATGGATCGGCATTTCCCAGCCGGCAAAATCAACCATTTTGGCGCCACAGTCGACGTGGGCTTGGAACAGCGGGGTGCGTTGAGGCGTGGCGCTCATCGGGGATCCTTGGTCAGTAAATAACTGCATTGTAGGTTCACCCCTCTGTCCTGTTCACCTGAGATTTTCCGGAAAACGTCGGTTTTCCGTTAGCCCCTTCGGCGGGCGGGTTTCCGCCACTCTCCAGAGTTGATTGGCCATGGGAATGGCCAGATGTGATGCAGTCCTTTTGCCTGAGCGATTCCGGGTGAGGTTGCGCCTTCGGCGGCTTCCGCAACCGGAAGCGCTCTCCTGCAACAAGCGCGGCGATTCTACCGGAATCAGCCAGGTTGCGCACCTGCACCGGTGTGCAGTGGCTTGAAAGAAATATGCAAAATGAAGTTTGTGGGTGTTTTTCGTCGTGTTGATTGCATGTTGTGCCATGGCCAACGCGGCGAAGGGGAGGGTTTGTCATGTGGGGCGCTGGCTAGGGGGATAGCGGCGATTCGGTGAGTATTACGTTAATTAATAACGCAATTGAACTTTTACGATTGAACAGTTACAAACGTAACTATATAAATAAAAATAACAGTGTTATTTTTTAGAAAATCGTTTGGCATATCGCATTGGATGTATGAAAATGCGCGCCGAATTTTCGGGTTGAATCGAATTGTGATCGATGTCGAATATTTGCTGCGCTGTTGTCGTGCTGTTGTTTCGTGCCGAACCAGATGTGTCGACCCAGGAAAACAGGCAACTCAAAGGAGAAATCATGCTGGAAGATTATTGTGCGGTTGATGTGCAAGCAGCGGCCCAGGCGCCGTACCGGGATTACCTGCCACGGGGGCACTACCGTCTGATGCCTGAGGTGCAGCCGCTGTTCGATAACGGCAGCGAGGCCATGTTTCTGCTTAACCTGCGTTCGGTGCGTTGCGATGCGCGGCATCCGGTGCTGCGTATGTGCCAGGAGGTCGAGAAAGCTTGTTGGAATGCGCAAATGGACTTCTATCAATATCTGTCTCAGCGTGATTGGCTGATTTATGCCACCACGGGTGGCCGCGTCAGTGGTTTTGTCGTGACCACGCTCGACCGGGTCGGTGATGTCGGCTTCATGAGCTTTGAAGAGTGCATGAATCACCCTGATTTTCGCGGATCGGGCGCTGGCTCGCGGCTGGCGTGGGCGGCGTTTTTCGCAGCCGGGCGGATGTTTGGCGAAATGGAAGGGGTGAGCAAGTTTGCTATCGCTACGCTGACGGTTAACCCCTTGGTGATGGATGGTTTCCGCCGGCTGGACTGGATGTTCAGCAATACCATTTACCGTCCCGATGCGGCTGTGCTGGAGCTTGGACGTAAATACACCCGACGCCACCATTTGCAGCCACTGGATGAGAGCAATCCTTGGTTCATCCGCGAGGCCTTTCCGGGCTCGGTGAAGAAAGGCAACATTTTCCCGCAGTTGCGGATTCATAAATTGCTGCCCGCTGGATTTGATTTCCAACATCGCGGCGATGCGATGCTGTATGTGGCGACGATCAACCGCCGTTTTGCTGCCGCGCTGGCAGGGCTGCGTCTGGCAAAGACCTTCGGCTTGTCGGTGTGGCGGCCGTCATTTGTCGACGCGGCGCCGCAGGACTTGCAGCCCGCGCTGGCCGGTGCGTGAGGTGGGCATGGAACTGGTCAAGCATCTCAAAGCGGCACTGGAAGTCCATTGGCATCCGAAGCGCTCGGCCACAACTCATCGGTAGTGGGCCGAACAGCAGTTGATTGCCACCGTGAAGCAGGCAGCGTGCGACGTGCCGTATTACCGCGATGCGTTCGCCCGGGCGGGAGTTGATCTAGAGCGATTTACTGCCGGCGATCTGCACACGCTACCTTTTTTTACCAAGAGCGAGCTGCAGGCGCATTTTCCGCATCGCCTGCTGGCAGACGGCACCCGGCTGGATGACTGCAAGCATTCGGCCACCACGGGGTCATCGGGAAAGGCGGTGAATTTTGTCTTCAATCCGGTAACGTATGCGTACTATCTGGCCACCAGCCTGCGTGTCTACACCATGATCGGCTACCGGCCATGGCACAAGATCGTGTACATCAAATATACCCAGGTCAGCACGCCGAGCGTGGGCTTTGGCAAGCTGTTCCAGACGGCGCATATCCCGTCGATGATTCCAGTGCAGGAGCAGATTCGCCGGTTGCGGGAGGAAAAGCCCGATCTGCTGGTCGGCTACGCCTCGATCATCATGGAGATTGCCCATCACGTCACGCCGGCCGATCTGGCCGTCATCCGGCCGCGCTTCATTTCGGTGAACTCGGAGATGTCGACCCAGGCACAGCGTGATTTCATCGCGTCGGTGTTCGACTGCCCGGTGTACGACGAATATTCGACCGAAGAGACCTGGATGGTCGCGTCCCAGTGCCCGCACGGCAGCTACCATCTGTTCACCGACAATGTCTGGGTGGAGTTCCTTGACGCCGATGGCAACGAAGTTGCGCCGGGTGAAGTGGGCGAAATCGTACTGACCACCTTGCGTAGCCCGACCATGCCGTTCATCCGTTACCGCATTGGCGATCTGGGCCGCAAGGGTGAGGGCGTCTGTGGCTGTGGCAGCGCGTTTCCGGTGCTCAAGGCGTTCGATGGCCGGGCCGACGATGCATTCGTGCTGCCATCGGGTGGCAGGCTGTCCAGCCTCAAGTTGCTGAATGCTTTTACTACCTTTATCAAGAGCGATCCGGGGCTGATGCTCGAATTCCGGTTTGTGCAGGAAAGCGTCGAGCAGTCGCTGGTCAAGCTGGTCAAGGGGCCGTCTTTCAATGACGAACGGGTGCAGAAGCTATTGCACCGTTTGCAGGAAGTGATCCGCGAGCCGGTCAATCTCCGGGTGGAGTATGTCGATTCGCTGGATCGGGAAGGCAAGGTCAAGCAAAAGGCCATTACCTCGCTGGTCGGCAAACCCGCAACGCTGGCGAGCGCCGCATGAGGGATCTGCGCCGCTGGCTGCCTTGGCTGTCCGGTGTGGTACTCACTGGCGCACTGGTGTGGTTGCAGGACTGGCGGGCATTGCTGGCAGCGCTGGCCCACGCCGATATCGCATCGTTCAGTGCATGGCTGATGCTGTTTGTGCTGCTCTGGTGGCTGGTGGAAAGCGCCAATCTGCACAGTTTGTTCCACCGTGCCGGACTGCCGCAGCCTTGGGTGGAGATCGCCATGCTGCGTGGCCACAGCTACCTGTGGCAGATCGTCAATTACGCTCTGGCGGTAGGTAGCATCGGTCTGTTCCTGCGCCGCAGGGCTGGCATCGGTACTGCGCGTGCGGCCGGGGTGATGGCGGTGTACATGTGGGCGGAGCTGATAGCGCTGGCGCTGCTGGCGCTTCCCGGTTGGCAGTCGACCGGGTTGTTCGCCCGGTCGGTGGCAGGAACCGCAGCCGCATTCGTCTTGCTGAGCCTGTTGCTGGCGGCAGCGCTGCGGCGCAATGTCCGCGGGCTGCAGCGGATGCCCTTGCTGGCAGCGTTGCGCCTGTTTCGCTGGCGCGATCTGGCGGCCGTAATCGCCGGCCGGTGCATCTATTTCGGCGCATTCATCGTTTTCTTTTACTGCACCTTGCCGGCATTTGGCATTGCCGTGCCCTTGCCTGTGCTACTGGCCGCAGTGCCCGCGATCTTTCTGGTGGGCAATCTGCCGGTCAGCGCGGCGGGTGTTGGCACCATCCAGGCCGGCATGTTGTTCTGCTTTCGCGATTACGCCCCGGCACAGGCCATTCTGGCCTTTGGCCTGTGTTACAGCGCAGGGCTGATTTTCGGCCGTCTGCCACTGGCTTTGCTGTGCAGCCTGCATGCTTCGCCCGCCAAAAGATCTGTTTTTTCCGATTGATAACGCAAGAAAAAGGACTTGTCATGACTCAACAACACTCGTCGGCCCGGCCGACCCGCAAGCTGACTGCGCTGGCTCTGGCTGGTGCCGTGGCATGGCCGATGCTGGCCGATGCCTGCGACGTCGGCGTTGTATCGTTCGGCTACTCGGCGTCCGGCCGTCCGATCCTGTGGAAAAACCGCGACGATTCGAATAGCTACGACCAGGGCGCGGCCTTCTACGCCGCTACCTTGCCCAAGGTGGGCGGGCATGTATGCTTCGAAGAGGTCTTCCTGGGGCAGAAAACCTGCTCGGGCGGAGCCAACGAAGCCGGCTTTGCGATTGCCAATGCCAGTGTGTATGCCGATACCAATCTGGAAGAGCTGATCAATCAGGATGCCAACCTGATCAAGGAGTCGCTGCAGCAGTGCGACACCGTAGCCTGTTTTGAAGAAAAAATGGTCAACTGGCAATTCAGCCACGGCAAGTCGGCCGTGCTCAATTCCAACTTTGCGGTAATGGATGCCTACGGCAATGCTGCGGTGTACGAAGTTCACGCTCCGCTGGTCAATGCCGCGCAGAAGGCGCAGTTCATCAAGCACGATGCCGTCATCGACCGCTTTGCCAACCACACCAACTTCAACAGCTTCGTCAGTAATCCGGGAGTCGAGCGCAGGGATCGGGCGGAATCGATCATGAGCGTGCTGGTCAACAATGGCCAGATGGGGCCGACGCAGATGATGCAGAAGGTGGCCAAAGACGTATGCGGCAATGCCAGCAATCAGCCGACTACTCGGTTCCCGACCAACAAATGCATCAGTCGGGCGCAGACTACGGCCGGCATGGTGATCGAAGGTGTGGCTCCGGGCCAGGATCCACGGCTGACCACCGTTTGGCTGAACCTCGGTGAGCCATCTATTGGCGTGTTTGCACCCGTATTCCCGGTGGCACATGCCGTGCCCGGCACGATGAAAATGGATCTGCTCGGCTTTTCCAGGCTGAACAAGGCGATCGTCAACAACGAGTTCAGCCTGTACGACAACAATGGCGGCATCAACGATCTGTTGCCGAATCCATGGATGGATACCACCATCAATCTGGACAAGCTGCAGCCGATACGTGACAAGGCCAACGCAATCGAAACGCAGGCCTGGCAAGACACGGCTGCATTCCTGGGCCCGATGCGTGCCAACCCTTCACTGATCACTACCGAAAAACTGCTGGCCTTCCAGACTGTAGCCAACCAGTTTGTCTATCAGAGCTACAAAGCCAGCGCCAGCAAAGGTACGAACGTATTTTCGCTGTGGTACATCATTACCCACCCGTGGGAGTTCCTGCGTCGCATCCGTATGTCCGGTATCGATTTCTGGATCAATCGCGGGGAAATGGGGCGGGACACGCTGACCGCAGTGCAGGTTAATGTTGCCTACCTGCGCAAACAGTTGCCGCTGGAACTGCAGGCGCTGAAGATGTTCCTGTCATTTGACTAAGCTTTTTCGCTAGTAGCAAAAAACTTGAAAACCCGCATCGACCACAATATATTGTGGTCGATGCGGGTTTTTGTTGCATATAATGTGTCCAGGCCCGGATACCCGGCAGTAAATTCCCCCACTGCCGGGTATCTTGGGAGCCCTGTCTGGCTGCCCCCAACAAAAACATCACTGCGCCGGATTCTGCAATCCACACCATCACCCATTCACGCTATTGCAGCGGACAAGACGAGGGAGACGCAATTGTCGACATATCTGGAACCCCAGGACATTTCGATCGAAGTGTTGCTGGAAAAATACGCCAAGGGCGAAGAAAAATCGCTCGCCGACCTTCGCCAGCGCGTAGCCCGCGGTCTGGCAGCCAATGAAAAAGACCCGGCGCACTGGGCAGAGCAGTTTTTCTGGGCCATGCAGCAAGGCTTCATTCCCGGTGGACGCATCAACAGCGCTGCCGGCACCGATATCCAGGCCACCTTGATCAACTGTTTCGTGCAACCGGTGGGCGATTCGGTGTCCACCTCGGCCGACGGCAAGGTCAGCATCTACCAGGCTCTGCAGGAAGCCGCTGAAACCATGCGTCGCGGCGGTGGGGAAGGCTACAACTTCTCCTACATCCGGCCGCGGGGCGCCAAGGTGAAAGGGACAGCATCGCGTGCCTCCGGGCCGATTTCATACATGAAGGTATTTGATCAATCGTGTGCCACTGTCGAATCCGCCGGTGCCCGGCGGGGGGCGCAGATGGGTGTGCTCAACTGTGATCATCCCGATATCGAGGCGTTTATCCACGCCAAGGACACGGGCGACCTGCGTAATTTCAATATCTCGGTCGGTGTATTTGATGCCTTCATGCAGCAAGTGGTGAGTGATGGCCAGTGGGAACTGGTGCATGCTGCCGAGCCTGAGCGCAAGGAGTTTCCCGATAGCTACCAGCGCGAAGATGGTCGCTGGGTGTACCGCACGGTCCGCGCCCGCGACCTGTGGCAGCAGATCATGCTCGCCACCTACGACCATGCCGAACCGGGGGTGTTGTTTCTCGACAAGATCAATCGCGATAATAACCTGAGCTACTGCGAAGTGATCGAGGCCACCAATCCGTGTGGCGAGCAGCCGTTGCCGGATTATGCCTGCTGCGATCTGGGCTCGATCAACCTGACGCTGCATGTGCGTGAGGCGTTCACTCCGCGCGCCCAGTTTGACTATGAGAGCTTCGCCAAAGTGGTGCGGATCGCCATTCGTGCGCTGGACAATGTGCTCGACATTACCTACTGGCCCTTGTCACAGCAGCGGCAGGAAGCCATGAACAAGCGCCGCGTCGGGCTGGGCTTTCTGGGGTTGGGTGACGCGCTGATCATGCTGGGTTTGCGCTACGACTCCGACGCCGGTCGCGAGGCTGCCGCACGCATCTCCGAAGTCATGCGTAACGAAGCCTACCTGGCCAGCGTTGACCTAGCGAAGGAAAAGGGGGCATTTCCGATGTTCGATGCCGCAAAATACCTGTCTGGCGAGCACAGCGCCAACCGGCTCCCTGATGTCATCAAGGCCAAGATTCGCAAATACGGCATGCGCAACAGCCATCTGACCTCAATCGCGCCCACCGGCACCATCAGCCTGGCATTTGCCGACAACGCCTCCAACGGCATCGAGCCGCCGTTTTCCTGGTATTACAACCGCAACAAGCGCATGGCCGACGGCAGTACCCAGAGCTATCGGGTCGAAGATCATGCCTTCCGCCTGTTTCTGGCACAGGGCGGTGACGAAAACGCACTGCCTGACTATTTTGTGTCGGCACTGGAAATGCACGCTCTCGATCATATGAAAATGGTCGCAGTGGTGCTGCCCTACATCGATACTGCCATTTCCAAAACAGTCAATGTTCCTGCCGACTACCCGTTTGCCCAGTTTGAATCCCTGTATCTGGAAGCCTGGAAAGCCGGATTGAAAGGCATCACCACCTACCGCCCCAACAGCGTACTGGGCGCGGTACTGTCGGTCGAGCCGGAAAAGGCCGAGCCACAGGATATCAAGGAATCCCAGGAAGACCCGGACCGGCGGATCACGCTCAACGAAGTGCTGCAGCCGGCACTGGCCAGCCTGCGCTGGCCGGACCGCCCCAGGTTCAAGGGAGGCAACCCGTGCTGGACTTATGTCGTGGAAAACGCCGCCGGGCAGAATTTTGCCGTGTTTGTCGGCCATATCGAAAACGGCCACGCCAGCCCGTTTGAAGTGTGGGTGAACGGCAACCACGTTCCGCGCGGCCTGGGCGCCGTTGCCAAGACCCTGTCGATGGACATGCGCTGCCAGGATCGCGCCTGGGTGCAGGCCAAGCTGGAAATGCTCGGCCGTACCTTCGATGACAAGGAATACTGGCTCGACTTTGGCGACAAGCCGCTAAGAGCCTCGTCATCGTCAGCCGCGCTGGCCAAAGTGGTCGAATACCGAGTGGCCCAACTGGGCGCACTTGAGCCAAGGCAGGGCGAGCCCAACCCGATCATGGATGCCATGTTCGCCCGCAAGGAACCCAAAACCGGCCCGGACGGCACTATGAGCTGGTCGGTCGACGTCCAGAATCCGGCCACCGAAGACAACTTTGCGATTTTCGTCAAGGAACTGATTCTGCCAAACGGCCAGCGCCGCCCTTTCTCGGTGTGGATTTCCGGCCAGTATCCACGCGAAATGGAGGCGCTGTGCAAGCTGCTGTCGATGGATATGCGCGTGATCGACCCAGCCTGGATCGGCATGAAATTGCGCAAACTGCTCAACTACGCCGAGCCGCAGGGCGATTTCTTTGCCCGCCTTCCCGGCAGCGAAAAGTCTCAATCGTGGCCATCAACGGAAGCCTATCTTGCCCGGCTGATCATCCATCGCTATGCCATGCTGGATATCCTGACCGAAGAAGGCTACCCCGTTGAACGGATGGGCGTCATGGTGGAAGAAGAGCAGGGCGGCGACATCGTCATCGCTCAGCCACGCGAATCCCTGCTGGGCGCACGCTGCAAAGAGTGCGGCAATCACACTGTAATCAAGAAGGACGGGTGTGATTTCTGTACCAGTTGTGGCTTTGTCGGGGGATGTGGTTGATCTTTGGCCATTGTCAGTTACTCACATAAGCTGTGAGCGACAGCACAAGCAGCGACTAGGCCACCCTAAATTGCGACTACTTAGACCACTTGGCCAAGGCCGGTGAAGTCGAAAACTGATTCGAGCTCGCCTCCACAAGGGGCGGGCTTTTTATTTCCGGGAGTCAAATTTGAACAAAGCATCCGTCTAGCTGCCTCACCGATTAGTATGCAAAATGCTTGTAATGCCATATGACATTCGCCTAAAATGCTAGAGTAAATATTCGAACAGCCGGGTGGCGAAGATGGGTTCAAGAAGCAGCAGGCACAAACCGCTCAAGTCGGGCAGCAAACACAAGGTATTCAGCCATCTTGCCTGGGTGGCGCTGTTGCTGGCCGTTTCCGGGCTGGCGTTGCTTGTTGCCGGGCGTTACCAGTCGGGGAAAATTTCAGGGCCGCGCCTGGCTGCGACCGATGCGGCCGGGCAGATATACATCATCAGCGATCGAACCGCCTACGTTTTCGACGATGGCGGAGTCAGGCGTGAAACGGTTGCGCTGAGCAAGTTCGGCATTCGCGGAGATGTCAGCGATTTCCTGCCCATGCCCGGCGGGGACTGGTTGCTTGCCGATGCCCAGTCGGGCCAGATCAAGCGATGCAATCCCCGTGGTGGAGATTGCTTGTTGTTGTCGGACCGGATTGCGGCCACGGCCGGCAAACTGCGTGGCCCGATCCGGCTGGCGCTTGATGAGCAGCGCAGTCGTGTGTATGTGGCCGATGGCGGCAATCACCGCCTGGTTGCATTGCGTCTGAACGGCGATGTGCTTGATACCAGTACGCCGGGTGCCGATCCATTCAAGGCACCGGCGCAGATCCGGGTGGATGGCGAGCGGCTGCTGGTAGCCGATGCCCACAATCGTCGATTGGCCGAGGTGTCGGTAGCCGGCGAGCGTTTCGGGGCGGTACGGACTTTCGCGTATGCGGAAACGCCGATCGCCAGCGCTGGGCGGGTCTTTCCGCACTCGTTCCTGCATCGGGCCAATGGATCGTTCCTGCTGATCAATGCCGATGCGTCCGGTCACCACGGGGAGCTGATCGAGTACGGTGCAGCAGGCGAGCCGTTGCGTGTACTGCCGGATTACGCTGCATCGCAGAGCAGCCATCTCACCTTCGGCAAGGTCTTGTCGCTGATCGATGACTACCTGCTGGGCTGGGAATCTGACCCGCAAAGCCTGGCTGAAGTAGAAGGCAAACTAATTGTGGCCGACCCCAGCTTGATGCAGGTCAATCAATGGAGCACAGGCGGGCAGTGGCAACGGTTTGGCGATCCGGTATTTCTGGGGGAGCTCAGCGAATTGCGGGCTGCCCGCCGTGCCTGGTTGCGTTGGCAACAGTTCGGGCAGCTGCTGTTGGTCGTGGCGGCTGGTCTGGCAACGCGGGCGGCAACCCGCGGCCTGTGGATCGAGCGGGCCGGGAGCGATGTGCCCACGCGCCTGGTTACCCGTTTTGCTGCGCCGACCATGGTGTTGCAGAACGGCATTCACTGGATCGAAACCGACCCGGCTACCCGCCGGTTTCTGGGGCATGTGCTGACTACTGCGGGGGCTGTGGCATCGTTGTTCATGGCCGGAATGCTGGTGACTACCTTGGGTGGGGAAGGGGCGGAGGCAGGTGCCGCCGGCTGGCAGCCTTTGTTCTGGCCGCTGGCGATTGCCATGCTGTCGATGTCGGGGTGGGGATTGCTGCGGCGATTCGGCCGCTACCGGATCGGCACCGACGGGCATGTGCTGTATCTGATGGAGCCGAATGGCATTCTGCGCAGCCTCAGTCTAAGCAATGTCCGCTACACGCCTCACCGGATCTGGGTAGGCAGCCGCTGGATGACTTACCGCACCCCGATTGGCGAGTTGTTCCGCCGGCAAGAACTGCGCCGTTACGTTTTCTCGTTGCTACCTGCTTCGGCGCGGATGAACGAGTGGGATGCCATGCGTGAAGTGGCGCAGATTGCCTTGCTGCAATATCCCTGGATGCGCTGGGCGCTACCCCTCGGCTCGGTATTGCTGATCGGCATGGTATTCGTGCGCTGAAGCGATCGAAGAACGGGCTTCCCCCGGCGGCGTCTGGCTGTCGGGTCGCAGATTTGCCGGTCAGGCTGCTAAAATGCAGTTTTTTCTGGTTTGCGTGTCATGACCACTCTGGTTGTCGTTCGCAAGAACAACCTGCTGGCAATCGCTGGCGATAGTCAGTCCACTTTCGGCGACACCCGCCTGGGCGCTGCTTACGATGTGGCCTACAACAAGATTTTTCGCGTCGGGGATGCCTTTATGGGGATCTCCGGCAGTGCAGCACACGATCTGGTGTTGCAGGCTGCAATGAAAAAATACAAGAAGGCGGATTTCAGCGACCGGTCTGCCATCTTTAATACCTTCCGCTCGCTTCATCCGATCCTGAAAGAGCAGTATTTCCTCAAGCCGGACGAGGAAGAGGATGATCCCTACGAATCCAGCCAGTTTACTGCACTGATTGCCGCGCCCAGCGGTATCTACGGCGTCTATTCCATGCGCGAGGTCTACGGCTTCGAAAAATTCTGGGCCATCGGCTCCGGGCGCGATTATGCCATCGGCGCCATGCATGCAGTCTGGGAGCGAATGGATAGTGCTGAGGAGATTGCCCGGGTGGGCGTGGAAGCCGGTTGTCAGTTCGATATCAACTCATCATTGCCAATGACATGCTACAGCCTGCCATTGGCTGACGTGCAAGGAGCATGAATCATGGCAGATTCGTTGTTGCGCTTTCTGTTTGACAACGCGCCGGTAAGGGGGGAGGTAGTCAGTCTGGATCAGACCTGGCAGGCGGTTTTGCAACGGCACGATTATCCTCCCGTGCTGCAATCCTTGCTGGGCGAATTGATGGCTGCCGCTGCGCTGCTGTCTGCCACCCTGAAGTTTGACGGCGCGCTGATCATGCAGTTGCAGGGAACCGGTGCCTTGCAGTTGCTGGTCGTCGAGTGCCATGCCGATCTGGGTATGAGGGCGACCGCCAAATGGCAAGGGGAGATCCGGCCGCAGCCTCTCGCCGAGCTACTAGGCAGTGGCCGCTTTGTCATCACGCTCGATCCGCTCAACGGCCAGCCACCGTATCAGGGGATTGTGGCGCTGGACGGCGACACCGTGGCAGACATCCTGGAGCACTACATGCGTCGTTCGGAGCAACTCGAAACCCGTTTCTGGCTGGCTGCCAGTGCCACTCGTGCCACCGGCCTGCTATTGCAGAAGCTACCGGACGGCCACGGCGATCCGGATGCCTGGAGCCGCGCGCAAATGCTGGCCGGCACACTCAATCCGACCGAGCAGTTGGCGATTGCTCCCGAAGAGCTGCTGCATCGATTGTTCCATCAGGAAACCCTGCGCTTGCTGGCGGAAGACGGTACGGAATTCCGTTGCTCTTGTACGAGTGACAAAGTCGCCGGGATGTTGAAAATGCTTGGCGCACAGGAAGTTGACTCCATTTTGCAGGAGCGCGGCCAAGTCGAGGTCAAGTGCGAATTCTGCAACACAGCCTATGTTTTCGATACCATTGATGTGCAGCAGTTGTTCAGCAGCGACGGAGCTACGGTCACGGGCCGTACCGTACACTGAGAGTCTGCCGGGCGTGGGGGGATCTGCTGCACCATTGGCAAAAACGATCCACCTTCGTCCGCGTTCGAGTTGCACTGATCCGCTAAGTGCTTTGTGAGCGGGCAAACCCCGTCTCGTTTTCGCACTTGGCCGGCGATGATCGCTCAATCCTGGCCGCCTTGACGCCTGAAATGACCGGCGGCCGCTCCGATGTCAGCGAGGCAGACTGTCCAGCCAGACTTCCAGTCCCTGCGCATTCAGCTCCAGATCCATTGACAGCGCAGCCAGAATGGCATCTTGCGATTGCTGGCAGCCCAGGTGTTGCAGGCGCTGCAGCAGATAGTGGGTCAGCTCTTCACGCAGCAGCCGGTGGCGTGCCGTACCGCTATCCTGTACCCGTTGAGCCAGCTCGACAAAGGCATCCAGACATTCGTGCAGATCGGCCGCCAGTTTCGGGATATCGGTAACCCGGCCGAAATGAGTCAGATAGATGCACTCCGGATTCAGGGAGACGATCCGCTCGATGGATGCATGTGCTGCTTCGGGGTCGAATTGGGGGGGGGTGGTCGACGGAAAGACGAACGGGCCACCTCCGACCTGTACCGAGCGGTACGACAATCCGAAGGTGTCGCCACTGAACAGGCCCCGACTGCCGTCATCGAAAATGCAGATGTGGTGCTTGGCGTGGCCCGGGGTGTCCAGAAAGTGCAGGCGCCGCTGATTGAGCATGACGCTGTCGCCATCTTGCACTGCCTTGACCCGGTCAGCCGCAACCGGAATCAACTGGCCATAGTTGCGGGCCATTTCGGTTTCACCGTAGACGGACGTGGCGCTGGCATACAGGATGCGCGGGTCGATCATGTGCCGTGCACCACGCGGATGCAGCAGCAGGGTGGCATTGGGCAGCTGCTGCATCAGTTGCCCTGCTCCGCCGGCATGATCCAGATGAACGTGAGTAAGGATCAGGTACTGCACCTGCTCCGTGCCGATTCCCTTTGCCTGCAATGCCTGCAGTAGCAGCGGGACCGAATAGTTGGTGCCGCAATCGATGAGTGCTGCACGGTCGCCGTCAACGATCAGGTGTGACGAGGCGAAATGAGCCATTTTGTATTCGACGTCAATGGTGCTGATGCCGCAAGGGTGATCGATGATGGCGCCGTGGGTTATCTGCATTTTCGCATTCTTGTTTTGCCTACCGGGCAGGCTGCTTGGCGGTGAAATACAAACCGGCAATTGTGCATTGCAGCGATGGTTTTGGCTATGAATTTATCGGTGGCAGCGGGGCTGTTGGTGTCATGACATATGCAAGTAAATGATTGGCAATGAGTTTACTAACTGACCGCCATCCAATCAAACGATTGTTTGAATTTTTCTTGCGCTTTTTCTGGATTGGCGGTAGTTTAGATTTCAGAAACATAACAATATGTTGCAGCGCAATAATATGACGCTGACCGGGATCGGTAGTTTGTTGTGTACTCTCTAATGTTGTTCAGCCGCCTCGCGCCGCACCAGCCTGGGGCCACCTGAACTTTGATACTCAAGTTTTAGGAGACTTTAGTCGATGGCTACATACAAAGCACCTCTGCGCGATATGCAGTTTGTTCTGAATGAGTTGCTGGACGTCGGATCAACCCTGGCTGGCCTGCCGGGCTACGAAGACGTGACTCAGGATGTCATGGCTCAGTATCTGGAAGCCGGTGCCCAGTTTGCCGAAAACGAGCTGGCACCGCTGAACCGCGCTGCTGACGAGGAAGGTTGCACCTTCAACAACGGCGAAGTGACCACGCCGAAAGGCTTCAAGGAAGCCTACAACCAGTTCTGCGAGCTGGGGTTCACTGCATTCGATTGCGATCCGGCTTACGGTGGTTCGGGCCTGCCGCAGGTTCTGGGTTTCTCGCTGATGGAGATGCAGACTGCCGCGAACGTCGCCTGGTCGATGTACCCTGGCCTGTCGCACGGCGCTTACAGCGCGATCCATGCTCACGGCGAGCAGTGGATGAAAGATCTGTACCTGCCGAAGATTGTTGCCGGCACCTGGTCGGGCACCATGTGTCTGACCGAGCCGCACAGCGGTACCGATCTGGGCCTGCTGAAAACCAAGGCCGAGTCGAACGGCGACGGCAGCTACAACATCACTGGCACCAAGATTTTCATTTCGGCCGGTGAGCATGACCTGACCGAAAACATCGTTCACCTGGTACTGGCGCGTCTGCCGGACAGCCCGAAAGATATCAAGGGCATTTCGCTGTTCCTGGTGCCGAAATTCCTGCCCGATGCCAATGGCAACCCCGGTGAGCGCAATACCGTAGGCTGCGGCTCGCTGGAACACAAGATGGGCATCAAGGCCAATGCTACCGCCGTGATCAATCTGGACGGTGCCAAGGGTTGGCTGATCGGTGAAGTGAACAAGGGCATGGCCTGCATGTTCACCATGATGAACGCTGCCCGCCTGGGTTGCGGCATGCAGGGTCTGGGTATCGGTGAAGCAGCCTTCCAGAACGCTGTGACTTACGCTCGTGACCGTGTGCAGATGCGTGCGCTGTCCGGCGCCAAGCGTCCGGAACTGGCTGCTGACCCGATCATCGTTCATCCGGACGTGCGCCGCATGCTGCTGACCGGCAAGGCTTACACTGAAGCGGGTCGCGCTTTTGCTTCGTGGCTGGCGCTGCAACTGGATATCGAAAAGAAATCCAGCGACGAACTGGCCCGCCAGGAAGCCGGGGAAATGGTTGCATTGCTGACCCCGATCGCCAAGGCCTTCATGACCGACAACGGTTCGATCATCGCCAACCTGTCGCAACAGGTTTACGGCGGCCACGGCTTCATCCGTGAGTGGGGCATGGAACAGTACGTTCGTGACGTACGGATTTCGCAGATCTACGAAGGCACCAATGGCATTCAGGCCCTCGACCTAATCGGCCGTAAGGTGTTGCTGGACCAAGGCCAGAAACTGCGCAAGTTCACCAAGCAGATTCACAAGTTCTGCGAAGCGAACAAGGATGACGCGGCAATGAAGGAGTTCGTTGAGCCCGTCGCTGCACTGATGAAGGAGCTGGGCGACATCACCATGCAGATCGGCATGCAGTCGATGATGAACAAGGATGAAGCCGGTTCGGCTGCCGTTGACTACCTGCGTTTGCTGGGGCATCTGGTATTCGGGTACTTCTGGGCGCGCATGGCCAGGATTGCACTGGACAAGATCAATGGCGACGATGCCAAGTTCTACAAATCGAAGCTGGCCACTGCACGGTTCTACTTCGGCCGGCTGTTCACTGAAACGGCCATGCTGAAGCAGAACCTGAAGTCGGGTTCGAAGGCTGTCATGGAAATTGAAGAAGACGGCTTCGTATTCTGATCCTGACGGCTTGACGGGATCGCGCCTTTTGCGTCCCGTCATTGACCAGACCGAGCCCACGAGTCGTCGTGGGCTTTTTTTTCGGGCAATGACCGTGGAACAGGCTCAGGCTGGAGTTGACGTGGGGTGGGGCGGGAATGTCACGCCGACTATGTCGGCTGCCGGCCAGGCCTGAATGGCAGTGAGGGCCGCCTGGTCTGCAAGCCGCACCCGTATTGGCACTCAGCCAGGCTGCAGGCCGCTCTGGTATTGGTCTGCAGCCCGGCATGACTGCAGCCGGTGAGTAGGTGGACGGTAAAACAGTGATCAGAAGCCGGGGTCGACGTCTGGCGCAACGCTGTTGAGCACCCGGCGGAAGTCAGCCTTGATGCGATCCAGCGCCGCGTCGTTGTCAGCCTCGAAACGGAGGACGATTACTGGCGTGGTGTTTGAGGCGCGTGCCAACCCGAAACCGTCGGCGTATTCCACCCGCAGCCCGTCGATATCGATGATCCGCTCTGGATCTGTAAAGCGGGCCTCTTGCTTCAGCCGGGTGATCAGGGCGAAATGTTCGCCTTCTTTCATTCTGATGTTCAGCTCAGGGGTAGATACTGCATCCGGCAGGCGATTGAGCAATTCGCTCGCATCTTCAACCTGTGACAGGATTTCCAGCAGGCGGGCGCCGGCGTACATGCCATCATCGAATCCATACCAGCGCTCCTTGAAGAAAATATGCCCGCTCATCTCGCCCCCCAGCGCGGCGCCGGTTTCCTTCATTTTTGCCTTGATGAACGAATGGCCGGTGCGGCTCATGATTGGCTGGCCACCGTTTTCGGCAATCCAGGGGGCCAGGTTACGAGTGCACTTGACGTCGTAGATGATCTTGGCTTTGGGGTTACGCGACAGGACATCACCGGCAAACAGCATCATTTGCCGGTCGGGGTAGATAATATTGCCCTCTTTGGTCACAACGCCCAGACGGTCACCGTCACCATCGAACGCGAGGCCGACCTCAGCATCGGTGGAGGCCAGGGCATGAATCAGATCCTGCAGGTTTTTGGGTTGCGACGGGTCGGGATGGTGATTCGGAAAAGTGCCGTCCACCTCACAGAAGAGTTCCCGAACCTTGCAGTTCAGGCGGCGAAACAGCACCGGCGCGAAGGCGCCGGCGACGCCATTGCCGCAATCGACCACGATGCTGAGTGGTTTGCGCAACTGGATGTCGGCAACGATCCGGTTGAGGTAGTCTTCGACGATGTCCTGTTCGCGGTAGCTGCCTTCGCCGTGCGTCAGGTCGTTCTGTTCCAGGCGCCGCAGCAGATCCTGGATGGCCTCGGCGGCCAGGGTTTCGCCGCCAAGCAGCATCTTCAGCCCGTTGTACTCAGGCGGGTTGTGGCTGCCGGTAACCATGACCCCCGACTGGATGCCCAGATGGTAAGCAGCAAAATACAGCATCGGTGTGGCCACACGACCGACATCGACCACGTCGACCCCGGCTCTCTGGATGCCGCGGGCCAGCGCAGCGCTGAGATCGGGCCCGGAAAGCCGGCCATCGCGGCCGATTGCAATGGCGCGTTGCTCGCGGCGAACCGCCTCGGAGCCAATGGCATGGCCAATCGCTTCAACGATCTCGGGGGTCAGGGTCTTGCCAACGATTCCACGCACATCGTAGGCCTTGAAAATGTCTTTCGGATAATGGGCCATAAGCCATGTCCTCTCGCTTCAGTTCGGCGGCCATTCTAGCATGGCCCGTTTGTGCAAAGCAGCAAAGGCGGTCAATCAGCATGCTGTTTGCATGGTGTGTTGCGCAAATGCCAACTGGCTACAGATGGCGGGCGAAGAAATCGGTCAATCGTTGCGGTAGCCAGTCCAGCCTTCCGGGAAAGCGTCCTTGAGCAAATCCGACGTGACCTCCGTGAGCCGGAAAGTCCAGTTCGACCGAGACAGATACGTCCTCACTGCCAGGTAGCGCCGAGGCCGGCATGAACGGATCGTTGCGGGCATTCAGGATCAGTGTCGGTACCGCAATCGAGCGCAGCAGCGGTTTGCTGCTGGCTCTGTGCCAATAGTCCAGATGATCGGTGTATCCGTGTACCGGTGCCGTGAAGTAACGGTCAAACTCCTTGAAGGATCTTGCCTGGGCAATGGGGCGCGGGTCGGCCAGATGCGGAAAGCGGCGCAAGGTGGCCAGCGCTTTCGGCTTCAGGGTCTTGAGAAAGCTGCGGGTGTAAAGGTGCCGGCTCAATCCACTGTCCAGCACCAGCCCACAGGCAGTCAGGTCGAGCGGTGCCGACACGCTGGCGGCTGCGATCACTTCGCGGCGAGCCGCCTGTCCCTGCTCGCCCAGCCACTTGAGCAACTGGTTGCCTCCCAGCGATACGCCACTGAGCAGTAGCGGCCGGTCCGGGAAACGCTGGCGCAGGGTGGTGACAATCCAGTGGATTTCTGCAGAATCTCCTGCATGGTAGGCGCGAGCCGCCCGGTTGGGCTCACCACTGCAGCCGCGAAAGTGAGGGATCGCACCGTGCCAGCCCAACGCCCGTACGCGGGCCATCAGCGCCCTGGCGTAGTGGCTATCCGATGAACCCTCCAGGCCGTGAAACAGCACCAGCAGCGGTGCGGGATGTGTGGCGTCAACCCAGTCCAGGTCAATGAAGTCACTGTCAGGTGTGGCCCAGCGCTCGCGTCGGTAACTTACCGCCGGAACGGTACTGAACAGGGCGGGAACGATGGTCTGCAGATGGCCGCCCGGCAACCAGCCGGGGGCCTGATAGGATGAATCAGTCAACTTACTGTTGGGTGGTTGAATTGGCTGTCGCCCGATTCAAATCCGGGTTGGCGGTCCGATAGGTGAGGGTGGTGCCTGGCGTGGGGACTTTGACTCCCGCCTGAGAAACCGCACGGGCCCGGCGCATGAATTCGTCCAGGCTGGCTAGCGGCACGACGGCTATCGGATCTGCCTGCGAGCGGAAGAAGTCTTCCCAGTGACCCGCGATGACAAATCGTGGTTTGACCGCCTGCAGGATGTGTTCCGGGTAGTTTTTGGCCTGGCTGAACGAGCCGACGCAGAGAATGGCGACATCTACTGGCGCCTGGTCGACGGTGTCAAAGTCGGGGATGTAGCCCATCCCGGGGCTGGAAGCCGTGTCCTGGTAATAGATGCGGAAGGCGATTTTGCCATCCGGGTTGAGAAAATCGATCAGATAGGCAAACACCTCACCCTCCGGGTAATTGCGGGTGAAGGTGGGCAGGGTTTTCAGGTCGGCGTTCAGTTTGGCACTGGATACCAGCTTCAGCCCGGCCAGGTGGGGGGCGTGATCCGATTCCAGCGGCATGAAGCGGAAGGTGCGGTTGCGGGCATACACCCATTCGCCCGGTACCTGTCCCGAGGTGGCCAGATCGTTCAGTGCGACCAGGCGGGAGCGCTCGATTGCCGGGGCAAGCAAATGCTTCATTGTCTGGCTGCCATAGAAAACTGCTTTGGGGGCACGATTTTTGGCGATATAGGGCAGATCCATCGTGTGATCGTAATGCGTATGTCCGACCAGCACGGTTTCCACATCGCTGACATTTGGCAGGCCGGCCTCGATCCGGTCCGGCTTGACCTTGGCCGGCAGTAACTGTTCGAGCATCGACGGGTTGCTGAAGAATGGCGCAGTCAGCAGTACATCCTTGCCCCGGCGGATCAGATGCCCGCCGGCACCCAGGTAGCGGATTTCAACCTGGTCGGCATATTGCACCACCGGGTCGCCCTTGGTGACCTTGACATCTCGCACGCTGCCTGCACAGCCGATCAGGCTGAGGGCGGTCATGGCAGCAAGCAGGTGTTTCAACAGCTTCATGGATTGTCCTTGTAAGGGGGGAGTCGTTCCCGGGCAAAGCCGTGGCAAGGATCGGGTCAATGATTAAAGTAATAGCTTAAAATCGCGGCCGATGGTAAAGGATATCCACCCGTGTCGCAATATGCTGAATTCATGGCTGCTGCCCTGGGCTGATCGGGTGTTGCTGAGTCAGCATCCGGTCCAGATCGGCTGCCGGCAATGGCCGGGAGAACAGATATCCCTGGCCGAAATCGCACCCTGCAGCCTGCAGCAATTGACGCTGTGATTCGGTTTCAATGCCTTCGGCAACGACCTTGAGCTGCAGCTTGTGCGCCATCACAATGATCGCTTCGACCAGGGCCATATCTTCCGATCCCGGCGCCAGATTGCGGGTGAACGACTGGTCGATCTTCAGGTAATCGATATCGAATTTTTTCAGGTACGACAGCGACGAATAGCCCGTGCCGAAATCATCCAGCGCGACCTGGATGCCCGCGTCACGAAATGCACGAAAGCGTGCCAGGTTGCGCTCCCCTGCATCCATCAGCAGCCCTTCGGTGATTTCTACGGCAATGCTCTGTCCCGGCAGGCCAAGCTGCTCTAGCTGGGCAAGCCAGCGTGCCGTCTGTTCGCTGCTTTCATCGCGAAACTGAACCGGGGATTTATTCACGCTGATCTGGAATGAGGGGTGGTGGCGTTCACGCCACTGGGCGGCTTGTTGCGCTGCCTGGGCAAACACCCAGTTGCCGATTTCGACGATCAGTCCGGTTTCTTCGGCAATAGGGATGAACGCCGCCGGGCTGACCATGCCTTCACTGGGGTGATTCCAGCGAATCAGCGCTTCTGCCTTGCGCATTTCCCCGCTGGCCAGATCGACAATGGGCTGGTAGTGAATGCAGAACTGGTTTTCCAGCAGCGCTGTGCGCAGATCGTTGGCCAGCCGCAGGCGGATTCGGGCTGCTTCCTGCATGAATGGCGTGAAATAACTGAACCGGTTGCGGCCCAGGTGCTTGGCGGCGTACATCGCCTGGTCTGCGTTTTTCAGTAGCTCTTCCAGCTTCTTGCCGTCTTCCGGATACAGGCTGATGCCAATGCTTGCAGAAATGTAGGCCGTTTCCAGCCCGAGCTGAAAGGGTCTGGCCATGCCATCCAGAATACTGTTGGCGATCCGGTCGATGTGTGCCGGGTCATCGAGGGCGCCAAGAATGATTGCAAATTCGTCACCGCCCAGCCGGCACAGGAAGTCGGTTTCACGTACGCAATGCCGCAGGCGCTGTGCAGCATCCTTGAGCAGGGTATCCCCTGTGTCGTGGCCCAGCGTGTCGTTGATTTCCTTGAATCGGTCCAGATCAATGAACATCAGTGCGACTGACATCCCGCTGCGGTTGCTGGATTTGATTTCCTGGCCCAGCCGGTCGTAGAACATGCGGCGGTTGGGTAGGCCGGTGAGAAAGTCAAAGTTAGCCTGCTGCCAGATCAGCTCTTCATTTTTTTTCTTTTCGGAGATGTCTGAAAACAGGGCGACACGCCGGTGTACCGCGCCACTTGGGAGATAAGCCGTGTTGATGGTCAGCCATTCGGCAAAGGTTTCGCCATTCTTGCGCCTGCCGCGCACTTCGCCTTGCCAGGTACCCGCCTGCCGCAGGGCTTCTTGGATGGCATGGGCCAGGGAACGATCGTCCTGTTCTGCCCGCAGGATTGCCGGGCTGCACCCGATAATCTCATCCTCGCTGTAGTCGGTCAGTTGCGTGAACGCGTGGTTGATGGCGATGATGCGGTCCGCTGCATCGGTCACCATCATGGCTTCACTGCTGTGCTGGTACACCATCGCGGCCAGCCGCAGCTGATCCTCTGCCTTGCGCCGCTCGGTGATGTCGCGAATCGTTGCCTGAACCATTGGCCGGCCACGAATGATCTGCGAGGTCAGCAATACGTCGCATAGAAAGGGGGTGCCATCCAGCCGTAGATGTTCCCACTCGAAAAAATGTGACCCTTGATCCAGTGCCGTCTGAATCATCCTGCCTGCCTTTTCAGTAGACGGCTGGCCATCCGGCTGGAAAGGAGGGGACATGTCCGAGACCCGCAGCCTCCGGAAGCTGGCTTCATCGGGTACGCCGAACATCTCCAGCGTCTGCCGGTTGCAGGAGATGAAAGAGGCTTCGCTGGCGGGGTCAGCCAGCATCATTGCGTCTTTGGAGTGTTCGAACAGCAGACGGTAGCGCTCTTCGCTTTCCTGCAGATCGGTTTGCGTACGCTTGCGATCGCTGACATCCAGCCCCATTCCGATCAAGTGCGGCTGCCCATCGATATCGATCAGCCGGCCGGTAAAATAAAAGGGGATCCGTCTGCCATCCCTGGTGAGCAATTCGGCTTCCACCTGCGCATTGCCACGGGTAAAGACCTGGGTAACGGCAGCTTCGATTCGCTGGGCATCTGCCGCATCAAAGAACCCAGTGGGCGGCATGGCCGATATTTCTGCTGCCGAGTAGCCGCTGACCGCTTCCAGCGTGTCGTTCCAGCGAATAAACCGGCCTTGCTGGTCAATGACATAAAAAGTACCGGGCAGGCTGTTCAGGCTCTGATTGGAAAAATCCCGCTCCCGCATCAGCGCCTGCTCGGCTTGTTTGCGCTCGATGGCGATGCTGGCGAGGTGCACGGCACTGGTGAGCTGGTTGAGTTCGGCTTCGCCTGGCCGGCCAGGTTTGCGGCTGTAAAGCGCAAAACTGCCCATGGGCTTGCCACTGGCAGAACGAATCGGCTCCGACCAGCAGGCTGCCAGCTCTGCCTGGGCCGCCAGTTGCCGGTAGTTGTCCCACAACGGGTCGGTGTCGATGTTGCTGACGATGATTCTCTCATTACGCCAGATGGCCGTGCCACACGATCCGGCCTGCGGGCCGATGGCTGCACCCTGAATGGCACGATTGAAAAACTCAGGCAGACTCGAGCCAGCGCCAATCTGCAAATGCTGACCGTCCTCGTCAAGCAATACGATACTACCGATGATGGCTGGATTTTCGGCCTCCAGGCCGCGCACGATCGCATCCAGGATCTCCGGCAGTGGTGTTCCGGTTGCGATCAGGGTCATGATCTGCGTGTAGGCCGCTTCGCGGGCTTCGGCAGCCTTGCGTTCACTGACGTCGCGGATGAAGCCGGCAAACAGCGAACGATCACCGATCTGGCTGTGGCTGAACGAGATTTCTACCGGCAGGGAGTGACCATTGCGATGCAGTGCAGTTGTCTGTACTGCGTGCCAGTTCAGCTTGCGTTTTCGGGTGCTCAGATATCGCTTCAAGCCCTCTCGGTGGCGCTCGCGTAGGTGCGCCGGTTGTAAAAGCGCGAGGTCAGCCCCGATCAGTTCATCTGGTTGGTAGCCCAGGATCGGTAGTGTGGCTGGGTTGGCGTACTGAATCCGGTTATCGTGATCAAAAATCACCACGACATCGGTGGCTGTTTCCCACAGCATGCGGAAGCGCTCTTCGCTGGCTTTTAGTGCCGCTTCGATTTGTCTGCGCTGGGTAATGTCCTTTGCCACCACGCGGCAGTTCTGACCACCCAGAGTTGCAAGGGCAGAAATACTGACCAGCAGGGGGGCGCCATGATCCCGCCAGAGCCCGATTTCACACGCTTGAGCTTGCCCCGAAGCGTAAGCCTGCAGTAGGCAAGCATTGAAAACAGCCCGATCGGCTTCGGTGACGAACATGGTGAAACGCCCACCGACAATCCGCTCCCGATCGCTGTCCAGCAAAGCGGCCCCGGCCTGGTTGGCCTGAACGATGGCACCACTGCGATCCAGTGTGAAATAGCCAACCGGCGCCGATTCAAACAGGTCCGTGTAACGGGACAATGCCAGATCTGATTCTGCCCTGGCGCGCACCAGTTCTTCATTCATGGTGCGCAGTTCTTCGGCTGAGGTGGTCAGCTCCTCGTTGGTCGACTGCAGTTCTTCGTTGGTAGAGGTCAGCTCCTCGCGGGAGGTTTGCATTTCCTCGCGAGTGACCTGCAAGGCCTCCCGGGTCTGGCGTAGCATCTGCTCCAGCATCAGCAGCCGGCTACTTTGCCGTTGCGAACGATCTTGCTGATCCTCGTCGGTATCCATGGTGGCCGATTCGGTTGACTCGAAAATGACCGCCATCATCCCCTGCGGCAGGCTGGGTTCATGCAGTGGCCAGACACAGACCGATACCACGGCCTGAGTATCTCCAATCGCTACCTGCGGGCCCGCCAATCTGACGGGTTGATTTAGCTCACGTGCATCCTGAAAGGCTTCGCTCAGTGTGGCGCGCAATTCGTCACGAACCATGCTTGTGATGTTGAGATGGGCGCGCCCTTCAGACAACTGCAGGTAGCGGTCCGGCTTGCCGCTCAAATGCAGGATGTCGCCATCCAGTGTGGTCAGGACGGTTGTAGGGGTGCAGTGTTGCAGCAGAAAGCGTTCTGAAACCGCTTTCAGGTCGACGCTCAACGTGGGCTTCATGGGGTGAGGGAGTCCGACGATCGGGGATAGTAGCGGGATGGTACTGTTCCGGTTGAGAAAATCAAAGCGTTTTTCCTGTTTTGGCCCGTCCAGGCGGCGATAGAGCTGGCCGCAGCCGGCTAGCGGGGTAAACAGGCTGGTTGCCCCGCCAATCGACTCCGAACTGCCAAGCAACAGATAGCTGTCGCTGTTCATGCTGTAATGGAAGTGGCCCAGCAGCGACGCGTGGACATCCGGGGCAAGATAAATCAGCAAGTTGCGGCAACTGAGCAAGTCCAGACGGCTGAATGGCGGATCGGCAAGCAAATTGTGTGGTGCAAAAATCACCATGTCGCGAATCTTCTTGTTGATCTGGTATCCATTGCCGGATTCGCTGAAGAATCGCTGGCGCCGCTCAAGGCTGACATCATCGACAATGCCGGCCGGATACTGCCCCTTGCGCGCCGCCGCGATGGCGCGTTGATTCAGGTCCGTGGCGAATATCTGCAAGGATATGTTACGAGCCGGCTCTTGTTTGTCCAGTGCCTCGCAAAACACCATCGCCAGCGTATACGCTTCTTCGCCGGTGGCACTTCCGGGCACCCAGGCACGCAGCGTTTCGCCATTCTGGTGGCAGGCGAACAACGCAGGAAACACCTCGTCCCGGACACGATCCCATACTTCGGTATCCCGGAAAAATCGCGTGACGCTGATCAGCAGTTCCTTTAGCAGCGCCGTGGCCTCTTCGGGGTGGTATTGCATCATCTGCAGATAGGATTGCAGAGTGGGCTGGCGGGTCAGCCCCATGCGCCGTTCCAGCCGTCGGTATAGTGTGTTGCGTTTGTACAGGGAGAAATCCTGCCCAGTGTGCTGGTAGAGCAGGCGCTGAGCATGCGCAAGCAGGGTGCCATCAGGATCTGACTGGCCCAGCGCGGATACGTTGCCCGGTGGCAGTTCCTTCAGCGCCGTGGCAATCAACTGCGGTAACTGGTCGGCACTGGCGACGATATCGGCCAGCCCGCCCGAGATCACCCTCTGTGGCATTTCGCTGAATGTCGCTGTGGACGGATCTTGTGCTGCAGTCAGGCCGGATTGTTCCCGGATGGCTTCCATTCCCAGTGTGCCATCCGATCCGGTTCCGGAAAGAATGACACCGACGCAGCGATCCTGCCTGTCATCAGCCAGAGAGAAAAAAAAGCGATCAATCAGCTGAAAGCGGCTGCCATCCTGTGACACCTCATGCAGGTGCAGTGCGCCATTTCTCAGTACCAGACTGCGGCTGGGCGGAATGACATATACACGGTCGGCCTCGACGATCAGCCCATCGACGATTTCAGTAACCGGCAGCAAGCAATTGCGTTGCAGTAATCCGGCAAGCAGGCTGGCCCGGTCACGTTCCAGGTGTTGAACGACCACAAACGCGCATCCTGGCTGTTTTGGCAACTGCTCAAGAAAGCTGGAAATTGCCTCCAGCCCGCCGGCGGAGGCTCCGATTCCCACGATCGGGAACTGGGAAGAGGGAAGAGGGGTGCTCACGTTAAATGGGGCTATCGCTGGTCTGAAGTACAGCATCCAGCAGCGAGGGTCTGCTGGATGCAGGCAGTCTGTCGGGCCTGAGCAATTGTCGCGAGCCTAGTGGAAAAACGCGACCGGGTTTGTCTGTTTCTCCCACTGGCGCAGCAGACTCGTCTCAAGTTCGACAGGCTGCCAGGGTTGTGGTGGATCATCCTGATCGGCAAACGGAATCAGAATGCGCCGACAATTCCGAGCGTGAACCCTTCTGTCCGTTCGGCAAGATGTGTCTTGCTGCCGAAATCATTGGTGCCCGTGCTGGTAAGGGACTGGCCACGATAGCCGGCCGTCGCCAGCAAGGATTTCATGGGCTGCAGATTGACCGGCAACTGGTAAGACAAGCCCACCTCGTGCGCGTTGTACTCCGCATCGGATTTTACGCCACTGCTCTCCAGCTTGAATCCGACGCCAACCGCTACATTGCCGTACAGGCTGAACCCATGGCCGACCGGCGCCGTGGCAGCAAAGCCGACTGTCGGGCCTTGGTACAGATAGTCAAAGGAATACTTGTTGGGATCTTCCACAAACCCACCGGCATTTTCGATGCGGGAGCCAGAGAATGTGCCGGAATACTTGACCTTCTTGTAGCCAACGGTGACCGAAGCCGATGGCAGCAGTGAGAAGCCGATATTGGCGTCCTGCTCCTGGCGCTTGAATGTCGTGGTGAAGCTGGCTTTGGGCTGGGAATTCGGGGCGAACTGGTTTTTCCACACCAAATAGCCCGTGACATCCTGTGCGGGGATGTCCATTTTGAAGTCATGGGATGGCGACCAGGAGGCCGTGGCAAAAAAGCGGTCGAAGCGAACGGATGCCATCGGAATGAACAGCAATTCACGCTTTTTGGATCGAACGCTCAAGGCGTTGGTTTCGTTCAGCACTGGAAACGGCTCGTCCAGGTAGGTATAAAACGATTTCAGCCCGAAGGCGAGCTGAAGCGGTAGACCGCCAATATCTGCATGGGAGGCCGCTGGCAGCAACAGGCAGGCGATTGCACCGAATATCGGTTGTTTCATCATCATTCTCCATTCATGTATCAGGCCGAATCCCGTTGGCAACGGGGTGGGGTATGTCTTGTTATATTCCGACTTTGTCCTGTATTCAAAATACCACTCGCCCATGAGCAACATCCAGCTCCAGGTGATTTGCTCGCTGTGCAGAAAAGAATATCAATAAGTACGCGCTGATTTATCGGGCGATCGGGATGAAACGCAAGGCGGCCGGCGCGCAGCGCGTTGCACGACCACTCCACTAGGCGACAAGTCACCAAGTGGCTAGTCAAGCGAAGCTTGCTTGGCGAATTGCCTGCCTTGGGTGCGCCGCAATTCGTCCGCTCAGCCAATAAATCAGTGTTTCTCTAACACTCTGTCGTGCAGACAAACCAGCCAGCGGTAATCTGCCAGGGCGTTAGAAAGCCGGTGGCACGAAATCCCGCCGCGAGGCTGGCTCTTGCCATTTGGGATCAGCCTGTTTGCCCTGTTTGCGGGCAGATTCGACTTGCTGATTCAACTCTTGCATGCGGCGTTCCAGATCCGCATTGCTGTTGCGTAGCGCATCCAGTTCTTGTTTTTGCTTGAGAGATGCCGCTTCACTGACAGCCTTGGCTGCACCGGGCTTGCCGATTGCAAGGGCCGCAGCCTCACACCCGGCAAAGCAGAATTCGCCAGTGAATGAAGAGTATACATAAGGTGTCTGCTTACGGCCGATTTCTGCCTGGGTCTCTTTCTGTACTCCGGCGCTGACCCGCTTGATCAGCTGTTCGACATTGATCCCGGGGGTAAGCAAATGGGTCAGCAGATGTTTGGTAAAAGTCCCGTTCCGCCCACTACCGTCAAACGCCTCATCGTTGGCGGCCGTCGCGAACAGAACAATGGACCCTTCCGGTGCGTTGGTAGCCGCCAGACCGCGGCTCCGGCTGCGAAAACCTCTCGCCCACGGATTGTTGCGGCAGGCATCCAGAATGACCATGTTGAAGGAGTTCTTTACGCCATCCAGTTGAGCCATCAAATAGTTTACGCTCACGGTTTCATCTTCTACGTCTGCCTGCGATTTCAATTCGACTGCAGTCGGAATCAGGTAATTCTCGCCTTGAACCTGAATGCCATGCCCGGCATAGTAAAACAGCCCCGCACTCGTCGGACGCAGCCGGTTGACGTACTCCTGTATGCGATTCTTGAACTCACGCCGGCTCTTGATGTCGTAGTAGCATAGTGTCTCGAACTTCAGTTGCTTGAGCACTTTGCACATGTCTTCCGCATCATTGGTCGGATTGCGCAGTGTGCCTTCCTTAGCATAACTACCGTTTCCGATGACGAGCGCCACCTTGTGGCTGGGAGCAGGGTCAGCCACAGCGGATAAGGCCTGAGCAGACAATACAGCCGCAACGGCCAAGCGGATCAAGGGGATTGGGCTCACAAGAGGAATACAGGCGGGCATTTCAACTGATTCAGGTTAGCCCAGCGCCGGAAAATGGTCAATCCACATACCGGTCGATACAAAAGCAACGAAGCCCTGATCTCGCGATCAGGGCTTCGTTGCAAAGATGGGGCGAATGAAGGGGATCGAACCCTCGACACCTGGAGCCACAATCCAGTGCTCTACCAACTGAGCTACATCCGCCATTGAAAACCAATATGGCCTGCCCGACAGGAATCGAACCTGTAACCTACGGCTTAGAAGGCCGTTGCTCTATCCGGTTGAGCTACGGGCAGATCGCCGGGCTGACCTGCGGTTTGTCGTTGCCGACAAGCCACAGACATTCAATTTCTCTGGTCGGGGCGGTGGGATTCGAACTCACGACCCCCTGATCCCAAATCAGGTGCGCTAACCAGGCTGCGCTACGCCCCGCCGAAAGAGAGCGAGACTATACGTACTTTCCTGTGTTGCGTCAACATGTCTTGAGTCCGTATGCGGTTAGATGCGAAAATCAAACTTTGACCCGTCTGCTTTCAAACTGCAGGTTATGGCAATATTTCATTCGGAATCTCTTTCGAAAGGTCCGCTCCCTGATGACTGCTACTTTAATTAGCGGCAAATCCGTATCCGAACAAATCCTGAACCAAGTGGCCGAACGTGTCAGGCTGAGAACAGCCAATGGCAGACGTGCACCGGCACTGGCTGTCGTTCTGGTCGGCAGTGACCCGGCTTCTTCCATTTATGTGCGTAACAAGAAACTCAAATGCGAGGCCACCGGGGTAAGATCGGTCGCATTTGACCTGCCGGAAACGGTTACCCAGCAGGAGTTGATGGCGCTGATCAACCGTCTCAACGATGATGCCGAAATCGACGGTATCCTGGTGCAATTGCCGTTACCCGCCCACCTGAATGCTGATGCGGTGATCGAAACCATACATCCGGCCAAAGACGTCGACGGTTTTCACCCTTACAACATCGGACGGCTGGCGCTGAAGATGCCATTACTCAGGCCATGTACGCCCCGTGGGGTCATGACGCTTCTGGAGTCAACGGGCATTACATTGAAAGGCAAGCACGCTGCTGTGATCGGGGCATCGAATATCGTCGGCCGCCCGATGGCGCTTGAACTCCTTCTCGCGCGTTGCACTGTCACTGTTTGTCATAGTGCAACACAAGACTTGCCGGCACTGGTTCGCCAGGCGGACATCGTCGTTGCAGGAGTCGGCAGGGCTGGCTTTGTCAAGGGCGACTGGATCAAGCCCGGTGCGGTCGTTATCGATGTCGGCATCAATCGGCTGGAGGACGGCCGTATATGTGGCGATGTCGACTTCGCTACGGCAAGTGAAGTGGCGGGCTACATCACGCCGGTTCCCGGCGGCGTAGGTTTGATGACTGTTGCGACGCTGATGCAGAATACGGCGGATGCCTGTGATCGACTTTGCCCCTGACGGCAAAGCCTGTTGAGAGTTGTACAAAAAACGCCCGGCGATTGGTTGCCGGGCGTTTTTTGTTTGGCATGGCCCATCCGGAACATTGTGGCTCCGGTGCGATTTCAAAAAAATTGCCGGCTAGGGTTTCCAGGGCAAGCTGCTGTTTGTTTGCTGTCTAAAAATACAGTATAGTGTTGTTATGTACAGTGCGTGGGAGTACGGCATGCAAACATCTGAAGTAGTCAACAATTACGGCAGAGATCAATCTATGTTTACTGGCAAAGGCCGGTCTGGATTGTGTCGAGCCTTTGTGTTTTTGGCACTTGCCTTGGTATTGGCTTGTGTCTGGCTGCAGTTGGCGCCTTACTGGTGGCAGGCACTCCATCATGCACGAGCCACAACCTGGATAGTGTGTTTGGTCGTCGCTGGCGCGGTATCGATTGGTAGTATTGCGGTAGCTTGCGGCTGGAGTGCCTGGCTGGATTGGATTCATTGGCACCGCCAGCAAATGCGTGTGCCGCGGATACGGGTGTCGGCATCGATATGTCGGGGGCAGACCAGTCGTTATCGCCCCAGGTCTGCCAGCACAGGCAACCCGGCCTGCTGGTTGCATAAAGCCTCGCGGGTTGATTTCGGGGTGGTCTGTCGCAGCGGAGCAAGCTTGGAGATCTTGCCCTCTTTTACTGTCGGCTCGCCTGTCAGGCATGGTGGACGTGTGCGAACTCCCAGCCAGTTTACTGGCCCGCTTGCGACAATGGGCTGAGCGGTGAACTGGTTTGTCGGATTTTTCCTCTGCGTTTAGTCGCCTGGTGAGGCGAAGCTGGGGTATGTGTTGGCTGTTTGACTTTTCCGCTGGAGGTCATTATTGGGGGGGCAAGCTTGGGGTTTTGTGGAGAGTTTTCGTTTTTTTTGGGGATGATATATCTAATGATGCTGACTGCTAGACAGACGCTGGTCTATGACTTCATTCGACAGTTTGCTGCTGAACATGGCACGCCACCGACGTTCGCCGAAATCGCCGATGGGCTCGGATTCCGGTCGGTCAATGCGGCTGTTGAGCACGTCAAGGCGCTCGCGAAGAAAGGTGCGATCGATTTGCTGCCTAATGTTTCCCGAGGTATCCGGCTTAAGGGCATTGAAGATGACTTGCCAGGGGTGCCTCTGATTGGGCGGGTTGCTGCAGGCTCACCGATACTGGCGGCTGAGCATGTTCAGTCACGATTTCAGCTTGATGCGGCATTGCTTGGGGTGCAGCCGGACTACCTCTTGCAGGTGCGTGGCAATAGTATGATCAACGCGGGCATATTTGATGGCGACTTGATCGCTGTTCGGCAAACTCGCGAACCAAGAGAGGGGCAGCTTGTCGTGGCGCGTCTGGGGGATGAGGTTACCGTGAAACGCTGGCATCGGGACGGCCAGCATGTCCAGCTCATAGCCGAAAACCCCGCCTATCCGCCCATCGAAGTCGATCTTGAGCGAGATACGTTGGAGATCGAAGGAGTTTGTGTGGGCGTGATTCGAGCGCTGGGGAGCATGTAGGCGTCTAATTGCCAGTCAGATTTGAGACTGATCTGCTGCGCCAGCGAGGGTGTCCGGAATTTTGTGTAAACGGAGTTGAAATTAGTGCTGCGTCATCCG
>CAZBWH010000025.1:6380-36315 GCA_964495595.1 uncultured Burkholderiales bacterium | reverse complement strand
GAAGGATTCGAACCTTCGAAGGCAGAGCCGTCAGATTTACAGTCTGATCCCTTTGACCGCTCGGGAATCCCTCCTGAATGAGCCGCGCATTATGAGCAAATGAACCGCCACTGTCAAACGGTTTTTGCTTGTTTTTTCATGTCTGACGGACGATGGCCTATCTTCCAGCACCGATGTATTTTCTTGTTACGAAAATCATCGGGGATAGTTTTGTCGGATATTTCTTGTGTTTCATACAGTTCCGGAATCCGCTCATCCAGACTGAAGCTTCGCAGATTATTGGAAAAATAGAGTGTGCCGCACGGGCTCAGCAAGGACATGCACTGGCAAACCAGCGTGAGATGATCTTGCTGAACATCGAGCACCCCCTGCATCTTGCTTGAATTGGAAAAGCTGGGCGGATCCATCACAATCAGATCGTATTGCTCCCCCGCGACGAGCGCTTCATCCAGAAAGCGGAATACGTCGGCCCGGACCAGCCGGTGCCATGGGTCATTCAGGCCATTCAGCTCCAGATTGCGTCTTGCCCAGTCCTGATAGGTGTTGGACATATCGACAGTAACCGTCGATGCGGCGCCGCCATGTGCGGCATAGACCGAAAAACTGCCGGTATAGGCAAACAGGTTCAGGAATCGCTTGCCCGCCGCTTCGGCACGGACCATGGCGCGAGTCTGGCGATGATCAAGAAACAGGCCGACATCCAGATAACGATCGAGGTTGATGATGAAACGCAAGCCCCCCTCCTCGACCACATGCTCGCATCCATCGGCTTCCAGTTTTTCATACTGATCCTGTCCTCTCTGCCGGCGGCGACGCTTGAGATGAATGGCATCATCAGGCAGTTGCAGCAGGTCAGCGACCGTGGCGCTGACCCTGGCCAGCCAGTCGATATAGGCATCCTGGTCGATTTGCCAGCCAGTATCGACTTCCTGCAGGTGCAGTTGGTCGCCATAGCGATCAATGACAAACGGAAACTCTGGCACATCCCGATCATATAAGCGATAACAGCTGATAGCGTTTCGGCGCGCCCATTTGGCCCAGTGCCGGGCATTTTTGCGCAGACGGTTGGCAAAGGCACTGACGTCAGCCATGATCCGCTCCTGCGCTTGCCAGTAAACGCTGATAGACCGGCGTGGGCACATACTTGCGCACGACATCCTGCCAACCGGAAGGGCCGACCAACCCCTTCACCATGGTGGAGCTGACTTCAGCGATTTCACGTGGCGGGATCAACAGCACGGTTTCGATCTCGCTGACCAGATCACCGTTGATGTAGCGCATGGTGCGCTCGAATTCGTAGTCACTTGCGGTGCGAACGCCACGCAGAATGTAATTGGCACCGATCGAACGAGCGTAATTGACTAGAAACTGATTCTCGAATGACTCCACCCGCAGATGTGGCAGATTGCCAGTGCTGTCACGCAGCATGTCCACACGCTCGGAACAACGGAAGGTGTACCGCTTGTCGGGGTTTTCGCCGATGGCGACGATCAGTTCGTCGAACAGCTTGACGCCTTGCTCGATCATCCACAAGTGGCCAAGCGTGACCGGGTCGAAGCTGCCGGCATAGACGGCTCGTTTCATAGTACGCTCCAAAGGGTTCGATCATGGGTTGGGGTGCCAGTTTACGCCAAATCGTCCGGCAGCATGTGAGGCGCGGGTTGACCGAAGCGGCACAAGCTGGTGAACTTGCGGGCTCAAGAGCAGCCAGCCAAGCCCATGCCGTGTTTCGACAATCATCCACAGCGAATCGCCCTCAACAATGAAGCGCATGCCCGGCCATTCGATGCCATCTGCAGCCCGACCCGGCTCTCCTATCTGGCTTATCTGAACCAGGATGTCAGCGCCGATGCGGATTATCAATGGCTGCAGTCATTGTGCGAACGCTACGATGTCGCACCACCGAAACGGGGAGTCAACCATTTTGCGGCCGATTTCGGTGCCTTTCGCTGCAAATGGGCCCGTCATTCGGAATTCACCAGTCTGACCTTTACGCGTCATGGAGAATTCCGTGACGCGTTTGGCGAGCCGGCGCTATTGCATGTGCCGGAGGATTGGCTAAAAGCGATACCGGGCCCCTTGCTGGCGGCTGCCCATGCTGGCGTTGAGCTGCAGCGCCTGTTGCCTGCGTCGATCGACGAGATTGCCACCGAGTATTTCCGGGGCAACGATCTGATCGGCGCCCGGATAGGTGACGGTGCTGGCGCGGCGTTTACCGATTTTCGCATTCATGCTGACGGGTTCTCGCGGTTTCTGATCAGCGATAGCCATCTAGGCGCACGCCAGGCCGGGCGGATGCTGCAACGGCTGTTCGAAATCGACACTTACCGGATGTTGGCCTTTCTGGCGCTGCCGCTGGCCAAGGAGCTCTCCCCCCTGCTATCCACGGCCGACGCCGAGCTGGCCGAGATTACCCGGTTGATGGCCAATGCAGCACAGGAAGACGAGCCCGGCCTGCTCGATCGCTTGACCAAGCTGGCGGCCAAGATCGAGGCCTCGCTTTCTGCATCGGACTACCGGTTCAGCGCTGCTCATGCTTATTACTCGATTGTCGAGCGACGGATCAACGAGCTACGCGAATCACGGATGCAAGGCATGCAGCCATTCAGGGAATTCATGGAGCGTCGGCTGACTCCGGCGATGGACACCTGTGATTCGATATCCCGCCGCCAGCAGATGCTGGCCGAACGGGTTGACCGGGCGTCGGATCTGCTGCGGACCCGGGTTGACATCACCCGCGAGCAGCAAAACCAGCAACTGCTGGAACAAATGAACAAGCGCTCGCAACTGCAGCTACGGCTTCAGGAAACGGTGGAAGGGCTTTCGGTTGCCGCGATCACTTATTATTCTGCCGGCCTGGTCGGATACTTGGCCAAAGCATTGAAAACGGCCGGCGTGACGATCAATGCAGAGTTGGCAACCGGGGTCGCTATCCCCCTGATTGCGGCCTCGGTCTGGTACGGAGTGCGCAAGATGCGTCTGGTCGTGGCACGGGAAATGGGACACTCATGATCCTCGTCAGTCGAACCAGATATTCCAGAACAGATCCAGCTGGCTCTCCTGGCCAGCCCTGGCAATGACAGACCAGCTACGCGACATACGGTAAGTCAGTTTCACGGCGGCACTGGCGGCATCCACTCCTTGCTCGTACACCAGATATGCCCGATCCGACAGCCGTTTACCGATTGCCACCACCTGTTGCGTGGCGCCAGCCGCGCTACTGGATGAGCCGGCGGGCGCGGTTGATCCATTGGTATCGGTACTGCGGGACCGCAGGCCAATCTCGTCGATTCCCAGCTTTGAGGTCAGTTGCTGGCGCATGTTGAATGACTGATCGCGTGACAGCAGGGCACTGGCGGCGGCAATCAGCAAATCGGCATCGGCCTTTTGCTGCCCGGCCTCGGCAGAAGGCCGCCCCAGAATCAACCAGGAAAGCTTGTCATGTTCTGGTATGTCGGCATCGGCAATCAACGCCAGTCGTGGAGCCTGCAGCGATCCGGTCAGGTGAACGCCTGGCTGGACCGGCAGATGTTCGCGGATGGCAATGACGTCCAGGGCCGGGTTATCCAGCGGCCCCTGAAACGCCAGCACGCCTTGCGTAATAGCCAGATCCTGGCCATACGCTGCGTAACGCCCATCGGATGAATGGACGGCGCCCGCGATGTGCAAAGGCTGACCCGGCAGCGCCCTCACCCGAACCGCACCGGACAACATCGTCTGGATTCCCCAGCCCTCGAAGCGAAGCTGTTCGCCCAGATCCAGGTCCAGCACCAGCGATAGCGATAGCGGCAAAGTCTGCTGCGCCTTCTGCCGGCGGGCATGGCGTCCGGTGATCAGCACATCGTCTGACAAGGACGGCACGCCCCCGCCGGTAAAACGGAAAAACCCGCTATCCGCCTTGAGGTTGCCATCGAGCGTCACCCGTCCATCCGTCAGCCGCGCCAGGCTGTTGCCACTCACCACCAGCTGCAAATCAGGGCGGTAGACAGCAGCAAACTGTCTGGCCTGAACCTCCAGCCGGGCTGCTGTCGTCTGCTCGCCAAACAGCAGCTCTCCTTGCGCGGCCAGTGAGCCATTGCCTGAACGCAGCTGACATTCGCTGATGTACAGGCCAACACGGGTCAATGACGCACGGACCACGCCATCATCGTACCGCACCCCCCAATCGGGATTGTGAACCGACACCCGGTCGGCACTGAGCCCGCCTGACCAGGCCAGTTGACCGAACGTCCCGCTGGCAGCCATCTGCACCGCCAATTGCCCGCCCAGCGCCAGCTGCGGACTAAGCAAGGGGCCGATCCAGCGCACGGAGGGCATGTCAAGCTGGGCACTGGCCGTGACCACACTGCCGGCAGCAGGCAACAGATCACCGCCGGCCGGCCAGATATCCGCTTGGGCGGAAGCAATGCCGAAGTCCTGCATGCGCAGCTCGGCCCGGGCCGACCATCGTGCGGGCTCTGCTACGATTTCCACCTGAGCCCCCTTGAGCTGCAATGGCAAGGTCAAGGGCGCGCCGGAATCGTCCGGTCGCAGCACTCGCAGATCGCCGCTGGCGTGGCTGAGCCGGGCACGGCCATTCCAGCCATCGGCATAGGTCAGCGACCAGTCGGCATCCACGGTCATATCGGTCTGGATCTGCTGTTCGGCTGCCGGCAGCCAGCCCAGCCAGGGAGCCAGCGCCATACCCCGCAAAGCCCCCTGCAGCGCGATCCGGCCAGCATGGATGTCCGTCTGCTCCAGCCGCAACACCCCTCCAGCCACCGACACGATGGCCGGCTCCAACAGTAGATGCCGGGGCGACAGCATGACGCCGACTGGATGCAACAATCGTGCATCCAGCGCACCGTCGGCCTGCCATTGCGTAAGCCTGCCCTGCCATCCGGTGTCAGGCTGCCAGCCGCCACTGGCTTGCAGTTGCATAGCCAGTGACTTGCCCTGCCATACCGACTCCAGCCCGGCATGCAACTGATGCTGGCCTAACGTGCCCAGCACCGACGCGGTCGCCGTGTGCAGATGCAGCCCGGCTGCCTGCAAACCGGTGGCCTGCAGTTGCAGGCTGGCCGATGACTGACCGTCTCCCGGCCACTGCGCCCGCACTGACAACTGGCGTACTGCCAACGCAAAAGGGGTAGCCAATCGGTCCAGCGCCGCGGTACCGCCGACCGACGGGGCGCGAAATGCGCCCCCAAGCTCCAGCGACGCCTGCGCCTGCCCCTGCCAGCCGCTTCCCAGCACTGCCAGGTCCGGCGCCGACAACGCCAGCTGCAGACGATCGGCCGGCAGGCCGAACGACCCGGCCAGCTGCAGCCGGTTGAGTCCCCATTGCAAATCAACATCGGCCTGCGACAAGCGCTGGCCAGACAGCGCCAGGCGCCCCTGAGCCTGCAACGGCTGCTGATGCAGCATGCTGTCGTTGAGCACCCATTGCAGGGTGCCCTGGGGTCTTGGCAGCCAGCTACCGCGGGCACGGATCTGGCCATTGAGCCGTGCAGCCGGAAACCGGCCCAGCCTGGCCGGGTCGAATCGCTGGAAACCGGCCTCAAGATCGAAGGTCTGCGATCCCGCCAGATCGGCATGGCCCTGCAGCGACGCCTCGGCGCCGTTGGCTCGCAATACCAAACGATGAACCCGGGCCCGGGCCGGGGCCAGCCGTAGCAGGCTGACATCCAGTTCGACACCCAGCCGCGGATCGCGCACCGACCCACGCACCCGGGGCCGGGCAGGCGACCCGCTAAGGCTAATCGCACCCTGCAACCGGGTTGGCAGCAGACGACCATGAATCGGTTGCAGATCGACCTGATCAATCTGAACACGGACATCCAGTGCCGAGGGGTGAATCCGGCCACTGGCAAGCAGGCGGCCACGGGGCGTTTCGGCCTGGACCGAATGCAGCTCGATCGCGGCCCCGTGCAGGCTGGCCACTCCCGCCAGCGAGCGCAGCGGCACACCGTTCGCATCAATGGCTGCCGGCCGCTGGTTGACCATGCCAAAGCCGATCCGCAGCGAATCGGCTTTGGCCGGGTCTGGCCGGCCGGTCACCCTGAGGGTCAAGGCCGTGCTTGGGGCGTCGGGAAGCCAATAGGCCAGATCTACCCCGGTGGCCTGCAGCGTCAGATCCGGCAGGTAGCCCGCGGGCGATGCCGCAAACGGAAACAACACCGCTTGGGCCTGAAAGGCAGGGGCGCCTTGCCCGGAGCCCTGCAGCCGAAGGTGAAGACGATCAAGCTGGCCGTCCAGATGCAAGGCGGCGCGCACCGCCTTTCCTTGCCATCCAAGATCTCCCGAAACATGGGCGTCCAGCACAAAAGGCGCCTGCATGGCCAGTGCTGCCCGCCCTTGCACACGCCCCCACGGCGAGTGCAGCCGTTCCAGCTCAAGCCGGTAGCGGTGGCCATCGGCGCTGGCACGCCCGGCAATGGCCTGCAGCCGCACCGACGGCCGATGCAGCAGCACCGCATCGCACTCAAACCGCTCGACCTGCACCTCGATGGGCAACCGCAACGAAGCCGGCAGACGCGGCGGCTGATCGTCCGAACCCGACACCACCGCAATCGTCCCCAGTTGCAACAGGTGAAGCTGCAAACGCTGATTCAGCAACTGGCGCGGCGCCCAGCGCAGGCGAACACGGTCGACATGAATCCAGGTCTTGCCGGCAGCCAGCCGGAGATCGAATACCCGGACATCCCTTAGCCACTCCCCCTCCCATCGACCCAGCTGGATTTGCCCGCCAGACAGGCCGATCACGGTACGCACCAGCCAATCAACCCCCGGCCGGGTCTGCAGCGCAGCCAGCGAACCAAGCAGCAGCAACAGGGTCATCAGCCAGCCCACCAGCCACCAGCGGGTTCGGCCTGACGGGTTGCGCCAGCCAGCCATCAGAAAGCCAACCCTATTGCCAGATGCACATGCCAGCGCTGCTCAGGCTCACCAAAGGCAAGATCAAAGGCAATCGACCCCACCGGGCTCAACCAGCGCACACCACTGCCGTATCCGCGTTTGAGCGCGAACTCCTGCCAGCTGCTGGTCGCGTCACCGGCATCGACGAACCACGCCCAGCGCCAATGATCGGTCAGCGGATACTGATATTCAGCGCCGGCAGTGGCGTAAACCGCACCGCCAATGACTGCGCCGTTCTGGTCGACACCAATACTCTGATATTCGTGACCACGAATCGACTGGGCGCCCCCGGCACGAAACAGCCAGGCAGACGGTACGCCAGACACCCGCTCGGTAAACACATTCCCAGCCTCGCTGCGCAGGATCATGAAACCGCTGTTGGCCGGCAGGCGGCCATATAACGCCATCCGGGCAGTCAGATGCAGGAAGCTGGTATCCGACGATAGATTGCGGCCGGCAGCAGCGGCCCGCAGGGCCACCACGTTACCACTGGTTGGCAAGACCGGATGATCGAGATCCCGGCGGGTCCAGCCAAAGCTGGCCACCAGCGCCTGCTTGCGGGCACGCTCACTGTCGTCGCCCGCTCTGGACCATTCGCGCTCGTAGCTGAGACCGGAAATCGTCTTGATCATGCCGGTATCGCGCTCCCGACTGGTGCCGATGGCACGCAAACGCGTGTCGAGACCCTGGATTCGCGAGCGCTCGCTGCTGATAAACACGCTATCGGTATATCCCTTGGCAGTCATCGGGGCGGTCAGCCGGGTGCTGGCGAACTGTCGGCGGGTTTCGATACTGGATTCGGCCTGGAATTGCCAGCCGTGCCCGCCGATATTGGCATGATGGTAGTTGACCTCGTAACGTGCACCGGCGTTGGTGTTATAGCCGACGCCAAATCCGACCCGCTGCAATGGTGCCTCACGCACCTTGACCCGGATTGGCGTTTCCAGTGGCTGGTCGGGGTCAGGGGCAACGTCCAGTAGCACGGAACTGAAGTAGGGAGTCGCCTGCAGCGAGGCCTGCACATCAAGCAACAGCGACTGCCGGTAAGGCGTTCCCGGCTTGATCCGCACCAGACGCTTGACCAGGGATGCCGGCAATTGATGCAACCCCTCCACCTGAACACCACCCAGCGTGACCAGCGGGCCACTGTCCAAAGTAACCTGCAACCGCGCCTGCTGAGTCACAGGATCGAGTTGCGCCTCGCTGGCCACCAGCTTAGCCAGCGGATAGCCATCGGAGAGCAGGCGGTTGAGCAACTGTTTCTTGGAATCGTCCCACCCCTCCTGCCGGAACCGCTCCCCCTGGCGCAACTGCCAGGCCCGTTCCAGCTGCTGCAACCAGTCCTCGCGATCCACCGCGAGCGCCAGCGCTCCCTGCAAGTGCAGCGTCCGGGAAACCACTTGAACCGGCTCACCCGCCTCAACCGTCAGGGTAACCTGCCACACAGCGCCCTGCCGGTCGATGCGGGACTCCAGGCGTGGCGACAGATAGCCCTCGGTCGCCAGCAAATCCCGAGCCTGCCGGTCAGTCTGGCGAACGAGTCGCTGGAACTGGTCTTCGGCCAATTCGGGTTGATCCTGCAGCCTGACGATATCCAGATGGCGAGTCAGCAAACCGGCCAACGCCTCTGCGGCCTGAATCGTGACCTGATAGCGAACCGCAGCCGGCTCGGCCGCGAAGGCAATGGCAGGCCAGCCAAGCAATGCGGCCCAAAGCAGCAACCGGCGGATCAAGTCATCCCTCGTGAAGTCAAGCCGGTGTCGCCTGATACCGGCCCCGGCCGGCAAGGAAGCTGCCAAGGCAAAGAACAGCGACAGAGTCAAGGCCGGCGGCACCCGCAAGCGGGCTCAGCGCCTGCGCAGGATAACGCTGCCCACCGAGTAGCCGGCACCGAACGAACAAATGACCCCCAGGTCGCCCGCCGACATGTCCTGGTGAAACTTGTGAAAAGCAATGATGGAACCAGCCGAGCTGGTATTGGCGAATTCGTCCAGAATGACGGGCGCTTCGACAGGATCAGCCTCACGACCGAGCAGCCGCTTGGCGATCAGCAGATTCATTGCAAGATTGGCCTGATGCAGCCAGAAACGTCGCACCTGTGCAGGAGCAAGTCCATTCTGCTGCAGATGGCTGGCAATGTGCTCGGCCACCATTGGCACAACCTCCTTGAACACCTTGCGCCCTTCCTGGACAAACAACTTGTCCCGCGCCCCGATTCCGGATTCGTCGCAGCGGTTGAGAAAGCCGAAATTGTTGCGGATATTGTTGGAGAACACGGTAGCAAGACGGGTTCCCAGGACATCGAACTGCCTGGCTGCCGTTGCATCGTCAGCGCTTTCCAGCAGCAGTGCCGTGCAGACATCGCCAAAAATGAAATGGCAGTCACGGTCGCGAAAATCCAGATGGCCGGAACAGATTTCAGGGTTTAGCACCAGCACCCGCCGCGCCGTCCCTACCTTGATGGCATTGGCACCCTGCTCGATACCGAATGTTGCCGACGAACACGCCACGTTCATGTCAAAGGCAAACCCCCGGATACCCAGTGCATGCTGGATTTCAATCGCCACCGCCGGGTAAGGGCGCTGCATGTTGGAGCAGGCGACAATCACCGCATCAACGTCTTCGGCAGTCCTGCCTGCGGCCTCCATGGCCTGACGTGCGGCGGCCACGGCCATTTCTGCCTGTACCGACCATTCGTCGTTCGACCGCTCCGGGATGTACGGACACATCCGTTCCGGATCGAGAATGCCGTTCTTATCGACCACGTACCGGCGCTTGATACCTGAAGCCTTTTCGATGAATTCAGAGCTGGATTCCAGCAGGGAATCGAGTTCGCCGCGCTCGATGGCAGCAGCGTTGCGTTCGTTGAACAGGGCAACATAAGCATTGAACGCCGCAACCAGCTCATCGTTGCTGATCGACTGCGGCGGCGCATACAGACCGGTACCACTGATGACGACTTGCTTCATATCGGATTGCTCCAGCGTAGCTGTTAGCAGCGTGTAGGACTTGAGACTGATCTGCCGAGCCGAATGGGTAAACGTCTAATATTTAACCGTTTTTTTGTTACACAGGCCCACTACGTACCTCGAAAACGGGTAAATCTGTCCTCGTTTCCCCACTCGGCTCGCCATGCGTCGATCAACTCCGACAGGCTGCCAGGAAAAATTGACTCGGATGATACCCGGAACTATCGCCCATCGGCACCCCCAACGCAAATCGCGGCGATCGGGCAAAAGCTGACCTATGATGAAAAACGTCTCGCGCCCGGTGCCTCGCAGCGCACGGGAAACTGCCGGGGCTCTCTATTTCCGAACCGCTAGCAAGGAGTGATTGAATGAAGCTGGAATCCGTTTTTGACCATGTCAACCAGTTGCCTACGGTGCCCAGTGTCGTACAGGAATTGATCGCCAGTTTCGACCAGGACGACATTGACGTTTCCAGCCTGGCAAGCAAGGTCAGCAAGGACCAGGTGATTTCAGCCAAAGTGCTGCGCCTGGCCAACTCGGCGCATTTTGGCTCGCCGCGGCAGATTTCATCGATCGAAGACGCGGTGATCGTGCTTGGCTTTGACAAGCTGCGCACACTGGTCATTGCCTCCGGCATTGCCGGCATGGCCATTCCCATCCCGGCCTTCGACAAGAAGCACTACTGGCGCTACAACCTCAACGTCGCCAATTCGGCCAAGCTACTGGCCAAAATGGCCAAGCAGAATGCCGAAGTCGGCTTCACCACCGGATTGCTGCACAGCATCGGCCAGCTGCTGATCCACCTGGCCATGCCGGCAGACGCATCCGCCATTGACAAGCTGGTGGCAAACGGCGCCAGCCGCACGGCCAGCGAGATGAATACCTTTGGTTTCACCCATTCCGACGTCGGGGCCGAACTGGCGCGGCGCTGGAATTTTCCCGATGTCATCCAGCAAGCGATCAAGCACCACCACGACCCTCTGTCGATCGAACCTTTCCAGCCATTGGCAGCCTTGGTCAACATCGGCGAAGCCATCATCGGCAAGCTCGAACAGGGATGTACGGATCAGGAAGTCATCGGCCAACTGCCGCTCGCCATGACTGAACGGCTGAACCTCAACCTGGACAAAATCGCCGAAGCACTGCCCGGCATCCGCGATCAAATGACTGCCTGGGACTCGCTGATCAGCTAACCCGGTTGCCTGCCAACGACAAAGCTCCCGGCAAGGGAGCTTTGTCGTTCAAGAAACAGAAAAGTGCCCTGCCCTGCAGACTAGGCTGGAAAGCAATCCCAGAGCGGCTTACAGGCCGGCATTGACAGGACGCCCGTTCTGCAGCGGTAGTCACCGCAACCGTACTCTCAGCTGAAGAACTCCTTGACCCGATCCATCCAGGACTTGGCTTTCGGATTCTGCCGATCGAACTCACCCTGAGCCAGCTCGTCGAATTCGCGCAGCAGATCCTTTTGTCGCTGGGTCAGATTGACTGGCGTCTCGACCATCACCTTGCACAGCAAGTCACCCTGCACATGGCTGCGCACACCGCGAATTCCCTTACCGCGCAACCGGAAAATCCGGCCGGACTGGGTTTCTTCAGGAATCCTGATCTTGGCCACCCCCTCGAGCGTAGGAATCTCGATGTCGCCCCCCAAGGCCGCCGTCGCAAAGCTGATTGGCATCTCGCACAGCAGATCGTTGCCTTCGCGAGAGAATACCGGATGAGGCTTGATGTGGGTCTGAATATACAGATCGCCGCTCGGGCCACCGTTTTGCCCGGACTCGCCCTCCCCCGACAGCCGAATGCGATCGCCTTCGTCGATGCCCGCCGGAATTTTCACCGAGAGCGTCTTGTGCGACTTGATCCGGCCAGCACCATGACAGCTGCGGCATGGGTCAGGAATCACCTTGCCGGTACCGTGACAATTCGGACAGGTCTGCTGAATCGAGAAAAAGCCCTGCTGCATCCGCACCTGCCCGTGCCCCCCACAGGTTGTGCAGGTCTTGGCGCTGGTGCCAGGCTTGGCGCCGGTGCCGTGACAAGTGTCGCATTCCTCCATGGTCGGAATGCGAATCTGCTTCTCGCAACCGTGGGCCGCCTCTTCCAGCGTGATTTCCAGGTTGTAGCGCAGATCGGCACCACGATAGACGTTGGAGCGACCGCCACCACCGCGACCGCCACCGAAAATATCGCCAAAGATATCGCCAAACGCATCCGCAAAACCGCCAAAGCCACCCGCACCGCCCTGAAAGCCGGCACCAGCCTGCGGATCCACCCCGGCATGGCCAAACTGATCGTACGCCGAGCGTTTCTGCGCATCGGACAGGATTTCGTAGGCCTCTTTCGCCTCCTTGAACTTTTCTTCAGCCTGCTTGTTATCCGGATTGCGGTCCGGATGATATTTCATCGCCAGCTTGCGATACGCCTTCTTGATTTCGTCGTCGGACGCATCGCGATTGACGCCAAGCACTTCGTAAAAATCTTTTTTTGCCATGTTTGTGGCCATTTCTGCAATTTGGGACAATCAGGAGGACAAACGGCCGAGCAGGCATCGCAATCGACACCCGGCCCGGCCGGTCAATCAGCGCGACGGCTGATTAACCTTTTTTCACCTCTTCATACTCGGCATCGACCACATCGTCGTCACCCTTGCCACCGGCCGCCTGCGCGCCCGGCTGGGCGCCACCTTCCGGCTGCTGCTGGGCGTACATCTGCTCGGCCAGCTTGTGTGCCGCTTCGGCCAGTGCCTGAGTCTTGGCTTCGATCTCTTCCTTGTTGTCGGATTTGACCACGCCTTCGGCATCTTTCAGTGCCGCTTCGATCTTCGCCTTGTCGTCGGCGGAAATCTTGTCGCCAAACTCTTTCAGCGACTTCTGCACCGAGTGGATCATGTTGTCGCAGCCGTTACGCGCCTGCACCAGCTCATGCAGCTTCTTGTCCTCGTCTGCATGAGCCTCGGCATCTTTCACCATTTTCTGGATTTCTTCTTCCGACAGACCGGAGTTGGCCTTGATGGTGATCTTGTTTTCCTTGCCAGTCGCCTTGTCCTTGGCCGACACATGCAGAATGCCGTTGGCGTCGATGTCGAAGGTCACTTCGATTTGCGGCATGCCACGCGGTGCCGGCGGAATGTCCGACAGGTTGAACTGGCCCAGCGACTTGTTGGCATGCGCCACTTCGCGCTCACCCTGCAGCACATGGATGGTTACCGCAGTCTGGTTGTCGTCAGCCGTCGAGAACACTTGCGACGCCTTGGTCGGCACGGTGGTGTTCTTCTGGATCAGCTTGGTCATCACGCCGCCCATGGTTTCGATACCCAGCGACAGCGGGGTTACGTCCAGCAGCAGCACGTCTTTCACGTCGCCCTTCAACACGCCACCCTGAATTGCGGCGCCCACGGCCACGGCTTCATCCGGGTTCACGTCACGACGCGGCTCTTTACCGAAGAACTCTTTAACCTTGTCCTGCACTTTCGGCATACGAGTCTGGCCACCAACCAGGATCACGTCGTCGATTTCGCTGACTTTAACGCCGGCATCCTTGATCGCTACGCGGCACGGCTCGATTGTGCGCTCGATCAGATCATCCACCAGCGATTCGAACTTGGCGCGAGTGATTTTCACCGCCATGTGTTTCGGACCGGTTGCATCGGCAGTGATGTACGGCAGATTCACTTCGGTCTGCTGGCTCGAAGACAGTTCGATCTTGGCTTTTTCTGCGGCTTCTTTCAGGCGCTGCAGCGCCAGCACGTCGCTCTTCAGATCGATGCCGCTGTCTTTCTTGAACTCGCTGATCAGATAATCGATCACACGCTGGTCAAAGTCTTCACCACCAAGGAAGGTGTCGCCGTTGGTCGACAGCACTTCAAACTGGTGTTCGCCATCCAGCTCGGCGATCTCGATGATCGAGATATCGAAAGTACCGCCACCCAAGTCGAACACGGCAATCTTGCGATCGCCTTCTTTTTTGTCCATGCCGAACGCCAGCGCGGCTGCGGTCGGCTCGTTGATGATGCGTTTCACTTCCAGGCCGGCGATACGACCCGCATCCTTGGTTGCCTGACGCTGGCTGTCGTTGAAGTACGCCGGAACGGTGATCACCGCTTCAGTCACTTCTTCGCCCAGATAGTCTTCGGCGGTTTTTTTCATCTTGCGCAGCACTTCGGCCGATACCTGCGGCGGGGCCAGTTTCTTGTCCCGAGCGCCAACCCAGGCATCGCCATTGTCAGCCTTGATGATCTGGTAAGGCATCAGGTCGATATCCTTCTGCACTTCCTTCTCTTCAAAACGACGACCGATCAGGCGCTTGACCGCAAACAGGGTGTTTTTCGGGTTAGTCACCGCCTGACGCTTGGCCGGTGCGCCCACCAGCACTTCGCCATCTTCCTGATACGCAATGATCGACGGCGTGGTACGCGTACCTTCCGAGTTCTCGATCACTTTCGGCTGGCCGTTTTCCATCACCGCCACACACGAGTTGGTGGTGCCCAAGTCAATACCAATGATTTTGCCCATTATCTGTTCCTTTTTCCCTGTGCCAGCCGCCTCAGGCGGAACTGGCTGAATTTTCTGAAATAACCTTGATCGTGAAGTGGGGGCCCGTTTTTTGCTTTTCAAGCCCCGCCAGCTCAGTCTTTGCCTTTGGCCACCACCACCATCGCGGGCCGGATCACCCGGTCGGCCAGCTGGTAGCCCTTCTGCATCACATTGACGACGGTATTCGGCTCAGCGTCGGCCGGCACCATGCTGATCGCCTGATGCTTGTACGGATCGAGCTTCTCACCCAGCGGGTTGATTTCGCTCAACTGGAATTTCTCAAACACGCTGACCAACTGCTTCAGCGTCAGATCCACCCCCGCCTGGATGCTTTCAATCGAACTGCTGTCCTTGAGCGCCATCTCCAGGCTGTCTTTCACGGCCAGCAATTCGGTGGCAAACCGGGTGACCGCATATTTCTGTGCTGATTGCACCTCTTCAGCCGAGCGACGGCGGATGTTTTCCGCCTCAGCCTTGGCACGCAGCCAAGCATCATGGTATTCGGCAGACTGGAGTTCGGCGCGCCTCAACAACTCCTCGATGCTCGGCATGTTTTCCACGTCGCGGGTTTCGGATGCGCCCCCCCCCTCGACTACGGTGGACTGTTCCATCTGCTCGAGCTGGGCATTCTGGTTTTCGGAAGATGCGTGCATATTGAACCTCGTGTCGACTACAAGTAATTGTGATCTGGTTTGCGTTAAATTTGGACGGGAAAGCGATAATTCAAGAGGTTATTTTCCGGCAGGCCGCGGCCAGACAAAATACACCGAAAAGCACCTTGATTTTGCTAGGCAAAACTATTGCTGCATTGCACACATAACTTTATAATCCCGCCACCAACGCTGAGGTCAAGTACGCAGCGGCCGAGCAAAATCTGGCCGACGCATACAACCCGCCGGCCCAACCTTGCCGGCAACACCCAGGCAGGCCAGAACTGATCTCTGGCACATCCCGCGATGCTTCAGGCGGCCGATCACCGCAACTGCAACATGCAGCGCATCGAACGTATTGGCGAACTTTCGCCAGTGGCTACCACTTACATTCTCTATTTGGGGATATCTAATGACTACTCGTGAACAACGAATTGCCGAGATTCAAAAAGACTGGGACACCAATCCGCGCTGGAAAGGTATCAAACGTGGTTACACTGCTGCTGACGTAGAACGTCTGCGTGGTTCGATTCAAGTTGAACACACCCTGGCCAAGAACGCCGCTGCCAAGTTGTGGGATCGTCTGCACACTCAACCGTACATCAACTGCCTGGGCGCGTTGACTGGCGGTCAAGCAATGCAACAGGTCAAGGCCGGCATTCAGGCTATCTACCTGTCGGGCTGGCAAGTTGCTGCTGACAACAACGAATACTCAGCAATGTTCCCGGACCAGTCGCTGTATCCGGTTGACTCGGTGCCGAAAGTTGTTGAGCGCATTAACAATGCCTTCACCCGCGCTGACGAAATCCAGCACTCCAAAGGCATCGAAAAAGGCGACAACGGTTACATCGACTACTTCGCTCCGATCGTTGCTGACGCTGAAGCCGGTTTCGGTGGCGTCCTGAACGCTTACGAACTGATGAAAGCCATGATCCGCGCTGGCGCGGGCGGCGTTCACTTTGAAGACCAACTGGCATCGGTCAAGAAGTGTGGCCACATGGGCGGTAAAGTTCTGGTTCCGACTCAAGAAGCAGTTCAGAAACTGATCGCTGCACGTATGGCTGCTGACGTTTACGGTGTGCCGACTCTGGTTATCGCCCGTACAGATGCTGAAGCTGCCGACCTGCTGACCAGCGACTACGATGCAAACGACAAGCCGTTCCTGACTGGCGAGCGCACTGCTGAAGGCTTCTACAAAACTCGCAAGGGTATTGACCAGGCTATCAGCCGCGCAATTGCTTACGCAGACTACGCTGACCTGGTTTGGTGCGAAACCGGCACTCCGGATCTGGAATTCGCGAAGAAATTCGCTGAAGCCGTTCACGCCAAACACCCGGGCAAAATGCTGGCTTACAACTGCTCGCCGTCGTTCAACTGGAAGAAAAACCTGGACGATGCAACCATCGCCAAATTCCAGCGCGAACTGGGCGCAATGGGCTACAAGTACCAATTCATCACCCTGGCTGGCATCCACAACATGTGGTACAACATGTTCGACCTGACCCAAGACTACGTGGCTCGCGGCATGTCGGCTTATGTTGAAAAGGTTCAAGAGCCGGAATTCGCAGCTCGCGACCGTGGTTACACCTTCGTATCGCACCAGCAAGAAGTGGGCACTGGCTACTTCGATGACGTAACCACCGTAATCCAGGGTGGTAAGTCGAGCGTTACCGCTCTGACTGGTTCGACCGAAGAAGAGCAGTTCCACTAAGCTTTTAGTGGCAAAAACGCCGCGCCAGGACTCGTGCAAACGACGCTCCCGCGCGGCGTTTTTATTCGTGGCGGGCCAACGCCAGCCACAAAACAGATTAACCGCATTTTAGGAATTAGGACTCAACATGACCTACTCCGCAGGTATTGAAGTCCTGGGTAAAGTTACCCCGGAATACGCGCAAATCCTGACCCCTGAGGCTCTGGATTTCGTCGCAAAAATCGTGCGCAAATTCGAACCGCGCCGCAAGGAACTGATGGCCGCACGCGTGGCACGCCAAGCCGAACTGGACGCCGGCCAACTGCCGGACTTCCTGCCGCAGACCAAAGCCATTCGCGAAGGTGACTGGAAAATTGCTCCGCTGCCGAAAGATCTGCTGGATCGCCGCACCGAAATCACCGGCCCGGTAGAACGCAAAATGATGATCAACGCACTGAACTCCGGCGCGAAGAGCTTCATGGCCGACTTCGAAGACTCGAACTGCCCGACCTGGGAAAACCAGATCGAAGGCCAGCTCAATGTATTCGACGCTTACCGTCGCCAGATCGCCTTCACCTCGCCGGAAGGCAAGGAATACAAGCTGAACGACGAAATCGCAACGCTGATCCTGCGCCCGCGTGGCTGGCACCTGATGGAAAAACACGTCAAGATCGACGGCGAAATCGTTTCCGGTTCGATGTTCGACTTTGGCCTGTCGTTCTTCCACAACATCAAGTATCTGGTAGAAAACGGCCGCGGCACTTATTACTACCTGCCGAAGATGGAAAGCCATCTGGAAGCCCGTCTGTGGAACGACATTTTTGTCTTTGCACAAAACGAACTGGGCATTCCGCAAGGCACAATCAAAGGCACCGTACTGATCGAAACCATCCTCGCCGCTTACGAGATGGACGAGATCCTCTACGAACTACGCGAACACAGCTCGGGCCTGAATGCTGGCCGCTGGGATTACATCTTCAGCTGCATCAAGAAGTTCAAGACCAACAAAAACTACTGCCTGGCCAACCGCGGCCTGATCACCATGACCGTTCCGTTCATGCGTGCTTACGCGCTATTGCTGCTGAAGACTTGCCACAAGCGCAATGCGCCGGCAATCGGCGGCATGTCGGCACTGATTCCGATCAAGAACGATCCGGTTGCCAACGAGAAAGCCATGGCCGGTATCCGCGCCGACAAGGATCGCGACGCGACCGACGGCTACGATGGCGGCTGGGTGGCTCACCCCGGCCTGGTGGCAACCGCTCGCGCTGCATTCGATGCCGTATTGGGCGATCGTCCGAACCAGATCGACAAGCAACGTGACGACGTGAACGTTGTCGGAGCTGACTTGCTGAACTTCCAGCCGGAAAATCCGATCACCGAAGCAGGTCTGCGCATGAACATTAATGTTGGCGTTCAGTACCTAGGCGCATGGATTTCCGGCAACGGCTGCGTGCCGATCCACAACCTGATGGAAGATGCCGCAACTGCCGAGATTTCACGCTCGCAGTGCTGGCAGTGGATCCGCTCACCAAAAGGTGTGCTGGACGACGGCCGCAAGGTGACCAAGGAGCTGTTCCGCGAGCTGCTGGCAGACGAAGTGACCAAGCTGAAAACCGAATACGGTGAGCGCTGGACCAAGCAATACGAAGATGCTTCGCGCATGTTCGATGAATTGACAACCAGTGATGACTTCGTCGAGTTTCTGACTTTGCCTGGATACGACTATCTCGCCTGATACTGATGAAAAAAACGCCAGCATTTGTCTGGCGTTTTTTTTCCATTCTGCGACTCAAGATTTTCTCCACAGTGGTCGATTACAGGACCATGATGAGCACACAAGCCTCCGCCACTCAGCCACCCCAACCGATCAGCGATACGCTGGATCTTGCTCCGTTCGAGCTAACGACCGCAGTGGATATTGCCCATACGCTGCGGCAACTGATCGCCAGACGTGAAACCGTTTCCCTCTACTTCAATCGAGACGCACAGTTCACCCTGACCACTATTCTGAACGTCGACCCTAAACTGCAATGGATGCTGCTCGACCGTTCCGGCAGCCCGGACACCAATCGCAGGATAGTATCTTCCGAACGCAACCTGTTTGTCTGTGCGCCAGACGGCATCCGCCACCAGTTCGTTACCGGCCCGCTGAGAGAGGGCACGCATGACGGCAAACCAGTACTGACAACCCGCCTACCAACATCGTTGATCAAATTGCAGCGCAGGCAGTTCTTTCGCCTGAAAACGCCGCTTACCCATCCGCTCAAATGCCAGATACGCCCCACTCCCTCCAGTAGGCTTGAGTGTCCGCTGACAGACATCAGCGTGGGCGGCCTGTGCCTGGTTATCACCCGCCAACCCCTCAACCCTCAGATAATGACCCGATACGAGTCATGCAGCTTGGATCTACCCGGACATGGCGTGCTGACTTTCGGTCTGGAAGTCAGACACAGCCGCAGCCAACGTCAGATCAATGGCCAGTTGTACACCTACGCAGGATGCCAGTTCATCGGAATGAGCAATAGCGATCAGAAATGGCTGCAAAAATACATTACATTACTGCAGAAAGCGCTCTTGCATCGCCCAGCCTGAAAAGCACCGAGGCGCAACCGGTGGTCAGCCGTTTGCGCCTCGTCGGGTGCGTACTCCGGGATATGCAGCCCGGCTGTCAGTGGCCAAATATCTGCACATAAGAGCCGGGGTTATATGCTACCCGACCGGTAAACTGCAAGCCACCGACGCTATGCTTGGTTATCGCTTCCTGGCGTAGCAAGGCGCCACTGGAGTGGTCAACCACATTGACCAGCTCTTTCTCGATAGCCAAACCCGATTGAGCAGAAATACTGTCAACGCCCATATTGACATCAATATAGTCCGGGAGCGTGAACCGAACTGCGGCAGGCACACTGCCTCCCTCGTTCACCACATCGATCAGCAGCGGCGTCTGGAAATCCACATAACCATTCACATGCTCAAGTGCAAGATATCCTGGCTTGCCACTAGCCTGATCAAAACCAAAATAGATTGAATTGGGCTTTTTCTCGTTGACGCCAGTTCCGGTCGATACGCCGCCGAAATTGAAATGGGCTCGCTTGATTGTCAGACCATCCTGGCCGTGCACACTCGCAAGCATGGTCTCGTCCAACTCTTCAATCTGTGCCATAGCAACCAGAGGCAGCAGCAGACTGACGGAAAGGAGCAATTTCTTGGAGGTATTCATAAACGTCATCCTAGCGGCCCAGATCGGTCAGACGGACACGCATCGAGTAGATCTTGATATCGCCAATTACCTGCTTACCAAAGTCACACATGCCCCCTGCACAGCGGCTGGGAATGCTCCCGGTGCCGGATTTGGCCTGCAGTGAATCAACAACCATTGAAGCCTGGGCGAGCGGAACATCCCCCTCCCTGGCCTGCACATTGACATTTCCCATGGTAATGGTAATGGCGGGCGTCCCACTGACGTTTTCGGCCTTGACAACTACCGGCCCACGCACCGGGTCACCGAAAGACAGCTTGCTGCCGGGCTCACAGGTGTCACTGGCAGTCAGTGTGCCACAAACCGAAATATTGGTTGCCCTGAACCATTCTTCATCGGGCAAGGAATAGGTCTGGTCTGCGTTACGGACATACTGCGGATACATGGTAACGTTGGCGATATTGAGCTCAGTCTTGAACGACAGGCCGATGCCGTCATTCATCGGGGTCAGGGTCAATGTCGACGCACGTTGAACAATATCGTTGATTTCGATACGGCCCCAAGTCCACTTTTCCGGAGCCCGCATCGCAGGTGTGCCGGGCAGCGTCGTCGTGGTTGCAGGCTGGCTATACTCAAGCACACTGCCGAAGCTCGACAAGGTGAGGCCGATGCTTTTCTTGCCGATACCCGTGCTGTTTTGCGGTTGGGAAATCTGCATCGCTGCCTTGCCATCCGCAAGCGTCACCAGATCGAACAGGATCGGGTCAGGCATCGGTGCATAATTGCTGGTTTGAACACTCAGATCGGATATCTCGAAATATTCTTTGTCGAACTCGGTCATCTGGGTCGCATCGAACATCGGCCGACGGGGCGCGACGAAGCGGATACCGTTAGGAATCAGCGGATCGCCGGGATTTGCACCTGGCAGATCCATCATCCGGTAACCGAAATTGTTGCTCAGGACGATCGACAGCCCATCCTGACCGGTAATCTTCTGTATTTCCTCGTCCGCCAGTTCCGACAGTGCGGCCCAAGCATTGGCGTGTACGCCAACTAAAGGTAGCAACAGCATACCGCCAAGCAGTTTGCGTTTTGCGCGTTGAATCATGAATCGCTCTCCCCGGCCGCTGCCTTAATGGCCAGCGAACTCCATGTAGGACTTGGACATGTCAAATCCCATCAAATGTACTGACCCGAAACGGCTGACATTCGCGGCAGTACCATCACCACGGATGCCGCGGCGCATTTCAAAATCCTTGACGCCGAGCGAGAACTGCATCTTGGGCAAGGACACCCGCAATGCACCGTCGACCACATCAATCTCGGTCCAGATAGTTGCGGGAGTGACATCGGCACGATCAACCCCTTCGCCATTCAGGGCAAAATTGGAGAACGAGACACTGTTGGTCTCACCATTTTTTTCCTGAAAGTAGGACATAGTGCCTTTCATCCGCAGATCCATCAGTACACTCAAGCCGTCGCGGCCGACAGATTCGGACATTTCCGCATCAGGCATCGACTTGAGCTCGGCGTGCGCCCAAAGCGGGATGGCAAGCAATGCACCAAGCAGCACATTCAATGACTTCACTGGCAGTCTCCTCAAGAATTCAGCCGGGCAATACAAATTCAAGCCATGCTGATGTAAGCATATTATGGACTGAATCGTTACACGGGGCTATTTTAGGTATTTTATTCTAAACAACAAAAAATGCAATTTGAATATTTTGGCTACTAACCAGCAGACAGGGAAAGGCGTGACAAGTTCCGCATAAACCGAACGGTTCAGCAATGACATGCAGCTCGCACATGAGGGAGGATAACAAAAGCCGGACGGGCTCACCCGATCCGGCATGCACAGGGTGACAGTTTCAGTACGCGGGAGCGAATCCTTGCAGCGCCAGGGTGGCAACCATACCTCCCAGCGCGATCCCGGCCAGGACATCACTCGGGTAATGCAACCCCAAAACCATGCGCGACAAGGCGACCAGCAGGGAAAAAGGCACCAAGATCCAAGCAAGGGCAGGCGCATGATAGACGGCCACGCAGGTAAAGATGACTGCATGCAGGGTGTGGCCGGAAGGAAAGCTGTATTGATCGAGCGGTGCGATGGTGAGCACGATTTGCTGATCACGGGTAAACGGGCGCGGGCGGGATGCAGTGCGTTTCAGCCACTTGTACAACAGCAGCCCGGCAACACCCCCGGCAACCATGTTCAACACCGGGATCAGGCTATTGGCTGGGTCGATTGCCAGCCATCCCAACATCAGCGCATACCAGAACACGCCATCTCCCAGCCTGCTGATCTGTTCGAATGACCAGCGCAATTGACGATAGCGAGCTCCCCGGTTGAAGCGGCGAACCCAGCGCTGATCCCACAGCATGAAGCGCGCAACGGCAGACTTGTCCATTCAGAAACCTCCTGCTGGTGCATCAATCAATTCGAATATCTGACGCTCGAATGTTTCAAAAACAGCCTGCCAGGATTGAGCGGCAGCATCCCGCGCAGCCTGTTGCCGAAGCTGCTGGATCTCTGGCGGGCTCAATGCAGCAAGTTGGCGAGCCCCTTCGAGGTAAGCATCGGCGTTGTTAAAGGGTGCCAGCAGCCCGTTTTGCCGGTGACGAATGTGCTGTCGTGCTGCGGCGTAATCGTATGCCAGCACGGCCAACCCGGAGGCCATGGCCTCCAGGGTGACGTTGCCAAAAGTTTCCGTCAGACTGGGAAACAGGAAATAGTCGCCTGAAGCATAATGACGAGCCAAATCCTCTCCGGTTCGCATGCCCGCAAACACATGCTGCGGATATCGTTCCTGCCAGAGGCCACGCTGAGGGCCGTCCCCCACAAGCACCAGCCTGATCGCTGGCCTGGATTGCCGCATGACGTCAAAGGCATCAAAAACCAGCGGCAGGTTTTTTTCTGCCGCCAGACGCCCAACATACAGCACCACCTGTTCTGCCTCGCCAATACCCCAAGCAGCGCGCAAGCAGGCATCCCTGTGCGCAGGGGAGAACAGCCCTGTATCCACGCCACGGGAGACCACCCGCAGATTCAGATACCCCATTTGCCCCAGTTGCCCGGCCAACTCGTCGGTAGGCACGAAGGTGGCCAGCGTCTGGTTATGGAATTTGCGCAGATAGGCATTGACCGTCTTGTTCAGCCAGCCCAGACCGTAGTGTTGGCTGTAGCTGTGAAAATTGGTGTGAAAGTCCGAAGTGACCGGCAGTTTCAGCACTTTTGCGGCGGCGATGGCAGACCAGCCCAACGGCCCTTCGGTGACCACATGTACCAGATCCGGCCGGCGCAACCGCCACCTGGCAATCAGCTTGCGCTTGGCCGGCAAGCCGAATTTGAGCCCGCCATATCGAGGGATCGGCACTCCGGTGTGCAACACTTCCTCAAGTGCATCACGATCAGCTGGAATCTCGTCGGCATGCTGGCGTGGCCGAATCAGCTCAACCCAGTGACCAAGATCTTGCATCGCAGCCACCAGGCGGCCCGTAGTCATGGCCACCCCGTTGATTTCTGGTGGATAGGTTTCAGTGATGATCGCCATCCGGATCTGGCGGACACGTGGCGGAAACTGTTTGAGTAGCAGACTGGTATCGTTCATGCGAAGAAGATTGCGCCCGATTCGCGACAGCGACGTGACCAGCCGGTGAAGATTCAATGACAAAAAAAGGCCGCCCCATGAGCGGCCTGTAGTTCTGGAAAAAACACCAGAGGAGAAGCTATTTGCTGGCGCGGATCACCAGATTGGTCTGGTCGGCCAACACCGTAGTCAATGCGATTCTCGTCGGGCTAAAGCGGTAACCCGACAGAACAGGTGTCAGTGTGCCCGCCCATCCTGAGGGGGCCGAGCAACTGAATGCGCCGTTGCTTCCTGATGTACCGCAATACGCGGCTGTATCTGACGAAGTAAAGGTGACTCGGGCCAGACCGGTGCCATTGAAGGTCACCACGCCATTCAACCTGAACCGGGAGGCTGCCGTCGATCGGGTTGGGCGAAATGCGGCCACTCCCAGCCGGACATTGGTCAACGACAAGGCATTGTTGGCAGAATTGGCCAGATCGGTTTCCGACACGCCACAAGCTAGGCTGGCGCAGGTTTTTACTGCGGGATTGGAAAACTTGCTGATGCGTGGGTTGATGTAACTCATGATGGTGCCGAATTTGCCAGACTGGCCATAGCCAAACGAATACGGGAAAGCCCCCTGCCCGCCTCCCTGGCTACGAACCGTAGTCCGGTCGTGCATGCTACCCATGTTGTGGCCGAATTCATGCACCATGGTCTGATCGACACAATAGTAGGACGAACCCTTGACATCCCGACCATCACTGACAACCGAATAGGCATAGCCTGCAGCATTGGCAATCGGGCTGCCGTTATATCCACCGATATAGCCAACACCACAGGAAACTTGTGCACTGGCATGAAAAGGCCGGATCAAAGTCACCAGATCGGCACCTGTGGCATCGCGCAGCGTTGCGACATCCTGGAATGCGGCATGCCGCCGACCGTAAAGATCACTAAGCGCAACACTGTTGTTGGTGGTGTCGGAGTAAACCACCTGTTTTCCGGCAACCATGCGCAGTTTCATTTTGATGTTACTGTCAATGAATGCCTGATTGGACTGGGCAAACAGGTTATCCAGACGAGCGGTCAGGCCGACGCCGAGACGGCTGGCCAGGCCATCGGTGAACAGTACCAGCACATCGACCACCGCAACGGTCGCCACGTCGCTAGTCGATGCCGCTGCAGCAGAAGTCATGCTGGATGAACTGGCTTTCGAACCACTGCTGCTGGATCGGGTCTTGCTGGCCGACGCCATCACATCTGCAGCCTGGGCGGCCGGCAGAATGGCGTCTGGCGACAACGACTGATGCGCATCCAGGCCGGAGGCCGCCACGTCCACCAACCATTGCTGCCGGCCATTGGATTCGAGCAGGAATTCACCATCCGGAGTCAGAATCCGGCCAAAGACGCCATCCCGGCCGTAGGTCAGCACCACCCGATAATCGGTTCCCCAGTCGCGCAGATAGCCGATCCAGTTGGTATTGCCGCTTTCGGTCGCTTCGGTTCGCTCGAACACCAGCACCGGTGGTTTGGGTTGGCCCGGTAGATTGAGTGAGACTTCGCTGTTTTCCTGAAGAGTCAGCAAGGCATCCAGATTTAGCGACAATGGATGCACCACCTTTGCTGGCGGTTCACCGGCAAACGCCAACGGGGCGCCCTGGGCATCGGCCACCCTAGCGAACAGATTAATGGCTTGCGGCACTGTCGGGCGCTGATAATCATTGCCAACGGGAGTCAGCCAGGTCTGGCCGTTGGCATGCCCCACTACCCACCTGCGGTCATGCCCGTCGATGACTCCGGACCAGCCAGCACCATCGTATTTCAGGCTGACACGGCGCTGCAGTTTATCTGGCAGATGGCCTTCCCAATAGGCTACTCCGTTGATCATGCCAGTGGTGTGTTCAAATACCACCGGTAGAGCCCCCTCACCGGGCAAGGGGAGATAGATCAGGGTGTTTGGCTGCATGGCCAACATGCGGGCGGTGTCAAAAGTGACCTGTCTGGCCGAATCCTGTTGCACCGGCTGCGTGACAGAAGGAGTGCCGGCAGCCCACGCCGGGCCGAACATGACCGTTGCAAGCAAGATGGACAACAGGGATGGACTCATATTCATGGTGGCACACTCCAGCAGAAAGCAACGGCAAAGCCAATACAGTTAGAATATTACATTTTTCTAATATTTACAGTACAAAAACACGGGGAAACTGCAATGCTCTGATAGCGACGATCTATCAGCAGTCCGGGAAGACTTTGCCGGGGTTGAGCAATCCAAGCGGGTCGAATGCCTGTTTGATTCGGCGCTGCATCGCCAATGAAGGGGGATCGAGCTCACGGTCGATGAAGGGGCGTTTTTCCTGGCCGATACCGTGTTCGCCAGACAATGCCCCCCCCAGGCGCACCACCAGATCGAATAGCTGATCCAGACAGGCATCAGCGGCATGCGACTGATCCGGGTCGGCCGGATCGATCAGCAGGTTGACATGGATGTTGCCATTGCCTGCATGGCCGAAATTGACATTGCGAATGCCGTGCAGGCGGGTAAGCTGGCCGACTTCATTCAGCAATATCGGCAACTGCGCCACGGGAACGACGATATCCTCGTTGATTTTTTTGGGCGCAATGTCGCGCAACAATGGTGACAGCGCCTTGCGGGCCGCCCATAGACGCGCTGGCTGGGCAATCGGCTCGGCCTGGATCAGGCCAGGTTGCCGGCAGGCCTGAAGAATCGATTGACAGGATTCCGCCAGGTCGGCCGGACTGCCATCGACTTCGATCATCAACATGGCGTAACTGTCTGCCGGCAACATGTCCGGGTAATGGTTGCGCAACAAGCGCAGGGCATTGCCATCAAGAAACTCCAGTGCCGCAGGCACCCAGGGCTGGGACATGATGGCGACGATGGCCTCGGCACAGCAGGCAACACTGCGGTAATAGGCGGCGATCCCCGCTACATGGGCCGGCTTTGGGCTGAGTTTGAGGGTTGCTTCGGTAATGATGGCCAAAGTGCCTTCGGAGCCGATCAACAGCCGGGTGAGGTCGTAGCCGACGGCGTGTTTGGTAGTCATTGATCCGCAGCGGATCACGCTTCCATCTGCCAGCACCGCCTGCAAACCGAGCACATGATCCCGGGTCGCGCCATATTTCACCGCATGAGGGCCGCCGGCATTGGTTGCCAGGTTGCCACCCACTGAACAGTAGGCGGCACTGGAGGGATCGGGCGGCCAGAAAAAGCCTGCCTCGGCTGCGGTTTTTTGTACGTCACCATTGAGTACGCCCGGCTCGACGACCATCAGCCGGTTGGCGGCATCGAGCTGCCGGATGCGGTTCATGCGTTCCATGGCGATCACCAGTCCGGCCTGAGCCGGAATGCTGCCGCCGGCAGTGCCGGTGCCTCGGCCCCGCACGGTCATCGGAATGCGGTGATCGCTGCAGCAGCGGGCAATCCCGGACACGTCCTCGATACTTTGCGGAAAAGCCACCGCCAGAGGCGGCCGGTATTTGCGGCTGTTGTCGAAAGCGTAGGCAAAGCAATCGGCCGGATCGGCCAACAGCCGATCAGCAGGCAGGATCGCGGCCAGTCGATCAAGCCAGGCGGGGCGCCCGGTCATCCTTGCGGCTTGAGGTCTTTGGACAGAAAAAAGGCGTCAGAGAAGAATTCATCCTCGGGCAGCCCGCGTTCGATGAAGCTGCGGTGTGCCGCCTCGACCATGACCGGGGCACCGCACGCATACACCTGATAGCCGGAAAAATCGGAGATATCGGCCAGCACGGCCTCATGCACCAGGCCAGTCCGGCCTTGCCAGGCGTCGGATGCCGGTGATTCGGACAACACCGGGATATAGTCGAGTTGCGGAAGCTCGGCGGCCCAACGGGTGGCCAGCTCGTGCAGATACAGATCAGCCCGGTTGCGCCCCCCCCAGTAAAGTCGGATCGGGCGATTCAATCCCTTGTGAATCGCGTGCTCGATGATGCCCTTGATCGGGGCAAAGCCGGTGCCGCTGGCGATGAACAGGATGGGTTTGCTGCTTTCTTCCCGCAGGAAAAAGGTGCCCAGCGGGCCCTGAAACCGCAGGATTTCCTTGGGTTTCATCTCGTTGAACACATACTCGGAAAACGTACCACCCGGGATATGCCGGACATGCAGTTGCAGGAAGCGGTCGTCATGCGGCGCGTTGGCCAGGCTAAAGCTGCGGCGCTTGCCATCCTTGAGCACGATGTCGATGTACTGCCCGGCAAGGAACTGCAGACGCTCACTGGCGGGCAGTTTGAGTGACAGGACGGCAACATTGTGCGTTCGATCGACTCGACCCGGCAGGGCAGATTCTTGACCGGGATATCGCGCACGGCGCCGACCTCCCGGCATTCGATCACCAGATCGGACACCGGCTTGGCACAACAGAACAGCACCATGCCGGCAGAGCGCTCGTCTGGCGTGAGGGTATATGTGGCAGCCTTGCCAAGATCGACCTGTCCCTCGACAACCTTGCCCTTGCAGGCGCCACAGGCACCATTGCGGCAGCCATAGGGTAGTACGTAGTGCTCCCGCAGGGCCGCTTCGAGAAGCGTCTCGCCATCCTGCACACAAAATTCGTGGCCGCTTGGCTGAATCCTGACCTTGGCTGACATACACTTTACCTTTTGTTCGTTTGCAAAAGAGACTTCATGCAACGCATCCTGTTTGTCGGTTGCGGCGACATTGCCATGCGGACCGCCCGGTTGCTGGCGCCAAGAACCCGCTGCTACGGCCTGATACGATCACCGGAGCGGGCTGACGAATTACGCCGGGCCGGGCTGCTGCCGATCTTCGGAGATCTGGACCAACCGCACACGCTGCGACGGCTGGCGGGGCTCGCAACCGTTGTCGTCCATCTTGCGCCACCGGCTGCCGCTGGCCGACGGGACCATCGAACGCGGCACTTGTTGCAGGCATTGACAAGGCGGGGAAGTCTACCACAGGGCATGGTCTACATCAGCACCAGCGGCGTGTATGGCGACTGCCGCGGCGAATGGGTCAGCGAGACCCGGCGTCTGACCCCGGCAACGGACCGGGCCTGCCGGCGGGTCGATGCGGAAGTGCGCCTGCGGGGCTGGGCGCGCAGGCATGGTGTGGCACTGGCCATTTTGCGGGTTCCGGGCATTTATGCACGAGACCGGCTGCCGGTCAGTCGCTTGCAGCAGGGGGTGCCGGCCCTGCGGCCGGAAGAAGATGGCTTCACCAACCACATCCACGCCGATGATCTGGCACGGGCCATTTTGCGCACACTGGGACACCTTGATGGCATTCGCAGCTATCACATCGTCGACGACTCCCGGCTGAAAATGGGCGATTACTTCGATCTGGTGGCCGATTCGCTGGCACTGCCGCGCCCCGAACGCATTGCCCGATCCGAGGCGGAAGGACGTATTTCGGCGACGATGCTGACGTTCATTGACGAATCCCGTCGACTGATCAACCGGCGGATGCACGAAGAGCTGCGGTTGACGCTACGTTACCCGACAGTAGCCGACGGGCTGGCCGCCTGTCGGGCTGGAGACTGAATCTGCTGCGACAGAAGGAAAACGAGGACAGATTTCCCGCTCGGCCCGCTACGATCGCTCAAGTCTGACCGGCTGCTGGCGACGGCCAGGAGGGCAGCACCAGATTGATCTGCGCCCCGCCCTGTGCAGCACGCCCCACGGTAAGCGAGCCGCCATAGGCTTCGACAATATCCCGAACCATTGCCAGCCCAATGCCGTGGCCAGCCACCTGCTCATCTGCCCTGACACCGCGTAGCAGGATGGCATCCGGATCGCTGATTCCCGGGCCATCATCCTCTACCCGGATCGTCAGCTGGCCATCGGCAATCGCCATCCTGACCGATACCTCTTGCCGGCACCATTTGCAGGCATTGTCGAGCAGGTTGCCCAGCAGCTCGTACAGGTCGCCCTCGTCGATTTTCCAGCTTGCCTGCGGATCGACATCGCTGTGCAGCGCCAGTGGCTTGCCGGCATGGACCTTGCGCAATGATGCCAGCGTTTTCTCCAGCACCGGCTGCAAGACAACCGGCGCGGCAAACCGGGCACTGCCGGCTGTCGAGGCACGCTGGAGCTGGTAAGCAATAATGTGATTCATGCGGTCCAGCTGCTCAGGTAGGTGTTGCGCCAGCAAGCGGGGGTCGGAGGCAGACGCCTGCAGTACGGCCAGTGGGGTTTTCAGGCTGTGCGCCAGATCAGCCAGGGCATTGCGGTAACGTTGCATCTGTTCCCGGTCGCGCTGCAACAGATGATTGAGGTTGCTGGTCAGCAAACGGATTTCGTCAGGGTAATCCCGGCTGAACTGCTGCACGCGGCCTGACTGTACTTTTGCAACCTCCTGCGCAACCAGCCGCAACGGGCGCAAGCCCCAGCGCAACCGACCGTCGGACTATGCCAAGCAGCTGCGCG
>CAZBWH010000025.1:0-6370 GCA_964495595.1 uncultured Burkholderiales bacterium | reverse complement strand
CGCAAGCCCCAGCGCAGCAGCAGCACCCTGGATGCCAGCAGCCCCGTCCCCAGCGCCGCGAGCCAGCCCCACAAGGTGCGGCGGTAGTGGTTGAGCTGGGCCTGATAGGCGGTCAGGTCTTCGGCGACCGAAAACGTCAGTGCCACCGAAGTCGGGCCAATGCTCCATTTGATGCCATGGCCGGCAACCCAGTAGCGATGGCCCCGGAAATCGACCCGCTCGCCAAACACCCGCTCACCCGGGGTCAAAGCCCGCTCGAACGGAACCCTGAACCCCAGCGACGAGGCCGATTGCCATTCAGTGTTGGCAGTCACATCGGCAATATTGGCGTACAGGCCGGAGCCGGGCAGGCTGAACCGCGGCTCGGGCAGTTGTCTGGGCAGCACAATGCGCCCCTGCTGATCGAGTTCGGCAGACCCCATCAGCATGAACAGGGCGCTGAGTAGCCATTCTTCGCGACCCGCCCGGGCGTTCTCGCGAAAGGCACGGTCAAGCGACAACCCCGCCAGCAGCAGGAACAACAGCACGACCGCCAATGCTGCCAGCACCACCCTGGCGTTGATCGAGCGAGGAGCGGTAAGTAACGGCATCAGGCGGACGACTCGGTTGGCACAAACCGGTAGCCACGGCCGCGCAAGGTTTCAATCGGTTGCAAGGAGCCATCGGGATCAAGCTTGCGGCGCAAGCGGCCGATCAGCACTTCCAGCACGTTGCTGTCGCGGTCTTCGTCATGCGGATAGAGATAATCGGACAGACTGGCCTTGGCGACCACCTCGCCCCGGTGCTGGATCAGGTACTCCAGCAAGCGGTATTCGAAGCTGGTCAGATCCACCTCCACGCCGGAGCGGGTCAACGACTGGGCAGCCAGATCGAGCTTCAGCGGGCCGAACTGCAGCACATTGGCCGGCGCCCCGGCCGAACGGCGCAGCAGCGCCTTGACTCTGGCCAGCAATTCAGCGAATTCAAAGGGCTTGGTCAGATAATCATCTGCACCGGCCTCCAGTCCCTCGACTTTCTCCTGCCAGCGGCCACGGGCAGTCAGCACCAGCACCGGTAGCCGGCTGCCGGAAGCACGCAGCCGCCGGATCAGCTCCAGCCCGTTCAGTCGAGGCAAGCCGATGTCGACAATGGCCAGATCAAACGGGTATTCACTGACGCTGAACCAGCCGGTTTCGCCGTCGTGCGCCACATCCACCCGAAACCCCTGGGCCACCAGCTGATCCGCCAGTTGCCGGCACAGCGACAGCTCATCCTCGATCAGCAGCAGTCTCACAGCCGTTGCCCCGTGTCTGCATCAATCAGGACCACCCGGACTTCTCCGCTGGCAGTCAACACCTTGACGCGATACACCTCGCGGCCAGCAACCGTGGTTTTTTCCACGGCCAGCACCCGGCCGGCAGAGGCCTGCCGCGCAATGGCCGCAGCCTGATCCGGGCTGATGGCCGCCACGGCCGGAGCCGGCAGCAGCCAGAGGGTGGCGGCCAGCACGGCCGGCCAGGAGAAAGAGGGAATGGACATGTCGAAATACCCGCTCTGAATGAAAAGGGCCGATTCTACCGGCTGTCAGCTCACTGCAGCCGGCGGGCGAAACGGACGCGGAGGAATCAGCGCATGGGCTCGACCGATACCCTGACACGGATTTCCCGACCCGGATCGTAAGGCAGAATGGTGGTGTAGCGCCGGCCGGCGTATTCATAGCTGACCCGGTAGCCGATCAGCCGCTGCTCCCAGTGTTCGACCGACCGGCAACGCCGCACCTCGCGCTCGACGTATTCATCGGGTGGCGGTGCGTACTGCGGCTCGCTACGGCCATCCACCTGCCCGCCCAGCAGCGCACCCGCGACGGCACCCGCCGCCGTGGCCGCTTCACGACCGTGCCCTTTGCCAAACTGATTGCCGATCACGCCGCCGACAATGCCGCCCAGTACGGTGCCGCCGACATCGCGCTCACGCGGCGGCGGCGCTGGCCGAACCGGGCGCACCCGGCTTTCGACGATCTCGTTGTAACACTCCTGCCGCGGTCGGTTGACCCGTTCGAACTCGGGCACGGCACTTCTTACCCTGGCGTAGTCGTCAAAGCCGTCGGCGCTCACCGCGCCGGCAACCCCGCCCAGCATGCAAAGACTGAAAACGATCCTGCGTGGCAACATGATTTCCCTCCCTTTACTGCGGCGCCGATGCGCCAGCTTTCCGGACATCATGCGCCCAAGCGGATGAATCGGTGCTGAACAGGCCACGGGCAATCGGCATGCCATCAACATGACGCATTGCAACACAGCCGCCAGAGTGATTCCGGTATAATGGGGGCATTCCGGTCGATTGCCCTTTCTCAATTCTAGTTGCCACCATGAGCCTCGCCTACCCGTTGCTACGCCCCTTGCTGTTTTCCCTCAATGCCGAGTCGGCGCACAATCTGACCTTGCACGGGCTGGATTTTATCCACGCACTGGGGTTCAGCCGGATGCTGGGCCAGCAGGTGGATTGCGAGCCACGCAACGTCATGGGAATCCGTTTTCCCAATCCGGTCGGGCTGGCGGCCGGGCTGGACAAGAATGGCGAGCACATCGACGGGCTGGCCGATCTGGGCTTTGGCTTTGTCGAGATCGGCACCATTACGCCGCGCCCGCAACCGGGCAATCCCAAGCCGCGTATTTTCCGCCTGCCATCGGCACAGGCCATCATCAACCGGATGGGGTTCAACAACGCAGGCATCGACGTGCTGCTGGAAAACGTCGACCGGGCCAACTACAAGGGTGTGCTGGGAATCAACATCGGCAAGAATGCCGACACGCCGATCGAGCGTGCGGCTGACGATTACCTGATCTGCCTGCGCAAGGCCTACACCCGCGCCACTTACATCACGGTCAACATTTCCAGCCCGAACACCAAGAATCTGCGCCAGCTGCAGCAAAGCGATGAGCTGGACGATCTGCTGGCGCAACTGAAAGCCGAACAGAGGGCGCTGGCCGACCGGCATGGCCGCTACGTACCGATTGCGGTAAAGATTGCCCCCGACCTCGAGCCACCACAGGTGCAGGATATTGCAGCCAAGCTGGTCAAGCACCGGCTGGACGGGGTGATTGCCACCAACACCACGCTGGCACGCACCGGCGTGGAAAGCCTGCGGCACGGCAACGAAACCGGCGGTCTGTCGGGCGCACCGGTACGGGCCAAGTCGACGCGGGTGATCCGCGAACTGGCTACCGCGCTGGACGGCGCCATGCCGATCATCGGCGTCGGTGGCATCCTGTCCGGCGACGATGCAGCGGAAAAACTGTGCGCTGGCGCCAGCCTGGTGCAGCTGTATTCCGGACTGATCTACCGCGGCCCCGAGCTGGTGGGCGAATGCGTGCGCACCCTGCGCTGAGCGACGGCGATGCGCACGACAGCCCTGACCATTGAACAACGGATCGAGCAGATCGACGCGCTGCTGCCGCAGACCCAATGCACCCAATGCGGCTTTGCCGGCTGCCTGCCGTACGCGACGGCGCTGGCGCGGGGCGAAGCGGCCATCAACCAGTGCCCGCCGGGTGGCGACGCCAACATCCACCGGCTGGCGGCACTTACCGGCCAGCCTTACCAGCCGCTGAATCCGGCCCACGGCAGCGAACAGCCGCGCCAGCTGGCGCGGATCGACGAACCGCACTGCATCGGTTGCACCCTGTGCATTCAGGCCTGCCCGGTCGATGCGATCGTCGGCGCAGCCAGGCAAATGCACACCGTCATCGCCAGTGAATGCACCGGCTGCGAATTGTGCATTGCACCCTGCCCGGTGGATTGCATCGTGCTGTATCCCGCTCCGCCGGACGCTCACGAAGCCGCCGCCCGCCAACGAGCTGACCAGGCACGAAGCCGCCACCGGTTCCGTGAGCAGCGGCTGCAGCGCGAACGCGAGGCGCGCGCCGAGCGGCTGGCGGCGCGCACGGCCCGCGCCCTGGCAGAGCAGGCAGCCCAGCCAGCCGGCTCACCCGCGATCGACAAGCAGGCGCTGATCCGCGCCGCCATGGCCCGTGCTGCGGCTCAGCGTGCCGCTGCCGGCAGCGGCCCTGCAGCAACGGCCGGGCCGGACGATTCGCCAGACCGACCAGGCTGACCCGCCGACCATGACCCCCGAACAACGTACCGCCCTGTTCGAACGCCTGCAGGCCGCCAATCCGCATCCGACCACCGAGCTGCACTACAGCAGCCCGTTCGAGCTGCTGGTCGCGGTACTGCTGTCAGCACAGGCCACCGATGTCGGCGTCAACAAGGCCACCGCCCGGCTGTTTGCCGTGGCCAACACCCCGCAAGCCATGCTGGCACTGGGCCAGGAACGGCTGGAGAGCCTGATTTCCAGCATCGGCCTCTACCGCAGCAAGGCCAGGCATCTGCTGGCCACCTGCCACCTGCTGATTGCACACCACCAGTCCCGGGTGCCCGCCACCCGCGCCGAGCTGGAAGCCTTGCCCGGCGTGGGCCGCAAGACGGCCAACGTCCTGCTGAATACCCTGTTCGGCCAACCCACCATTGCCGTCGACACCCACATTTTCCGCGTCGCCAACCGCATCGGCCTGGCGCAGGGCCGCACCGTAGAGGCAGTCGAACAGCAACTGCTGCAGAACGTCCCCGCCCCGTTCCTGCTCAACGCCCACCACTGGCTGATCCTGCACGGCCGCTACATCTGCAAGGCGCGACAACCTGCCTGCCAGCAATGCCTCATTGCCGACCTGTGCCAGTACCCGGCCAGAACAGCATGAGCCACCCAGGCTGCAAGCCGCGCCAGTATTGGCCTGCAGGCCGGCCAGGCACCAGTCTGGACGCGGCCTGCAGGCCGGTGGACAGATGATCGGAGACCGGCTCATGAGCCCTCCGTCCCCCACGTTGGCTGCCACCGGGCTGGCCAGCGGCCCGATTGCCAGCACCGAGCTGGCCCGCCAGGCAGTGACGCAAGCCCTCGACAAACTTGGCCAGCCCGCCGCCAGCAGCTTACTGCTCCTGCTCAGCGCCGATTTTGCCCCCGATCCGCAAGCCGCGATCCGCGCTGCCGCCCAAACCGCCGGCACACTGCAGGTGGCCGGCTGCTCGGCCACCGGCATCCTCACCGAGCAGGACTGGATCATCGATGCCCCCGCCGCCGCCGCGCTGGTGCTGGCCCGACCGTGGCAACTGACCCACGCACCCGCCGCCGGCCACCGCCCGCAGCTGTGCCTGGCCGCACCGAACGCGATCAACACCGGCTGGCTGCAAGGTTCGGCCCCCTGCTTTGGCGGAGTGGCCGGCGACATGACCGGGCGCGGCCAATACAAGGTCTGGAGCGACGCCCGGATCCGCGCCGATGGCAAAGCCCGCTGGCACTCCGTCGGCTGTACGCCGCGCCTGCTGCTCGCCCACGGCCTGCAACGAATCAGCCCGCCCTTCACCGTCACCGCCAGCCAGCAGCTCAACCTGCACACCCTCGACCAGCGCCCGGCACTGGCCACGCTGGCCGCCACCGGCCTGCTCGACACCACGCCGCTAGCCCAGTTGCGACTGGCCGTGCTGCACGGCGACGACCCCGACAACGACACCGCACTGCTGCCCATCCCGCTGATCGCCGTCAATCCGGACGGCAGCGTCACCGTTGCCCGGCAACTGCAGCCAGGCGAACGGGTGTGCTGGGCCCGGCAATCGCCCGCACTCAGCGAACCGGCACTAGCCGCCCGGCTGGCCGCCTACCGGCAACGCCACGGCCCGCCCGACTTCGCCCTGCTGTTTTCCTGCGCCAGCCGGGGCCCGCAATGCTGGAACGGACAAGACCGCGACTGGCAACAACTGCGGCACGCATTCCCCGCCACGCCCCTGCTTGGCATGTACGGCAACGGCCAATTCGCCCCCGCCGCCGGAGCCAACCGCCTGCTCGACGGCGCGCTACTGCTCGCCCTATTTCACGGAGAAGATGATGTATAACCCGACACGCGAAGAAGCGCGCCGCTTCTACTTCGACACCTGGCACAAATACCGCCAGCAACTCCCGCTGACCGATCTGGAACGGATCGCCCTGAGCGTGATCCTCGAACACCCGGAATACCACCCCCAGCTCGACCAGTCCGACCGCTACGTCGACCAGGATTACCTGCCCGAACACGGCCAGACCAACCCGTTCCTGCATCTGAGCATGCACCTGGCCATCCACGAACAACTGTCGATCGACCAGCCCCCCGGCATCCGCCAGCACCACACCGCCCTCTGCCACACTGCCGGCAGCGACCACGCCGCCCAGCACGAAATGATGGACTGCCTGGGCGAAATGATCTGGCACGCCCAACGCCACCAGACCCCCCCCGACCCAGCGCTGTATTTCAGCTGCCTCGCCCGCAAGCACCACCACGCCGTGCCGCCGGACAAGGCCTAG
>CAZBWH010000024.1:37866-38943 GCA_964495595.1 uncultured Burkholderiales bacterium | reverse complement strand
TTACCTCAGCAGGTTCTCTCACTGCTGCGATAATGAGGGTATCCCACCCGGTTAGATGGTAAGAGTATCCCGGCCGGATGAATTCGGCCGGGTTTTCTGCCATAAGGAGTTGCAAAATGAGTATCCAGGGCATCAATAATGTAACGGCTCAGACGGGCGCCATGCAGTTCGACGCGGCGGCTGTGAACAAGGATAATCCACGGGTCAACGCTGCCTCGCCACTGGCTGCGAGGGCAGACCAGACGGCGCAGGCAACGCAGGCAACGCAGGCGTCGAACAAGCTTGACAATGCCGAAACGGAAAAAACCAGCAAATACAACCGAGATGATCTGATGAAGGCAACCGAGAAGATCAACAAGGTGGTCAGCCTGTATGCATCCGAACTCAAATTTACCATCGACGAGTCCTCAGGCGCCGATGTTGTGAAGGTGATCGACTTGGGAACCAAGGAAGTAATCCGGCAGATTCCGTCTGAAGAAATGATCCGTATCGCGGAAAGCATCGACCGCCTGCAGGGCTTGCTGGTGCGTCAGCAAGCCTGAGCAGCGACCGGACTTGCGTTGAAACGAGTGGGAAAGGAGGCGCATCATGGCGATTGCTTCACCTGGCGTTGGCTCTAATCTGGATGTGAACGGCATCGTCAGCCAGCTGATGGCTATCGAGCGGCAGCCGCTGACGGCGTTGGCGACCAAAGAGGTTGGTATCCAGGCCAAGCTGTCCGCCTACGGCACGGTAAAGGGTGCGCTGTCGAGCCTGCAGTCTGCGTTGAAGGGGCTGTCCGATGCGTCCAAATTCCAGAGCAGCAAATCGGTGTCGACTTCCGCATCAGACGTGATGTCGGCTACTGCCAGCTCGAAAGCAACCAACGGCACCTATTCGATCGAGGTCAGCCAGCTGGCCCAGGCCCAGCGTCTGGCAACGGCGGGCCAGGCGTCGAAAACGGCCGTCATTGGTGAAGGTACGCTTACTTTCGATTTCGGTACCATTTCCGGTGGTACGTTCGACAGTAATGCGGGCACGTATGCCGGTGCAAGCTTTACCAGCAATGGCAATGGCTCCAAGACGGTTACCATCGAT
>CAZBWH010000024.1:0-37856 GCA_964495595.1 uncultured Burkholderiales bacterium | reverse complement strand
GGCATCCGCGATGCCATCAACAAGGCCGGGATCGGCGTCACGGCCAGCATCATCAACGATGGCAGCGTGACATCTCCGTATCGCCTGTCGCTGTCTGTCAACGAGAGCGGTAGCAGCAACAGCCTGAAAATATCGGCTTCGGATCCCGGCCTCCAGGCCTTGCTGGAACATGATCCGGCGGGCACCCAGAATCTCCAGGAAAACGTAACGGCTAAAAACACCGAGCTGAAGATCGATGGTATCTCTATTAGCAAATCAGGCACCAGCATCAGTGATGCCATTGACGGGGTGACGCTGAATCTGCTGAAAACCAATGTTGGCAGCCCGACCAAGGTGACGGTGTCAAACGGAAATTCAGGCCTCTCTTCGGCGGTGTCGTCGTTCGTCAAGTCGTATAACGATGTACGCAAGACTTTGCAGGATGTGACCGCCTACGACGCGTCCGGTGCCAAGGCAGGCGGCACCACAGGCCAGGCAAGCCCATTGCAGGGTGATGCGACCATCCGCAGCATCGAATACCGGATGCGACAACTGTTCACTACCCCGATTACAGGGGTAGACAGCACTTACAACACGCTCTCCAAAGTCGGGGTCGCTTTCCAGCGTGACGGTACGCTGGCCGTAGACAATACCAAGCTGCAGAAAGCCATCGAAGCCAGTTATGGTGATGTGGTGGCCTTGTTTGCTGCTACCGGCAATCCGTCGGACAGTCTGGTGCGGTATGAAAGCTCCACTTCGTCGACGGTTGCCGGCAAGTACGATATTTCGCTTACTGCCATGGCCAGCCAGGGCTCGCTGACAGGCTCGGCGGTTGCGTCCGGCCTTGTAGTTTCCGCCGCGAACAAGGATTTGTCGGTGACGCTGGACGGGATCTCGGCATCGATAACGCTGGACGAAGCCACCTATGGCAGCGTTTCTGCGCTGGCCGCGCACATTCAGTCCAAGATCAACGGCACCAGCGCTTTTACCGGCCATTCGATCGCTATTGCCAGCAGTGGCGACGCAACCAGCTTTTCCTTGACCGCGACATCGGCCTTGTACGGCGCCACTTCGGCTTTTTCCGTGTCCGGCACTGCTGCCGCATTTTTTGGTGCGTCGCCCACGGCGGTGAGCGGGGTCGATGTTGCAGGCACCATCGGCGGAACCGCTGCGACTGGCAGTGGCCAGAAGTTGACAGGCAGCGAGGGGGATGCCACCGGGCTGGCGATATCGGTTATTGGTGGCAGCACCGGAGATCGGGGAAATATCCGGTTTTCGCGTGGCTTCGCGGCACAGCTGGACAGCTTGCTGACCGAGTTTATTGGTAGCAAGGGTTCGATTGCCTCGCGCACCGACGGCCTGAATGCGAGTATCAAGGACATCGACCGGCAACGGCAGGCGCTGAGCCGGCGGCTGGATGACACCGAAAAGCGATACCGCACACAGTTCACTGCGCTGGATGTCACGCTGGGCCAGCTCACCCAGACCAGCAATTACATGGCCAAGCAGCTCGCCGCACTGTCAGGCTCGTCATCATGATCCGGATATGCCATGAATGAATATTCCCGCACTGCACTGAATGCTTACACCAAGCATGCGCTTGAAAACGAGGTCTCCAGCGCTTCGCCGCATAAATTGATCCTGATGCTGTTCGACGGCGCGCTGGCATCGATTGCTCTGGCCAAAAGCCAGATTGAAAACCGGCAGGTGGCTGAAAAGGGCAGATCGCTCTCCAAGGCTATTGCCATTATTGAGGAGGGGCTGCGGCTCAGCCTGGACAAGAACGTCGGTGGTGAGCTGGCGCAGAATCTTGATGCGCTGTACGAGTACATGTCGCACCGGCTGCTGATGGCAAACATTGGTAACGACCTGTCTGCGCTGGAAGAGGTGACCCGGTTGCTTGGGTTGCTGCGCGGTGCGTGGGAGGAGATGAAGCCGTCTGCGACGCCCGTCCAGCCCTCGGATACGCCGCCGGCACAGACTGCCGGCGCCAGCTACGGCAAGGCGTGATGGCGCCGGATGCTGTCGTGGCCTTGCTGGAGCAGGCCTTGCATTTCAGCAGACAGATGCTGGTGGCTGCCGAGCGTGACGCCTGGCCAGAGTTTCTGGAGCTTGACCAGCAGCGCAATGGCATCTTGCTTGCATTGCAGCAAAACACTTGGCCCGATGCACTGTGGCAGGATGCGGAACGCGCCAGCGTCGCCAGTCGGGTCGAATCGTTCATGGCTATCAATGATGAACTGACCCGGCGGGCAACGGCCTGGCATGGCGAGCTTCGGTCGTTGTTGGGAGAGGCGCGCTTGTCGAGCCGGATATCCGATGCTTACGCAGGCAGCTCGGGAGCGTGAAACCACCATCGGTCAATGTCTGGCTGCCTGTCCGTAGTGAACGCGATCTGTGAAATCCATGTCAACAGAGGCTAGAGGGGGCGGTTGTGGATCCGATTGTTGTGACTTGGCGCGAGTTGCTGCTGGTCGGGGCTGTCGTGGCGCTGGTTTATGTTGCTGAAGCCGCTTTGTTCTATGTCCGGTTGCGCCAGGCTACACGCTCGGCCCGCAGCAGGGGCGACCCTGCCATTCAGGCCCGGCTTGATGTGCTGGAGCAGGATGTAGCGACCCTGCGACATCAGCTCCTGGAAGTGCAACTGACTGCAAGCCGCCCAATGGCAGTAGCGGCGCCCACGCCCTCTGCTGTCTTGGTTCCTCCCGAGCGCGCAGCCCCCGAGCCTCCTTCGGCCGGATACAGCAAGGCTATCGAACTGGCCCGCCAGGGCCTGGATGCAGGATATCTATCTGCCAACTGCGGCATTTCCCGTGGTGAGGCAGAGCTGATCATTGCCTTGCACAGGTTTGATGCAACATGATCCACAACGATGCGCTCAAGCAGCTTGATCTACTGGTCAAGCGAGCCGCCCCGCCCTTGCTGGAGGTGGCCCGCGATGCATCGCGGGAAGAGCCTGTTCTGGCTCCGGGGGAGCGGGTGCAGGCGTATGTGTTGGCCAGCCTGCCGAACGGCCGGTTTCATGTGTTGATCAAGGATCAGGTTCTGGACATGAACCTGCCGCCAAACACCCAGCCGGGTGAGGCGCTGGATCTTGCGGTCATCAAGACCGAGCCGAGACTGACCTTCGCCGTTGCGGCAGATATCCAGCGTGCCATTGAGCGAAGCCCGGCTGATGTCAGGCTGAGTGATGCCAGCAAGTATCTGGGCAATCTGCTCGCTCGCACACCTGCCGATTCGTCATCCAGCAGGCTGGCCGTGCAGGCTGCGCCTTTGCTGGCAACGGCCTCGGATCTTGGTGACACGGCGTTGCTGGCCGGAAAGTTACAGAACAGCCTGTCTGGTAGCGGCGTGTTTTTCGAGTCTCACCAGGCAGAATGGGTCAGTGGCCAGCGAACCCTGCAGCAATTGCTGGGCGAGCCACAGGCCCGTTTCGGCCAGACGGGTAGCCCGTTATCAGTAGCCAGGCAAACCCCGATGCCAGCGCCAGCGGCCAGCACGACTCTGTTTTCCGGTGAACCCTACCAGCCCTCAGCAAACAGCAGCGCAACAAAGCCAGCCACCAGCCTGGTGACGTTGAGTGTTCCACCTGCCGCGATGCAGTCGGAGGCAGGCGATGCGCCGGTAGCCGCCCCAGTAGGCCAAACGGCCAGCATGGCGACGACAAAGCCGGCGGCGGCTTTCCAGACCGGGCCAGCGGCCATGCTTTTGCCGGGACAGTCGGTTGATGAACAAATAGTGCAGCAGACAGCTCAGCCAGAGTTGCCTGCATTGCCTGGCACTCAAATGCCGCCAGAGCCGGCATCCGCTGATGGGGCTGAGCCGCTGCCGGTTCGCGCCGCGCTGCAGCCGGTCAGTCAGGAAAACCTGCCCGTCGGCGAGCCACTGCCAGAGATGGCGGGGGCGGAGTACCCTTCCCCAGCGGTGACGTCGGCGGCCGCGATGCCGCTCGATGGGCAGACGGAACGGCTATCTGACATGGCAGATGCCCAGCTTCCCGCCGAAAGTCATCTGCAACCTGCTGCTGACCGACTTGCCCCGCCCGCTGCCGGACAGACTACGGTCAAGGCCCGCGAGCCGGATGTCCTGGCCGATGTGGCTCCGGACCAGGCGAGTTTAACGCCAGCGGCACGGGGGCTTGGTCCATCGGGTGACATTGCGGCAGAGCCGGCGGTAAGTCGCCCATTGTCGCCTGGTGAGGTACAACAGTTGCGTGAGCTGGTTCAGCAGCAATTGCATTGCCTGGATACCCGCCAGCTTGCCTGGCAGGGGCTGGCCTGGCCGAACCAAATGATGGACTGGACTGTCGAGGAGCGCGATGCCCGGCCGGGCGCTGACCCTGAAGCGCAGGCAGGCTGGTTTTCGCGGCTGCATCTGGAGCTGCCGCGTCTGGGTGGGGTGACTGCATCGATCGCGTTGCAGGGGGGGCAGTTCCGGATCCATTTCGACGCCAGCCCGGAAACCGCCGAGGTGTTGCGGGATGCGCAGTCGGTGCTGGCGTCGCGTTTTGCTGCGGCAGGGTTATCCCTGTTGGGGGCGACGGTGGATCATGAACAGCGATAGACAGCGCCAGATGGCCGTGGCCCTTGCCTACCAGGCGGGTTCGTCTGCGCCGCGGGTCGTGGCCAAAGGGCGGGGCTTGCTGGCAGAGATGATCATTGAGCGGGCGCGGGAGGCGGGTATCTTCGTGCATGAATCAGCCGAAATGGTCTCCCTGTTGATGCAGGTGGATCTGGATCAGCATATTCCCCCTGAGCTTTACCGTGCAGTGGCAGAGCTGTTGGCATTCATTTATCTGCTAGAAAACGGTGGGCCAGCGCAGGTCGACGTGACGCCCTCTTTACCTCCACAGGAAACACTATGAACGATTTTCCCGAACTGGGCTTTGTTGGATTGGGCATCATGGGGCGGCCGATGGCCTTGAATCTGCTGCGTACCGGCTATCCACTGCACGTGCATGCGCGTCGGGCCGAATCGATGGCCCCGTTGACCGATGCCGGGGCTCTGGGTGCAGACAGTCCACAGGCTATCGCCCGGCGTGCCGACATCATTTTTATCATGGTTTCCGATACGTCGGATGTCGAGGCCGTCGTTTTTGGCGCGCACGGGCTGGCTTCTGCCGCCCGGCCCGGAAGTGTGGTGGTGGATATGAGCACGATTTCGCCGCTAGTCACGCGGGATATGGCCGCCCGCCTGACAGGGCAGGGCGTAACGATGCTGGATGCTCCGGTGTCGGGTGGTGAAGCGGGGGCTATCGAAGGGACTCTGTCGATCATGATCGGTGGGGAGGCTGGCACCGTTGCACGGGTGATGCCATTACTGCAGGTGCTGGGAAAGAATGTCGTGCATGTCGGCGAAAGCGGAGCGGGTCAAGTTGCCAAAGCCTGCAATCAGATTACCGTGTCTGGTGCAATTGCTGCCGTGGCAGAGGCTATGCTGTTTGCCCGTCAAAACGGTGTTGATCCTTACAAGGTGCGTGAGGCGCTGATGGGCGGATTTGCCGGAAGCCGGATTTTGGATGTTCACGGTAAAAGAATGCTGGATGGTCAGTTTGCTCCGGGCTTCAAGGCCCGGTTGCATCAGAAGGATATTCACATCGTGCTGGAAACGGCGCGGCAGCTAGGGGTGGCGGTGCCGTCGTCTGCCTGGTTCGCCCAGCTACTCAATGCCCTGGTCGGCTCTGGTGACGGCGAGCTTGATTCGTCGGCCATTATCAAGGTGCTGGAGCGAATGTCCCGCTGACTCGTGCGGCTGCAAGAGCTTCGTGTACCCAGTCAGCGCACCCATCGCCGGGGGGGCGATAGTGGAGTGGCAGGCAGTTTTGCATATCGCGGTCGGCCTGGTTGATGGCCCGCTGGATGGCTGCATAGGTGGCGCCGTGGGCAACGATCAGCACGGGTTGGCCGTGGCTGAGCGCTTGATTGACTGCGCTGCAGACCCGATGGGCGAATTCACGAAAGGTTTCTGCGCCGTCGATTGCCAGTTCGCCACGCCGCCAGGCCAGGCGCCATGACTCGTCTCCGCGTGGCTGGCCTTCCATGGAGCCCCAGTTGCACTGGCGCAGATCCGTTAGCGGGTGCAACGGAAGTTTTAGCTGGTCTGCGATGATTTCGGCTGTGGTCCGTGCCCGTGCCAGAGGGCTGTGAAAGATCATCCGGATGTCGCAAGTTTGCAGTCGCTGCGCCGCAGCGCGGGCCTCCTGCTCGCCGGTAGGGTTCAACGGCACATCCGTCTGGCCCATGGCACGGTGGCTGCGGTTCCAGTCGGTTTGCCCATGACGGACAAAGAAAAACCGTTGATGGATCAGACCCAGATCAATGTTGGCGCCCATGCCGGCCTCCTGTGGTTCAGGTTGAATGGCATTACCCTGTCATGATCTCGTTATAGATTGATCCGGTTCGTAATATCAATATATCGATAGATACTGTCTGTGTCGTGCCGGCGGCGGGAGGCCTTGCTGTCAGTCTGCGTGATCGAGTCGATCCAGCCTGGCACGCAGTTCAACCAGCTCTTGGCGCAGCAGGGCGATGTCTGCGCGAAGTAAATCGATTTCCTGAGATGAGGCTGGGTAGGGCATTGAGACTGGGTCCTCAGGCTCCGATGCCATCGCTACGCCCGGATCACCTGAGAGCAGCGTGTGTTGCCAGCGGGGTTCACGGCTGCCCGGTTGCCGTGGCAGCAGTTTGGCCAAGGCGCCATCCCGGTGGCTTGCCAGTTCTTCCAGGAAGGCTTCGGTGGCCGAGATGTCGGCAAAGCGATGCAGCCTTTCGCAGTTCTGCCGCAATTCACCAGCCGTTTGCGGCCCGCGCAGCATCAATACTGCCAGCAAGGCCGCTGACTGGGTTGGGATGCCAAGTACCCGCTCCATGTTGTGACCAAAGCGCGGCACCCGGCCCCCGCTGGATTCAACAATCAGCGTGTGCTGGCGCAGCCCGTCCAGCGCTGCCAGTACCTGGGCTTCATCCAGATCCATGATCGGTTCCCGGCTGGTTTTCTGGTTGCAGCCGCCGATCAGGGCGTTCAGGGTCATCGGGTAGCTGTCGGGTACGGTGCGTTGCTTTTCAACCAGAACACCCAACACGCGGCATTCGGTGGCTGACAGGCTGAGAGGGGATGGCATGGGGGCTCCGGGTGGCGTTGGGGCATGAAAAAGGCAGCACCGCAGCGCTGCCCCGGGGTGACCTGAGCAAGGCCAGTGTCAGTCGCGTTCGCCGCTCAGTGCCATCAGCAGGTTGAGCAGGTTGACGAAAATATTGTAGATGTCCAGATAGATCTGCAGGGTGGCCATGATGTAATTGGTTTCGCCTCCGTTCACGATGTTGCCGATGTCGTACAGGATGTAAGCGGAGAACAGCAGAACCGATACCGCCGAAATGGTCAGTGCCAGCGCCGGAATGGCAAAGAACATATTGACCAGCGAGGCGGCCAGCAAGATAACCAGGCCAACGAACAGGAATTTGCCCATGAAGGAAAAATCCTTCTTGGTGACTGTGGCGATGGTGGCTAGCGAGAAAAAGATCAGTGCAGTGCCGCCGGCTGCCAGCGCGATCAGGTCAGCGCCGTTGCGCAGTTGCAGTGCGGCAGTGAGCGATAGTGACAGCATGACGCCCATGAAGAAGGTAAAGCCCAGCAGCAAGCCAACACCCAGCCCGCTGTTCTGGTTGCGGCCAATTGCCCACATGAAGCCGAAGGCGCCGGCGAGAAACACGATGACCGACAGAATGGGGCTGCCGGCGAAAACGGCGGCAAATCCGGTCTGGATGCCGGTCAGAGCACCCAGCACGGTGGGCAGCATCGAGGTGGCCAGCAGGAGATAGGTATTGCGCAGTACCCGGTTGCGCGAGGCATCGATTGATTGGGCGACCGGGTAGGTGGTCGGGATCGGATTTTCCATGATTAAGGCTGAGCCTCCTTGTTGGGTTGAATACTTGCTGATAAGACTAATCAGAGTCGCTGAAAGTTGCAATCGGCGGTGAAAGATCCTGACGGGTAGCGCATCGCGCTGGCTGACTGGATTATGATCTGGCACTCTGATTTTTCTGGCGGGAGCCTGTAAATGGAAATGCGCACTTTGATCGACACGGCCACCCTGGCCAGGCATCTGGATGATCCGGACTGGCTGGTAGTGGATGTCCGTCATCAGTTGACTGATCCGTCGGCCGGACGACGGGCTTATCTGGACGGGCATATTCCCGGAGCGTTCTTCCTGCATCTGGATGTCGACCTGTCGGGAGCGAAAACCGGCAGCAACGGGCGGCATCCATTGCCTACGGCTGCAGCATTTGGGCGTACCTTGCGGCGCATCGGGCTGGACGAGGGCAAGACTGTGGTGATCTACGATGATGCTGGCGGAATGTTTGCAGCCCGCATGTGGTGGATGTTGCGCTGGGTCGGGTTTTTTGGAGGTGCCGTGCTCGATGGAGGCTGGTCGAAGTGGCAGCGCGAGCGTCGTCTGGTGTCTTACACCGAGCCCCCGCCGTCAGCCAGCGATTTTCACGGCTTTGCCCAAGGGCAGGCGTGGGTCGATGCCGATTTTGTCGCACAACACCTGCAGACACCGGACATGCTGCTGGTCGACGCGCGCAGCCCCGACCGGTTTGCCGGTGACAATGAAACCCTCGATCCGGTGGGTGGACATATCCCGGGTGCGCTGAACCGTTTTTTTCAGTCGAACCTAGAGCCCTCCGGGTGTTTCTTGTCGCCCGGGCAATTGCGCGCAGCATTCCGCGAGTTGCTGGGAGACATTGACCCCAGGTTGGTTGTGCATCAGTGCGGCTCGGGGGTTACGGCCTGTCACAATCTGCTGGCGATGGAATTGGCTGGCATGCATGGCTCGCGTTTGTATCCGGGGTCGTGGAGTGAATGGTGCAGCGATCCGGCCCGGCCGATCGCGGGAAAAGGCGGGGTGGACTCGCCGTGCGACAAACGAGAATGATTGTTGTTTGACAAAAGTTTTCTGCAGAATGATAATCCTTCTCATTGTTGCAGCGAGGAGGAGCTGTCTGATGTTTGTCTGTGTCTGTTATGCCGTGACCGACGGCGAGATCGTCAGCGCGGTGCAAAATGGGTGTGCATCAATGCGCGATTTGCGCAACGAGCTTGGGGTGGCGACCCAGTGTGGCCGCTGCGCCTGCCATGCGCGAGACCTGCTGCAGCAGGCCTTGCTGCAGATTCGGGAGCCAGCGCTCGCGACGGCGGCGTGACGGCGCCGGGGAAGACGCTGCTGTGCTAATCTGAAGCGATTGAATCGTTTCTGTGGAGAGTGCCGCGATGAAAGGTGACAAGAAAGTCCTGACCCTGCTCAACAAGATACTGGTCAACGAATTGACTGCCATCAACCAGTATTTCCTGCATGCCAAGATGTACAAGAACTGGGGGCTTGCCCGGCTGGCGGAGCATGAGTATCACGAGTCGGTTGATGAGATGAAGCATGCTGACCAGCTGGTCGACCGCATCCTGTTTCTGGAAGGGTTGCCGAACCTGCAGGATCTGCACAAACTGCTGATCGGTGAAAACGTCGAGGAAATGCTGGCTTGTGACCTCAAGCTGGAAATGAACGGCGTTCTGCTGCTCAAAGAGGCGATTGCCTACTGCGAGGGTGTGGCCGATTATGTGTCGCGGGAGCTGCTCGAAGATATTCTTGGGAGTGAGGAAGAGCATATCGACTGGCTGGAAACCCAGCAGGGGCTGATCCGGCAGATGGGGCTGCCCAACTACATCCAGGGCCAGTCTTTAAAAGCCGGTTGACGGCCATATTGCACTGGCGCCGTTGACATCGCCTGGTCGCTGCCAGACTGATGTCAGTGCCGCCTGTCTGAAGCAGCCTTGGGGGCTGCTTTTTTACGCCTGCAACATGAAGGTTTCGTATTCCAGTCGTTCGAGTTTGCGATCAAGCAGGATCATGCCCAGCATGACGGTGATCAGCAGGGATACCGCAAAGCCATAGCCATACCAGGCCGGCCCCAGCTGCAGGGAAAGCCAGGTCAGCAGGATGTTCAGTGCCGCAAATACTAGGCACAGCAACAGGACGATGCGGCGCTTGTCCAGGTAAAAGAAGACATTGAGCAGGCCGAGCAGGACCACCTGGGTGCCTGCAGCGACCACGTCGATGTAGAGCAGGCCCTGGTAGAGTTGTGATACTCCCAGCAGGTTGAGCAGGGCTGGGGCCGCTACAAAGGTGATCAGGACGGCAATGCTCTGGATCTTGATGATTTCGTAGATACCTTGCCGGATGGTGTAGACCATTTCATCACGCAAATGCTCGATCTGATCAAGGTTGCCGCCGTCGCGCACCGCATTGTAAAACTTGTCGTAATACTCGACGAAGTCGGTTTCCATCCGGGTGAGAAATACTGCCATGCCCGGGATGATCGACAGGTAAGCCAGAAATACCGGCAGGTCGTAGATCAGTGAGGCCTTCAGCGGGCCGATGATGTGCTGGCCGGTGTCGTTGCCGTACCAGAACATGAATTTGTCGATCCAGACCGCAAAGTTGTACAAAAAGCCGATCCACATCAGCGACCGGTACATCCGCCCGTGCCGGATCAGGTCGAATTCGGCAAACCGGTCAGACGGATAGGTTCGCAGGGTGAGCACCAGCATGCCCAGCAGCAGCACAAACTGGCCCATGACAAAGCCGGCCAGCAAACCTTCCAGACCGAATGGCCGCAATGCCAGAGCCGCGCCTACCGAAATGCCATAGCCCAGCAGGAACAGCCAGAGAATCTGTTTGTACTGCTTCATGCCTGACAGGAAAATGGTGGCGATCCAGATCATGCTGAGAATGATGAAGCCGGACAGCATCAAGAGCTGGTAGGCCGGGCTCAGGTCGTGCAGCGCCAGCAAGACAAACAGCAGGCCGCTTCCCCCGCTGGCCAGCATGGTGATCTGCAGGGCGCCGACGAAGTTGGGGAGCACCTGGTCGGCCCGCCGCTCAAACAGACGGTCGGAAATATAGCGGGTGAAGGCCAGTTGCAAGAAGCCGGTGAGGATCAGGCTGCCGGCAATCAGGTGGGTGACCGATACCTGGAACTGGGTGACCAGATAGCTGGGCAGCACCACGGCCACACTCATGAAGCCGATCGCTTGCACACCCAGAATCGACAGGATCCACGGGCCCGCACCGATGATGCCGGCATAGGTGTAGGCCTGCAACAGGCTGAGATAGCTATCCCGCTGCAACAATTTGCGCAATTCAAAGCCGATGCCTGCCATGGGTGCCCTAGTGGTGGAGTGTCTGAGTCCGGTTCGTTGTCAGTTCAGTGTCCGATGGCGCCCCGGTAGACGTCACGATACTGATCGATCATTCGTTCCAGCGTGTAGTAGCGTTCTACACGCTCGATCGCTGCGGCCTGCGCGGCATGCCAGGCGGCTGGATCAGTCAGCAGTTCGAGTGCGGCGTTGGCCAGGGCCTGCGGGTCGGCGATGCCGACTACCCGCCCTGACGGGCCGATGGCCTGATCTTCCGGCGTGTCGCCGTAGATCAGTTGCCGGCATGAGCCGACATCGGTGCTGATACCCGGCACCCCCGCCGCATAGCCTTCCAGCAGCACCAGCGGCAGCGCTTCGGAGATTGAGCTGAGCACGACCAGCCCGATGCGGGGCAGCAGGTCGGCGATTTTCTGGAAACCCAGAAAACGGACATTGCGGGTGAGCCCCAGGCTGGCGACCAGGTTGCGACATTCTGCTGCGTAGTCGGGCGACTCGTCTTCCGGCCCGGCAATCCAGCCTTCGGCTTGCGGGATGCGGTTGACTACGGTGCGCATGGCACGAATGAAGGTTTTGATGTCCTTGATCGGTACCACCCGGCCAATCAGGCAGAGGATGGGGGGGGCGTCGGCCGGGCGCTGGTCACGCAACGGTGCCAGTGCCTTGAGGTTGATGCCATTGGGGATGTTGCGGGTCCGGGCCGCTTCGGCGCCGTCCTGCACCTGTCGTAGCCGGTTGGCTTCGTAAAGGGCAATGATCTGGTCGGACGCGTCGTAGCACAGCTTGCCAAGGGATTCGAAAAAGCGAATCCAGAGTTGGCGGAAATAGCTGATTTCCGTGGCGTTCTTCTGGAATATGTTCCGGTTGTCGGCGATCCATTCGGTCTGGAACAGATCAATCTTGCGTTCCTTGGTGTAAATCCCGTGTTCGGACAGGATCAGTGGCCGTTGCCGTCGCCATTTGAGCATGGCGCCCAGAAAGCCGGCATAGCCAGTGGAGATGGTGTGGAATGCTGCAGCTTGTGGCAGCCGTTCGGCAATGCCGGCCAGTGTCCAGATCGGCTGGTGCATGGCACGGATGGTCCAGAAGTAATCGACAAAACTGGGGTCGGTGGAGTGCTGGCGGTAGTGGTGTTTGATGAATTCCCAGGCGTGCTCGCTGAACAGGAAGGTGTCACGATCCAGCTTGCCGCCATCCAGCAATTCAGGTGCCAGCCGGGTAAAGGCCGCCTGCCCGTCCGGATGGCCGCGTTGGTTGCGAAACGCGGCGTGCAGCCTGGCGACATCGGCAAATGTCGTGGCGTCACCGGGCAAGGGGCGAACCATGGGCGCCTCGATCGGGGTGTGCATGTAATGGCATTCCAGATGCACGACGTTGTCTGGCAATGGATACTTGGCGTCTGCGTAGTCCTGCGGGCGGCTACCCAGGAACACCAGGGCGAAGCGGTATTCGGGGAAGGCGCGGATGATCTGGTTGACCCAGCTGGATACGCCGCCGGAGACAAAGGGAAACGTTCCCTCCAGCAGCAGGCAGAGATCGGCTTCCTGGGCGGTTGGCCATGTAGTCATGTGGGGGTAGCCTTGTCAGAAGTATCGGGTTGGCACCAGAAACGGACCAGCGCCTGGGTACTGGGGGCGTTGTCCAGGGTCGACATGGCTTGCAGCAGCAATTGCACCTGGCGAAAGTCGCGCTGGTTGAAAGCGATTTCTGCCTGGTAGGGCAGCAGGCGGATGGCCGGGTATCCCAGTTGCATGGCGCGATCGAACGCGACGCGGGCGGCGCTGACCTGCCCGAGTTCGTTGATCAGCTTGCCCTGCAATACCCACAGTCCCGGGTCTTCCGGCGCCAGTTGCAGCGACTGGGCGACAAACTCCATCGACTGGTCGATGGCATGTTTGCGCACATCGCCCTGTACCAACCCCTGGTAAACCAGCTCCCAGTAAAGCTCGGCCAGATGGCGCAGCGACACCTGGCGGGCGGCTGTGCCGGGGTGTTGCTCAAGATTGGCCAGTTCCTCATTGATTTTCTGGTTGATCGCCTTTTCGCGCTGGTCGAGCATGCCGTAGGCTACCAGGCGGATGTCATCGGCCGGGTCGGTCAGCATTTCCCGCAGCAGCGGGCTGGACAGGCGGCTGGGCATTTGCTGGATCGCCATCATCGCTTTCAGCCGCGATTCCAGGCTGGCCGTACGGTCTTGCAACCGGGCACGGATGCCGCCTGCATCGAAGCCTGCCCGAGCGTTGGCCGACAGGTTGGCATATTCGGGAATGGATACGGTGTCGAACGGATCGCTGTGCCGGGCGCGGGGCAGATAGGTGGCGACCAGGATGCCGGCAAATAGTCCGATCAGGCCCAGCAGCGGGATGAAAAAGCTGAAGCTGAACAGAAACAGCAGGGTCCAGCCCCTTGGCCGCCGGTAGTGGGCGGGCAGCAATGCCCAGGCAAACAGCGCCAGGCAGGCGCTGGCGCCAGCGTGCAGTAACAGGAACCCGGCCATGACTGCCGGTGGTGGCGCATCGGTCAGCAGGCTGGCCAGTGCGCCGGATTCGAGAGCAATGGCCAGTGAGGCCAGTTTCAGATTGAGCATCAGCGGTTGATCCGTGACGTGGTGATCAGGTCCTGCACCAGCAGGGGTGCCTGGCCACTGCCCACGCTGGCATGCTGCGGGCGGATGCGGGCGGTAGTGAAATCGACTCCCAGCTGATCCTTCAGCGCGGCTTCGATCCGGCTCAGATAGCCTTGCACGGCGCTGGGCCCGGCTAGCGGCATCAGCGTCAGCATGATCCGCACATCGCCTTCGCGCAGTTCCCAGATCAGGTCCAGCGAGCGTTGCATGCGCTGCACCAGCGCAAAACCATCTTCCTGTTTACCGCTACGGCCGAACGACAGGGCCACGATATGGCTGGGAATACCCGTGTCGCGTTCGATGCGGGCTAGCTTGAGTACTTCTTCGGCAAACTGGTCCGGGCAGTCGGGCAGGGCTTCGCGCAGCGGGGCGGCCGCGTCAGCGGCAATCAAGTGATCGGCGTAATAGGCGGTGAGCACGGTCAGCGTTTGCAGGGTTTCGTCATTCAGGGCAAAAAAGGGCATCCGTTCGACGGCCAGCAGGCCGAGGGTTTGAGTCAGGCTGGTCCTGACCGGAGCCACCACCAGATACCGGCTGGATTGTGCCTGCCCCGGCTCTAGGTGCTGGACGTGTGACAGTTGCTGGCGGGCCAGCGCAAACTGCACCAATGGGTCGTCCGGGTCGAGCGGGGTGGCACCGCCAACCACCGCCTGGGGAGTGGGTTCGGGGACTTTTCGGCCTTTCATCCGGTGCAGCGAGGCGATTTCAAGCTGGCAGAACTGAGCCAGGAACGACAGGAATTCATCGGCTGCCGGCAAGGGCTCGCCGGTTCCGTTCTGATCACGGATCAGCCGCCTGAGCTTGCCCAGTGCATCGCGTAGGGTAACGGGCTTGCTGAGCAGACTTTGCTCCAGCCGGTCGTGCGACAGTCGCAACAGGTAAAGTCGCTGGGTCAGGTCTTCCAGCCGATGGTCGATGTATTCGTTCACTTCCTGGATGCGCCGCATCCGGGTACGCCACAGACCGCTGAATTGCCCGCACAGCAGCGTGGCCAGCAGGCCGCCGAGAAAATACAGCTTGGGAAAATCTGCCTCGCTGACCAGCCCGATCCGCAAGGTGCCTAGCCACGCCAGCAGCATCAACCCGGCCGATGCTACGCCAGACAGCGCGCCGTAGCGCAGCGCCAGCAGGATCGGGGCAAACCAGGCCCAGGGAAACGGGCCGTGGATGAACAAGGGGTCACCGGGACTGAGCAGCATGCCGCCGCCTACGGCAATGACCGTGATGGCGAGTGTTTCCAGCCAGACCCAAAATGGCCGGCCGGTGGGCGCCAGATGGGGAATCAGGTCGGCTGGCTTCACTGTAGCCCGGCTCCAGCCAGCAGGGTGTTGACCAACTGCTGTGCCGTGCCGGCCAGCGATTCGCGGCTGTAGCCTGTTTTGCCCCCGCTGCCGCTCCACACCACGCGGCCGCTGGGCAGGTCGATGATCTGCAGGGTCAGGCCGACTGCCGGTTCACCATCGACCCCAACCTTGTAGCGCCATTCGGTCACATTGCCGGTTACGCCGTAGCGCAGCCCTTGCTGGACGGCCCATTGCCGTGCGTCTTCAGCAACCTTGCGTTCGGCCGGCTCGAACAGGGTTTCCGGGTTCAGTTTTACCGGATAGTGGCGCAGGTTGCCGATTCCACTGGTGCGCAGCGTGCTCTCGACTAGGGCTTCGGCGCGCAGCCCGGCCTGCGGCGTTTCGGTCTGATTGACGATCGGCAGCAGGGCCCAGGTGGCATTGCGGTCCAGCGGCTCTGCGGGCGGGCTGGTCCTGACCGTGCTGCAGGCAAAGAGCAGGGGAGTGGCCAGCAGGCCGGCAAGGCAAAGGCGTTTCATTCGGGATCCTTTCAGTAATTCAGAGTGTAGGTCAATCCGATCGTGCTGCTGTCGGGGGTGATGCTGTTGCGGGTCCGGCTGCCGCTGAACCAGGCGCTCAAGTGATCCGTGCCGGTCACACTGCCGGCGATCCCCAGTAGCCAGTTGTAACCCAGGTCGGCATTGCGGCTGCGCGACACGCCGATATCGCCGTAAGGCCGCATTGCACGGGTGTAATCGTCAGCGTACTGCTGCCCGAAGCCGATATTCAGGCCAATGGCGCTGCTGTCGGTGGGCAGCAGCCAGCGATCCAGTTCATCGTCTGGCAGGGCGGTCGGCAGATTGGAGGCCAGCCGGGCAAAATCGAATGGCTGCGGGCGAAAGCGATTGCTGTATCCGGACAAACGCAGAGTCCAGTCCGGGTATTCAGTGCGAAACCGCTGCCCGAGTTCCCACTGCAGGATGCGGGCACGCCCCAGATCGGCGCGCATCAGGGAGCTGAGCTGTTCCTGGCGCCAGCTCAGGCTGAAGTAGTCCAGCCGGTCGGGCTTGAAACGCAATCCGGCCTGCACGAGATGCTTGTTGCCCAGGGCCCAGAGCCGGTCACTGTACTCGACCGGCTGGTTCGCGGCGGCAGAAAGCTGCAGGTCGAGCATGCGGTCGATGCGTAGCTCGCGCGACAGCAGCAGGGAGGTCAGCGGTTGGGCGGGGTTGCGTTGCCCCAGTGTGACACGGGTGCTGCCGGTTGCGTCTTGCAGATGCCAGTCTGCCTGCCAGTGGGTGAGTCTGGCCGGAATGGCCGGGTTGAGATCGGGCAGCGGATCGGGCGGGAGCGGGAACGGGCCGCCGGCACGGAGGGATTGCTGCCTCTGGCCCAGTTCCAGACTGAAGCGTAGCGCAGGGGTGATGGCTGTCGTCATCGCCAGCACCTGCCCGGCGTGCCGGACGCCGCCCATTCGCTGCTGATCGAGCCGAATGGCGATCTGGCTGGTCTGGGCCAGCACAGTTTCTGCCAGCTGGGCGTGGGTTGCGGCGTCGTGGTCGAGGGTGTCCAGCCGGTCGAACGCTAACTGGGTGGCCTGGCCGTTGCGCTTGAGCAGTCGGGCGGCTTCGATTGCGTCGTTGACCGGCAACGTACTCAGCGGCCCGTCCAGCAGGCGCTGCAACTGCGGGGTGTCGTGTGCTTGCAGCGCCAGCGACAGCTCGGCCCAGTGCGGCCGTTGTTGCTGCGCCGCGTAACGCGTCAGCAGCCATGCGCGGGCGGCGTGATCCTGTTCGGTGGACAGGGCCCAGGCAAGCGTCAGCTCGGCCGCCTGGGCGCCTTCAGGCGTTGCGGGGCCGGACGCCGTATCCTGACGCAGCAGTTGCCGCATGATGCCGGCACTGTGGCCGGAAGGCGCGAACTGCAGCGCCAGCCGCGCCTGTTGCACCAGGGGCAGGTCAGGGCGCCGGGCTGGCTGATCCAGCAGCCCTTGCCACAGGTGGCGGCGGATGCGCCAGGCCAGATCGGGCTCGACGGCCTGTTCCAGCGCGTCGGCGTAGTTCATTAACCAAAGCGGGTCGCTGTGTTTGCTGCTGGTCAGTGCCGTGAACCATGGCAGTGCCTTGCGCGCTTCACCCAGGCTCAACCAGCCGGCTGCGTAGCTTTCGCGGTAGCCAGGGTCTTGCCTGGCATCGGGCAGCCAGGCCAGCAGTTGCCGGCGTAAAGCCCCGTGACGGCGATAGTCGATCAATAGCCAGAGTAGCGCCTGCCGGTTGGCCGGATCTGCGGGGGTCAGTGCCAGTGCCTGTTCTGCGGCAGCCAGTGCCTGTGACTGCTGGCCGGACTGGTGGTGGATCTGGGCGCTGATCGACCAGAAGGCAGGCTCGGCCGCCAGCGCCTGTCGCGTGGCCGGATCCAGCCCTGCCAGCAATCGGGCTGCTGCCGGCCATTGCCCGAGCTGGCCGTGCAGCAACAGGGCCAGCAGGATGTGCCGCGGGCTGCCGAATTCACGATGCAAGCGTTCGGCCAGCAACGCTGCACTGGCGGGCTGGTCCGATTCCAGGGTGTTGATCAACTGTTCCAGATCCGCTCGGGTGTAGCCTTGCCGGTCGATCAGCCGCCGGTAGGCACTGACTGCCGTGTGGCGATCCTGCAGTTGCCAGGCCAATCTGGCCAGGGTACGCCAGTAGCTGTCCGGCGCATGCTCTGCTAGCGGCTGTGCACGGCGCAGCGTGGCATGGGCGTCGGCCAGTCCGCCCAGACTGTATTGTAGCGTGGCGATTTTCAGTGCCAGTTCCGGGGTCAGGCCGTTATCGCGAGCCAGTTGCTGGAAGGCCGCAATCGCTTGCTCGTCTTCCCCGGATCGCTGCAGCAGATCGCCGGCCAGCTCCAGCAGCATGGCCTGGGGGCGAGTCCGGTGGCGCTGCAGCAGGTAGCGGGCTGCAGCCAGCGGCTCGCCATTGCGTTCGTATAGATCCACCAGCAAACGCCATTGCACTTCGGTCAATGCCCCGCGCTCGGCCTGATGCTGCCAGGCTGCCAGCAGCGCGTCATCGTCGTGCAGCCCGGGAGCCAGTCGCAGCACGGCCTGCCAGGCTTCGTGGCTGCCGCCGCGTCGGGCCAGCAACAGCCAGTGCTGCAGGGCCAGCGCTGGCTGCTGGTTCCATTCCGCAACCTGTGCCAGCCGCTTGCGCCACGACAGGTCATCCGGCTGCTGGCTGACCGCACGTTCGGCAACCTGCTGGGCATCCTGCAGTTTGCGGTTGGCCAGCAATACATCAAAGCCAAGGCGGTAGGCCTCTTCGTCGAACGGCGCCAGCGGGCCGGTTGCGGTGACGGTTTGCCAGTGGTCTGTGTCGGCAGGCAAGGCCTGCTGCAGCGCCAGTGCCCGTTGCAGTTCTTGCCACAGACTCATCTTCAGCAGTCGTCGTGCATATCGCTCCGCCTCGTTCAGATCGCCGGCCGCACGGCAAAGCTGGATCAGGAACACCAGCGTGTCACGATCGTCGCGCAAGGGCCCGCCATAACGCCGCGCAGATGCGAGGGCCTCTGGCAGCAGGTTTCCCGATTGCAGGCTGCGCATTCCCTGCAGAAAAAAATGTCGTTGCCGGCTGCGGCCCTGGGCCTGCTGCATGGCGCGGAAATATCGGTCGGCAGCGGATTGATAGTGGCCCTGGGCCAGTTGTAGCACGGCACTGCGTTCTAGCCACAGCAAGGCTTGGTCGGGGTGGATTTCGGTCAGTTTGCGGAATGCGAATTCGGCAATGCCTGCCTGCTGCTGGCCTTCTGCCAGGTTGGCAAGTGTCAGCCAGCGAGACGAGGTCAGTGCGCTGTGGCGTGCCAGTTGCCACAGTTGCTGTAGCAGGCTGGCCCGCTCGCCGGCGCCTTCCTGTGTTGCAGCAAGCTGCCCGGCCAGACTGTCGAATGCCAGCAGCCGTGCGGCAGAACGGGGTTCGGGGTCACTGGCATCCAGGAGCGGCTGCAGGGTACGGTCGGCTGCCGGCCATTGTCGTGCGGCCAGATACTGGCGGGCCAATGCCAGCCGCAGCGCCGTGTCGCCCGGTTGTGAGCGGATCAGGGCTTCCAGGTATTCGGTGCTGAGCCGGTCGCCCGGGTGGGTCTGCTCGACCTGTGACAGCAACCAGCGCTGCGGAAAAAACAGCAGCAATGCGCCGGCGATGCCCAGGCCGAACAGGGCCATCGTCCACCAGGGAAACAACCGCTCTCGCGGCTTAAGGCTGGCAGTCTGCGCGGAACGAGGCAATAGCATGGGCTGTGAGCTTGAAATGGGTAAACGGGCCGTCTGTCCGGACCGGCCGCACGGGGCGCTTATCGGCAACAAACCGGCATCCCTTGAGGTTGGCCAGCACGAATTGCAGCGGCACCTGGCCGGCCAGGCTGGCTTCGATGCCTGACGGGGTGATCTGCCACCCGGTCAGTTTGCCGTTCGATTGCGCCAGATACGGCGAGTCGGGCGGTGTCGGCTGCAGGATCAGCGTGGCTTCGCTGCTGCCTAGGTGAATGTAGCGGTGCGTGCCTTCCTGCCAGTAGCCCAGCACGCCCTGGCTGCGTTGCAGGTCGGGGTAGCCGGCGCTGTCGTCGATCCGCAATTGCCGCAGATGCTGCGCGCCCCTGATCTGCCAGCCACCGTCGATGCGGCGAATGGCGATCTGGTTGAAATCGTGGATACGGCGGATGTAATCCGAGGCGAACACCGGGTGACTGGGGCGGCTGAGTGCCCACTGGAATATCTTGTGCAGGGATCTGAGCGATGCCAGCTTGCTGGCTGCGTAGGTGTGAAAGTAGATGTTGACCGGCTTCAGCCGTCGCGGCCGGTCGGTGAGCTCAAAGGTCTCGATGACCCGGTCAAAGCCGTAAAACGGCCCGGTCCAGTTATTGGTGTAGACATTTTCGTTCTGATTGGGGGCAAACACCTGAAAGTGTGGCCCCTTGGGAGCCCCGAACGGTGCAATCGCGGTCAGGCTGGGCAGGCTGCGGGTCATGACGGTTTCGCCTCCGTTCATGGCCAGTACGCCGGCAGCGTCGGCCTGTGCCAGGGCGTCGGGGCCGGGGTTGCAATCGCCGGTCCAGAGAAATACCCCTGCCCGTTTGCCGGCTGGCAGCAACCGCTGGTTGAGGTAGCCCAGCGAGCCATCCACCTCGCGCGCCAGATCGAAGCGGTAGCCGCGGATCGGCAGGTTGTAGCCGTCGCCGGAATCGCTATCGCTGGCCAGTTGCTGCCATTTGAACGGGTGAGAAAACGAATGGCTGGCAGGTTCGATGTAGGGCTCGGCAAAGATTTGCCGGGCGATGTTTTCCAGCGTGGGCGAAATGCTGCCGAACACACCCTGGCTGCCGGTTTCGCCTTCGATCACTGACACGGTGGCTGGCAGCCGGTAGCGGCGCAGGATCTCGTCGCGCATGACCTCGCTGGCAAACGGGGTGCCAGGCAGCTCGGAGCGGCTGGCGAAGCCGTCGCCATCGATATGAACCAGCAGGGTGCGTCGCCCGTGGTCGGTGGTGACGTCGGGCACCGGCACCGCCGGCAGGCGCAGCGCGGCTTGCAGGAAACGGAACGGGTCGGTCACCCAGCGCTGGGTATCGTTGGGCAGTTCGATCACGCCGAATGGTGGCAGCAGATAGCCGCCCCAGCTGGTCATGGCAATCGCGTCGGACAGCGGTTGGCCGTTACGCTGCAGGGTCAGCCAGCGCTCGCCGGGCTGGCTCAGGGTGACGGCCTGCAGTTGTGCTTCCTGCGGCAATGGCGGTGCCTCAAACCCGACGGCCGGGTGGCGGGTGCCGATGGTCAGCGGGCCGCGATCTGAATCGCTGGTGGGGGTGGCCTGTAGGCCCCAGTCAGCCAGCTTGCGACCGGTTGCCGGGAGCGAGCCGAACAGCGCGATCGGTGTGCCGTTCTGCCGCTGGCGGGCTAACCAGGGTTCGAGCGCGGCAATCCGGCCGCTGTCGCTCCAGACAACGATCCCGGCCAGCCCGCTATCGTGCACCGCGGCAGGCGGGCCAAGCGACAGATCGTGATAGGCCGGCACCAGGCCGAGATGTTGCAGCGGCAGGGTGAGATAGCGTATTGCATCGCTTTTGATGAAATTCTCAGCGCTCACGCTGTCGTGCAGGATCAGAACCCGCCGCGGCACGATGTCGATGTCGCCTGTGCCCATCCGGTCCAGCGCCGGGGTGCTGACCCAGGGAATGAACCCATCGGCCAGGATGCGTCTGGCTGTCTGGCGCGCCAGCTCCGGCTGGGCCGGGTCGACATAGTCGATGGCTGCGGCCTTGAGTCCGTAGCGTTGCCGGGCCATGCGCAATTGCTCGCGCAGCCAGTCACTGTCGGCGGCGGACTGGCTGCGGTAGATGTGCTGGCTGGCGTCCCAGCTCTGATAGAGCGATTCTGCGACGACCATTTCCAGTTGCCCGGCGATCGCCGGCAGCAGTTCAAATCCCCGGTTGGCGATCAGTTTCATCTCGGGAAAGCGTTGCCGGATGGCCTGAATGACCCGGATCAGCCCTTGTTGTTGTGCCAACTGCGCTTGCGGGGTGCGGGCGATCCGCTGGTAGCTGTCCAGTGTGTCGAGAAACAGCCCGCGATAGCCGCGCTGCCACAATGGGCTGACAACCTGTTCGACAAAAAAGCCTGGCCAGTCTGGCTGGCTCTGGTCGACGATCTCACTGTCCCAGTCCGGATTGTGGCCTGCCAGCCAGTGGGCCGGCATCCGGTTGCGGTATTCGCGTTGCGCAGCCACTTCGCCCACGCTGACATAGGCATACCAGCGATTGCCGGCCGGTGCCGGCGCACGATTGAGGGCAGCTGGCTCGACGACGATATGATCGTAAGCCTGCAGGTCGGTCAGCGGCGGATTCTGCCCGTAGAATATCGCCAGACTGTCGGCATGTGCTGCCAGCGTGGCCAGCGACAGCACCAGAGGCAGCAGGGGGCTGCCAGGGGTGAATCCGGTCTGCCGGGGCAGAGGGTGTGCCGGCGTCGGGTTGGCTCCTGCCTGCATGCGTCTGGCAAGCCAGCGGGCGCGTAACGGATTTCCGGCGCGGCGAGCGAGCATGGCCCAGATCCAGCCGGCCGCTGGCAACAGGAATGATCCACTCATTAAGGAATCCAGACGGATGATATTGATTCGAACGGCCGCTTGGCCAATCGGGCTGCTCGGCGCGGCCCTTTCCTGTTATAGCGCTGCAGCGGCGATAGATCCAGCGCAAGTGGTGCCAGCCGAGGTGCGGCAGGCTTTGGCCGATGCCGATGTGCCGCTCAGCCATGTGGCGCTGCTGGCCCGGCCGGTAGGGGAGCCGCAGGGCGGGGTGGCCTGGCGGGCCGGTGAGCCGATGAATCCGGCATCGGTGATGAAACTGCTGACTACTTTTGCCGGGTTGGAGCTGCTCGGGCCGCAGTACCGCTGGCAGACGACGGTTTGGCAGGCGGGAAAGTTGCGCGACGGGACGTTCTCCGGCCGGCTGGTGCTGCGCGGCGGGGGAGACCCGCGGCTGCTGCTGGAGCACTGCTGGCTGTTGCTGCGTGAACTGCGCTTGCGTGGCGTGCGCCGGATCGAGGGGGATGTGCTGCTGGATCGCAGCGCCTGGCAGTTACCGGCGGCGGGGGCTGATTTCGATGATACGCCACACCGTCCTTACCATGTCGAACCGGACCCCTTGCTGACCAATTTCCGCACCGTCCGGCTGACACTGCTGCCTCAGTCAGGGCAGGTTGCCGTGCTGGCCGACCCGGCGTTGCCGGCGATCGAGCTGGTTAATCAGCTGCAGCCGGATGCGCAGCCCTGTGGCGACTGGAAATCCGGCTGGCAGGTTTCCGTCACCCATTCCCGCCAGATCACGGTCAGCGGGCGCTATCGACTGGCCTGCGGTGAGCGGAATGAATACGTTGCCGTGCTCAATGCGGGCGCATACAGCGCCGCCTTGCTCAGTGCGTTGTGGCAGGAGATGGGAGGTGAGCTGACCGGGCAGGTCATCGAAGGCGCGACGCCGGCCGATGCACGCCTCTGGTTCAGTTACCCGTCGCCGCCACTGGTCGAGGTGATTCGCGATATCAACAAGTTCAGCAACAACACCCAGGCCCGCTTGCTATATCTCACCCTGGGGCTGGCCGATACGCCGCCGGGGGGCAATCCCCTGCCGGCCGCCGGACAAGCGGTGCGCCGCTGGCTGGCACAGCGCGGGCTGGCGCTGCCTGAGCTGGTGCTGGAAAACGGCGCCGGCCTATCGCGCCATGAGCGGATCAGCGCGGCCAGTCTGGCCGCCTTGCTCGATCTCGCCCAAGCCAGCCCGCTGGGGGCCGAGCTGGAAAGCAGCCTGCCACTGGTGGCGTCCGACGGTACGATGAAACGGCGCCTGCAAGACCGGCCGGCTGCCGGACGTGCCCACATCAAGACGGGCTCACTCGAAGGGGTGCGCAGCATTGCCGGCTATGTGCACGCAGCGGATGGCCGGAAATGGGTGATTGTCGGCATCGTCAACCATCCGGCAGCCGCCAATGCCAACCCGGCTCTGGACCGCTGGATCGACTGGGTGGCCGGCCAGGGTGCCGCGCCATCCCGATTGGCTGCCAGCGACTGACCAGGCTGCAGGCCGCGCCCGTATTGGCTTGTAGCTCGGCCTGCAGGCCCCGTCCCTATTGGCGCTCAGGCCGGTAGCAGGTCGCAGGGCGGAATTCGATTCGCTGATCCAGCGCATCGGCATCGCTGTCGTCGCCGCTGCCCACCAGCGACAACCGGGCCCCCATGCCCAGTGCATGCACCCGGCCTGCCAGTGCGGGCGTCTGGGCCAGCAGCCGCTGGCCGACCCATTGTGCCCGTTGCAGCGACAGGCGATCTTCAGCCACCGGCGAGCCCATGTGGCGGCTGTGGCCGACCACCGCCAGACACTGGCCGCTACGCAGCATCTGCTGGCCGATTTCGCGCAGCCAGTCGGAGTAGGGGTGTTGGCTCGCCAGCATCCGGCTGGTGCCGGCGCCGAAATTGAAACGTGCCGTCAGCCGCCCCTGCGCCAGTGCCCGTCGGGCAAAGCCGGCAAACGATTGCATTGCTGCGGCCCGGTTGCCACGCCGCACATGCAGCAGATAAAGCGAGGCGTGGATCTGGGCAGCGTGCCCGGCCGCCAGAGGCAGGGCCGTCTCAAACAGCTTCTGCGCCTGGGCAAAGCGCTGCTCGTGATACGCCAGTGTTGCCTGCTGGATCAGTGGTGCTGCCGGCAGCGATTCGCGCCACACCTCGGGTAGCATTTCACCGGTTCGGCCGTTGCGGCATGAGCGAGTCACCGCCAGTTGCACCGGATCGGGTGCCCACAATGGCAGATCAATGAACAAGGGTAGCGGTGTCGGATCAAAATCATCGGTCCGTGTCTTGACCTGTGCCGTAGCCAGCAGAGTGCCACTGGCCAGATCAGCCAGAGCCAGGCACAAGCGGTATTCGGCCGGTGGCTGTTCCGGCTGGTGTACCGAATGCACCGGCGTCAGGGTCGCCAGCAGCAGCCAGGGGCGGGCTGCCAGACTGTCGCTGCTGAATGGCCGCAGGCGCAGGTCAGGGCGCAGGGTGGACAGCCTGGCTGCCAGCATGGCACCCATCGCCTCGGTCGCGCCGGTCTGGATGCCGGTGTTGCCGATCACCGGCACCCCGATCACCAATGGCTGCCCCCCTGTTGACGGCGGCACACCGGCAAACAGCACCTGGCTAGCCTGCCTGATCGCCGGATCGAACTGCAACCGCTCGTCTTCCACCTCCACCACCACGCTGGCCAGGGCCGCAGCCGGCAACGTCGGCGGCAAGTGCGGAACCTGCGGCCCAGCGGGGGGCGGAGGGGGTAACGGGGAGGGCAAGGGCGTCGTGCAGGCCGACAGTCCCGCCAGCACCAGGCAGAGTGCCCGTCTAGCAGCCTGTCGGACTTGAGACTGGCCTGCTGTGCCAGTGGGGAAAACGGGCAACTCTGTCCTCGTTTTTCCACTCGGCTCGCGACGATCGCTCAAGTCCGGCAGACTGCTGGCGTCAGACATCGAGCCGGGCCATTTGCTGATCCTGCCAGCGTGAGCACAGCGTCAACGCCACCAGTGCGCCGATCAGCGCCATGAACATATCGGACTGGGTATCCCACGGGTCGCCCTGTGTTCCCAGAAATTCGTCGGCGCCCTGGCCCAGCAGTAGTGCCGCAGCCCATTCGATCAGCTCATAGCTGGCACTTACTGCCAGCACCACGCACACTGACAGAAAGGCCAGCATCCGCTGACTGGCAACATAATGCCCCCTGGACAGGATCTCCCGTGCCAGCAGCGCCGGGACGAATCCCTGGAAAAAATGCCCGATCTTGTCATACGGATTGCGTGTCAGGTCCAGCCAGTCAGCCAGCCAGAACCCCAGCGGCACCCTGGCGTAGGTGTAGGTTCCGCCCAGGATCAGCACCAGCGCATGCACGGCAATGCAGCCATACAGCAGCGTGGTCAGCGGCTGGCGGCGATACGTCAGCCAGAGTGCGGGCAGGGCCAGCATGACGGGCAATACTTCCAGCAGCCAGGTAGCGCGGTCGAACGGTGCTGCACCGGATGCCAGCAAGGCCAGCAGCACCAGTGCAGACATGGCAATCAGCCAGGGAGTACGATCAGTCATTCGGCTTTCGGTTCCTTATGTTTGCAATGCGTCAGCCCGAACGGGCGGGCTGGGCGTTGATTAGAATGCGCCTGCTTCGTCGCAATCCGGCCCGCTCAGGCACTCTGCCCAGCGAACCCGGCCCACCCGCGCACCATCCTGCTCCTTGATCGCCCGCTCCTTGGCCTGACACTCGGCCAGCTTCATTACCGAATCGGACTCGGCTCCCGAGTGCTTCAGCCACTCGCCAGAGAACTGCGCCGGGTCGCGCACGACGACACAATGGACATAACCCGACGGCTGGCAACCCGCCAGAGCCAGGCCCGCCAGCAAGGGCAAGCACCGCAATTGTCTGGACATGACGAAGACTCCTGAATCAAATCACCGGGACATTCCGGGTCAGACAGGACTCAAGTATTGATCCTCTGCCGCCATTCAGCCAGGGTTTGTTCCAGTCGACTGCCGTACGACACACTATAAAGGCTATGTGCACCGCGTTGTGCTGCACCGCCCGTCGCCCGCTACCGGCAGGAATATCGCATGATCGCCTTACTTGAATCCCATCGCGCCGGCCTGTTCCGCCGCCCCCATCTGCTGTCCAACCTGCTGGCCGGACTGGTGGTAGGCGTCATCGCCCTGCCGCTGGCCATGGCGTTTGCCATCGCCTCGGGCGCCAAACCCGAGCAAGGGCTGTACACCGCCATCATCGCCGCATTCGTGATTGCCGCGCTGGGCGGCAGCCGGGTGCAGATCAGCGGCCCGACCGGCGCATTCATTGTCATATTGTCGGGCATTACCGCCAAATACGGCGTAGGCGGCCTGCAAATCGCCACGCTGATGGCCGGTGTGCTGTTGCTGGCCATGGGATTGGCGCGGCTAGGCGGGATCATCAAGTTCATCCCCGAGCCAGTCATCGTCGGTTTCACCACCGGCATTGCCGTCATTATCTGGGTGGGTCAATGGAATGACTTTTTCGGCCTGCAGGTCAGCTTCACCGGCATCCACCATTTTCACGACAAGCTGTTGTTGCTGGTCGATGCACTGCCCAGGGCCCACTGGGCCACCACCGGACTGGCCTTGCTGGCCCTGCTGATCACCTTCAAGGCGGCGCGCTGGTTGCCCGGCAGGCTGGCGCGTGTGCCCGGCCCTTTGCTGGCGATGATCGTCGTCACCCTGATCCAGTACCTGGCCCGTTTCGAGGGCGTACAAACCATCGGCACCGCCTTCGGAGGCATCCCGCAAGGACTGCCACACCTGCAGTGGCCTCCGCTGACCTTTACCCGGGTGGTGGAGCTGCTTGGGCCTGCATTGACCATTGCGTTGCTGGGGGCCATTGAATCGCTGCTCTCAGCCGTGGTCGCCGACGGCATGGCCGGTACCCGCCATGATTCAAACCAGGAGCTGATCGGCCAGGGCGTCGGCAACATCGTCGCGCCGTTCTTCGGCGGCTTTGCCGCCACCGGCGCGCTGGCCCGCACCGCCACCAATATCCGTAACGGAGGCACCAGTCCGCTGGCCAGTTTCGTGCACGGACTGGTGCTGATCGCCATCATGCTGGTTGCCGCTCCCCTGGCAAGCTACATCCCGCTGTGCGCCTTGTCGGCCATCCTGTTTGTCGTTGCCTACAACATGAGTGAACTGCCGCATTTCGTCGAGCTGGCCCGCCGCGCCCCGGTCAACGACCGCTGGGTGCTGCTGATCACCTTCGTACTGACGGTGTTTGCCGATCTGGTGCTGGCGGTGAACGTCGGAGTCATCCTGGCCGCGCTGCTGTTCATGAAGCGCATGGCTGGCACAGTCAAGGTAGAAGGGCTGTCTGCAGCCGAGCTGCAGCGCGAGCTGGCCCTCGACCCCCAAACGCGCGTGCCCGCCGGGGTGATGGTGTATTCGGTCGATGGCCCGTTCTTCTTCGGCGCTGCCGAAACCTTCGAGCGCACACTGCATTCGATCGGCGCCGATGTGCAGGTTGTCATTCTGCGGCTTGGACGGGTGCCCTTTATCGATGCCACCGGAATCAATACCTTGCGCGAAATGGCCAAGCTGTTCAAACGCAGGGGAATTTCCATGCTGATCTGCGAAGTCAACGATGTCGTACTGGCCAAACTGACGCTGGCCCGGCTGGACGAAACCCTGTCCAAAGAGGCGATCCAGCCCGACCTGGCCAGCGCCATCCGGCAGGCGGGACAAGCCAGAGGCTGATCCTGACGCCAATGCCTGCCAGGGGCAAATTTGCCGGAACGGCTTGCAAAGCCATGCCCGCTCATCTACATCAGTATATAAACAAGCGGTGCAGCGGCAGAACATAGCAGCTGCCCAGGACGACAACAGGAGCTGGTCCTCCTTGAATTAAGACCGGTGTACAGGCTAAACCTTTACCAAAGGTCATTTGGCTTCAATCTGCATGGCCCGCTGCCAGGCCTGCTCCCATGAGACGGAAAGACTGTGAACGACAACGCCCAGCATACCCCAAGCAATGCCCAGGAAGTGAGCAAGGCCGCCTCGGACGCCAATCCGATGCGCAAGATCATCATCATGGTCGCCGTGGCGATCACCGTGTTCCTGGCGTTTACTTTCTACAGTGTGCAGAAGTCCATTCAGAGTAGCGGCCAGCTTGCCGAAATCCGCGATCTGTACTTCCCGGTGCTGGAGCGAGTCGACGCCAACATCGTGCGGCTGGACAAAATGGAAGAGCGGTTCATGCAAGGAGCCATGACCGCTGAAAAAGACACTCTGGACGAAGCCGTCACGTTCTACGACGAAGCCGACAAGGTGTTCAGCGAGATGACCAAGCTGTACCCCGCGCGTGACAAGGACATCGCCAAGCTCCGCGCCGACTTCAAGAGCTACAAGGATCTGGCCTACAAGACCTCGCTGGCCATCATCAAGCACGAGGGCAATACCAACAACGCAGCGATGAACAAGGCCTTGGCTGATTTGCGTGCGCAGGTCAAGGGCTTCCGTTCCTCCAGCTACAACAACTTTGTCGAAACCCTGAAGCAGACCCAGCAAACCGCCACGCTCAACCTCTACATGAGCCTGGCCATCGGCATCATGAACCTTGTGTTCATGGGGGTGCTGGTGTTCTTCATTCGCAATACCGTGCGGATGACCGCCGTCATCGCCGAGCAGAACGCCACCCTGGAATTGCGTGTGGCCGAACGCACTGCCCAGTTGAGCCAGAAAACCCACGATATCAACGCCATGTTGAACAACATGAGCTTGGGGGTGTGTACTGTCGTGCCCGGCAACAAGCTGCACCCGGAATACTCCGCCTACATGACCACCATCTTCGGCAAGCAGGATCTCGCAGGCAAGGACGTATTGCAGGCCCTGTTCGCCGAATCCAGCCTGGGGGTGGACGCAAGGGATCAGATCGAAGTCGCGCTCGGTGCCATCGTCGGTGAAGACTCGATGATGTTTGATTTCAACGCTCACCTGCTGGCCTCCGAAATGCAGCTCAAGGGTGCCGATGGCCGCACCAAGATCCTGCAAATGAACTGGAGCCCGATCAAGAACGATGCCGACATGGTCGACAAGGTGCTGCTGATCGTGCAGGACGTGACCCATCTGCGCGAACTGGAATTGGCCGCTGCGCACCAGAAAGAAGAGCTGGACATCATCTCGCAGATCATCAAGATCTCGATCGGCAAATTCAACGAATTCACGGCGTCGGCAGTCAAGTTCGTTGCCGACAACCGCGAACTCATCCAGAAAACTGGTGCGCGCAATCTCGACGTGGTGTCAGCGTTGTTCCGCAACATGCACACCATCAAGGGCAACGCCCGTACATACGAATTCAAACTGATTACCGACGCCGCCCACGCTGCCGAACAGGAATACGACCGGCTGCGCAAGGAAGGAGATGCCGAGTGGGATCAATCCCGGCTGCTGCAGGAGCTGGATGCCGTCGAAGCTGCCATCAACAAATACATCGAAATCAATGAAGACAAGCTGGGCCGCAAAGGGCGTGCCTCCGACCTGCTCACCACTCGCGGTGCCTTTGTCGGCATTGAGGAAATCGCAGCGCTCAAGTCAATGGCCACCAAGCTGGTGCAACAAGGGGGTAGCGATACTGCCCAGGCCCTGCTGCGTGCCATCGGCCATCTGGGTCTGATTCCGTTGCAACGGCTGGTTTCCGGCGCCGTGGATTCCCTGTCCTCGCTGGCCAAGGAGCTGAACAAGCCGACGCCGACCGTCGATCTGGTCAACGGCGACTTCGCCTTCAACAACACCTTTGCCCAGGCGCTCAAGAGCTCACTGATGCATGTGGTGCGTAATTCGCTTGACCACGGGATTGAAAGCCCCGAGGTGCGGGCCGCCGCCGGCAAGCCGGAAGCGGGCAATCTGCGCTTCGCCGTGGCACGCGAAGGCGATCAGGTAGCGCTGCATATCAGCGATGATGGCCGCGGCTTGGCCTTGCACAAACTTTATGAAAAAGGGCTGGCTGCGGGAGTGTTCGATGCCGGGCAGAAGCCGGCACCGGAGCAGGTTGCCGAGCTGATCTTTGAATCCGGCCTGTCGACTGCGGCCGAGATCACCCAGGTTTCCGGTCGCGGGGTCGGCATGGATGCGGTGCGTACCTTTCTGCAGGAGCAGGGCGCAACCATCAACATCCAGTTGCACAACCCGGCTACCGAGTTTGGTTTCACTCCGTTCACTTTCGTGATCCAGCTGCCTTCAACCGCTTTTTCGGACTGATGACTGACTAAATGGATGCTTATCTTATCGAAGGGATCAAAGGCTTTGCCCTAGGGGGCACATTCTGCGCTGCAGGCATGTTTGCCTTCATGAAATACCGCAGCAAGTCGGCGCTGGCCCAGCTGCAGCAAGAGGCCGATAGCAGGCTGCAGGCCGTCCAGGAAGCCAATGGCAATCTCAATCAAAGCCTGACTCAGGCTGAGCGGGAATCGGTTCGCACCGCGCAGCAGATCAATGATCTGAACCGGCAGCTGGCCGAGCTGAATCAAGCGCTGCAGCAAGCCAGCGATGCGCTGAATCATTCCCGGCAGCGCAGCGCGCAGGAGCTTGACGACGTCAACAGCCGTTACGAGCGGTTGCGCGATGATCTGCAGGGGCAAGCCAGCCGCTTGGCCAAGGAAGCTGGCCAGTTGCGCAGTATGGCGATCACCTTCGAACACTGGCACGAAGAAATGATTTCGCTGATGGAGCAGAACCGCAATATGCACACCAAGAACCAGGAATTCGGTTCGATCGTGAAGAACGTGATCATCCTGTCGCTCAACGCTTCGATCGAAGCGGCACGGGCGGGGGACTCCGGTCGCGGCTTTGCTGTGGTGGCCGAGGAGGTGCGCAAGCTCGCTGGCCGTTCCGAGGTGCTGTCCAAAGACTACAGCAGCAGCCTGCACAAGAACGACCTGACCACCACCTCCACCTTCCAGGACATCCAGGCAGGCGGCAAGATGATGATGGCTGCATTGAGCAACATGGAATCCCTGGTCAACCAACTGCGCTCCAGACTGGATTGAGCCGTGATCAGCGAACAGGCCAAAGAAGGCACCGATTTCATTTTCAACAAGGCGGTCAAGGCCAACCTGTTGCTCGGTGCCGACGATACCATCGAGGTGGTTCGGGAGCTGGAAAAGCCTCCGGCGGAATTCCCTGAGCAAACCATCATCGTCCTGACCATTTCGTCGTTTCTGTTCCGGTTGCTGACCTTTTTTCACATCAACGACGATGCGCCTACCCGCGAATATTTCTGCAGGGGTTCGACCGACAAGGCGCTGACCGAGGTGATCGCCGAAATCGGCAATCTGTGTTGCGGGGCAATGAACCGGGAGTTGCTGCACCATTTCACCCACCTGGGCATGTCCACGCCGTATGTGCTCACCAACAAGAGCCTGGTGTTTCTCGACGAGCTGAAACCCGGCTTTGTCGGAGGGTATGCCATCACCATTAACAATCAGATACAGCTGCACGCGACGATTTGCCTGTGTGAATACGCACCGATCGACTTCGCCGTCGACATGGCAACAGCCGAAGAAGAAACCGGCGCGCTTGAATTGTTCTGATCGCGCCAGATACAGGATCCGGAGATATTGACATGCATGACAAACATTTGCTGAGCAAGGTGCTGGTGCTCGACAACAGCGCTGAACACGCCGAAGCGATCAAGAAATTCTGCGACGACAACAATCTGGTTGGACTCAAGGTGCACAAGGACAACCTGATGTCGGTATTGCGATCCAATATCGACCTCGGTGCCATTCTGTATTCTGAAAACTACGGCGACACGCCGGAAGAAAATCAGGATATTGCGATGAGCATCCACTCGGTGCGCAGTGAGTTGCCGCTCATTCTGCGCCGCGAGCATGAGGCTACGCTGGATGATTTGCCCGAGGAAATGCGCAAGGTGTTCTGCGCCAGCTATGTGGCCAGTAATATGGACGCGTTGCGCGGGGTGATCGACGAATACATTTTCTGTCTGGTGTATCCTAACGACCTGGTGCGCGGCATCGCCGAAATCTCCGGTGATATCTTGTCCGATCAGTTCAAGACCGTGGCTACCACCTTGCGCGAGACGCCTTACATCGTTCGCGACCGGATCATCTTTGGCGAGGTGTTCAGCCTGATCCCGCTGGAGAGTGCCTGGTGCCGGGGCTACATGATGTTGCAAAGCGAGGAGGAGCCGATCATCGCCTTTCTCAACCGGATCCATCCCAACCGCGAGCAGCGTGATTTTCGCGCCGTCAACAGCTTTCTGGGGGAGATTACCAACCTGATCTGGGGGGCGTTCAAGAATCGTTATATCGGCGAGCAGAATGCGACGGAAACCAAGATTCAGGTGCCGTTGATCGTCAACCACAAGCACAAATACATTTCGTTCGGTTCGGAAAACCCGCAGCTGTGTTTTCTTTACACGCTGACAGACGATCAGACCGGGCAGGAAGTGAAGCTGTACCAACGATTTATTTTCAACCTCAGCTGGTCGCCGGAAGATTTCAAGGAAATCAAGCACGACGTTGAGGAACTGGTCGATTCCGGTGAGCTGGAATTGTTCTAATCATTGAGGAAATGTGAAATGGCAAAGATTCTGATCGTAGATGATTCGAGTACCGTGCGCGATGAAGTGGCCGGTTTTCTGAAAAATGCCGGGCTGGATGTGGCTACTGCGGTCGACGGCAAGGATGGCCTGGCCAAGCTGAAGGCCGACCCCGGCATCAAACTGGTGGTCAGCGATGTCAATATGCCCAATATGGACGGCCTGACCATGGTGGAAAAAATCCGTGGCGAACTGGGCAACAGTACGGTGAATATCATCATGCTGACTACCGAGAGCAGCCCGAGCATGAAAGAACGCGGCAAAGCTGCCGGCATCAAGGGCTGGATCGTCAAGCCGTTCAAAGGCGAGGCCGTACTGGAGGCATTCAAGAAAATGGCTGGCTGAGTTTCGTCGTTTTATCTTCCCGGTTTGCAGCAAAGCCGCCCGGTCATCCGGGCGGCTTTGCTTTTTGCCGGCCAGACACTGCTGGCAATACCGGGGCCTTGCGATGAGGGCAAGGCTGCAAGCCGCTCTGGTATTGGTGTGCAGCCTTGCCTGCAAGCCGCTCTGGCATTGCTCTGCAGGCCGATGTCAGTCAGCCCGGTGCAAGGCGGGCTCGTTCAGGTACAATCGGCAGCCGATTTGGTGAGAACTTCTCATGGCTATTTGCGGCATTGACTTCGGTACGTCCAACTCCACCTGTGGCATCTCGCTCGCCGGCCAACCGGTGTTGCTGCCGCTGGACGATGGCAAACCAACCTTTCCCAGTGTGCTGTTCTATGATTTTGAAACCGAGGCCACCCATTTCGGCCGAGCGGCGATCAATGAATACGTCAGCGGAACCGAAGGGCGCCTGCTGCGCTCGTTGAAAAGCGTGCTGGGTACGGCACTGATGGATGCCGATACCGAAATCCAGCATCAGCGCATCGGCTTTCGCCAGATTCTCGCCACCTTTCTCGCCGAGCTGAAACGGCGTGCCGAAGCCGCTGCCGGACACCCGCTACGGCAGGCGGTGCTGGGGCGGCCAGTGCATTTTGTCGACGACGATCCGGCAGCAGACCAGCGTGCCGAATCGGCGCTGGCCGATATTGCCCGGTCGATCGGCTTTGCCGATCTGGCGTTTCTGCCTGAGCCGATTGCTGCTGCCTTTGACTATGAGCAGCAGATCGGTAGCGAGCAGCTGGTGATGATTGTCGACATCGGTGGCGGTACGTCGGATTTCTCGTTGATTCGCCTGGCGCCGCAGCGTCATCAGCTGGCCGATCGTGGCGGCGATATCCTCGCGACGGCCGGTATTCATCTGGGGGGCACCGATTTCGACCGGCTGCTCAGCCTGCGCGAAGTCATGCCGCTGTTGGGCATGGGGGGCAGGATGCGGGGCAAAACGACCGATGTGCCCGCCAATTATTACCACCTGCTGTCGACTTGGCACACCATCAATTTCCTTTATGAACGCAAATTGCGGCGCGAGCTGGACGATGTGCTGGCTGAAGTGGAAGACCGTGCCCGGTTCGGCAGGCTGGTGCGGATTGTCGACGAACGCGCCGGCCATCGGCTGGCGATTGCCGTCGAGGCTGCGAAAATCGGTTGCTGTGTGGACGGCGTGGGGCAGCTGCAACTGGAGATGGTTGAATACGGGCTGCAGCGAACCTTGCCGCTGGCCCAATTTGAAGCGGCGGTGGAGGATGCCATCGGCAGGATTGCCACGACTGTGGCCGGCTTGTGCTCCCATGCCAGTGTTCGGCCAGACGCCATTTCAACCCTGTTTGTCACCGGCGGGGCCAGCGGGGTGCCGCGGCTGATGCAGGAAATCCGCCGGCAGGTGCCGGCCGCGCAGTGGGTGGAGGGCGACCGCTTTGGCAGCGTGGGCACCGGGCTGGCGCTGGCGGCGCAGCGCTTGTTCGGCGGCTGACCCGGCAGAAAAAACGGCATGGTTTCCCATGCCGTTTTGGTTGGCTGCCAGGGCCGTTGCCAGCCCGGCGGCGCCATTACATGCGTTCGATCATCGCATCACCGAATGCGGAGCAGCTGACTTCGGTCGCGCCATCCATCAGACGGGCAAAGTCGTAAGTCACAACTTTGTCCTTGATTGCCGCTTCGGTGGACTTGACGATCAGGTCGGCCGCTTCGGTCCAGCCCATGTGACGCAGCATCATTTCTGCCGACAGGATCAGCGAACCGGGGTTCACCTTGTCCAGGCCGGCGTACTTCGGTGCGGTGCCGTGAGTGGCTTCGAACATGGCCACGTCGTCCGACAGGTTGGCGCCCGGGGCAATGCCGATGCCGCCCACTTGGGCCGCCAGCGCGTCGGAAATGTAGTCGCCGTTCAGGTTCAGGGTGGCGATCACGTCGTATTCGGCCGGGCGCAGCAGGATCTGCTGCAGGAACGCATCAGCGATCGCATCTTTAACGATGATGTCGTTGCCGGTTTTCGGGTTCTTGAATTTGCACCACGGGCCGTTGTCGATCAACTGGGCGCCGAATTCGTTTTTTGCCAGCGCGTAGCCCCAGTCACGGAAGCCACCTTCGGTGAACTTCATGATATTGCCCTTGTGGACGATGGTGACTGATTTGCGATCGTTGTCGATCGCGTATTGCATCGCCTTGCGGATCAGTCGCTCCGAACCTTCACGCGACACGGTTTTGATGCCGATGGCGGTGGTGTTGGGGAAACGGATTTTCTTCACCCCCATTTCACCCTGCAGGAAGTTGACGATCTTCTTGCAGCTGTCCGACTCGGCCGCCCACTCGATGCCGGCGTAAATGTCTTCGGTGTTCTCACGGAAGATGGTCATGTCGGTCTTGGCCGGGTCTTTCAGCGGCGAAGGTACGCCCTGGAAGTAGCGCACCGGGCGCAGGCACACGTAAAGATCCAGCTCCTGGCGCAGTGCCACGTTCAGCGAGCGGATGCCGCCGCCAACCGGCGTGGTCATCGGGCCCTTGATCGAAATCACATATTCCTTGAGTGCTTTCAGGGTTTCATCCGGCAGCCACACGTCGCCACCGTAAATGCGGGTCGATTTCTCACCGGCGTAGATTTCCATCCAGTGAATCTTGCGTTTGCCGCCGTAGGCCTTTTCAACCGCAGCGTCGACTACCTTTTGCATGACCGGGGTAATATCGATGCCGATACCGTCGCCTTCGATGAACGGAATGATCGGATGGTCGGGAATGGCCTGGCCTGGAACGATTTTCTGGCCGCCCTGCGGCACCTTGATATGCGAAGTTGTCATCACTGCTCCGTCGATGTGGGTCTGGATAGAAGAACCCGTGTGTTGGTTTCGGTTACGGCTGATCGGGTCTGCCGGTGCAGCCAAAGCCCTTTACCGGATGAAATACCGCAGCCTGTGGCTGCCGTTTTCCGCGTTTGCCAGGGCGGGGTAAGCCCGGCGTTCATTTTTTATAGACTAGACCAGTCGCGCCGCTGTGGGAAGCCGGCAGCAGGCGCAGCAGGAAAATCGTTGCTATTATCCCCAACTTCAACCCCGTCGCCATTAGTAAATGCCCGAATTGCTTTTGTTCAACAAGCCCAGCGGTGTGATCTGCCAGTTTTCTCCCAGCCTGCCGCATCAAAGCCTGGCCGATTACATCGACGCACCGGGATTTTACCCGGCCGGCCGCCTGGATACCGACAGTGAAGGGTTGCTACTGCTGACCAATAACGGAGTCTTGCAGCAGCGGATTGCCGACCCAGCGCACAAGTTGCCTAAGACCTACTGGGTGCAGGTAGAAGGTGTGCCGACCACCGAGGCCTTGCATCACCTGGCGCAAGGGGTCAATCTGGGCGACTTTGTTACCCGGCCGGCAGAGGTGCGCAGCATCGAGCCGCCCGCTCTCTGGCCGCGCAATCCACCCATCCGGGTGCGCCAGACGGTTCCGGATAGCTGGCTGGAGCTGACCATCCGTGAGGGCAAAAACCGCCAGGTGCGGCGTATGACTGCCAACGTCGGCTTGCCGACATTGCGGCTGATCCGCGTGCGCATCGGTGACTGGCAACTCGACGGCCTGCTGCCGGGCGAATTGCGTCGAATCAATGTGCCATTGCCGCAAGCTGCGACAATGGCCAGTCAGCCTCGCCGGGAGTTTCGCTCGCGGCCCAGCCAAACAAGAGGGAAGCGTTGATGGATATGCAGATGGATCAGGATGCCCGTGCCAGGGAAATTGCCAGCGTACTGCTGGAAGGGTTCGACAAGCATTACCGGCTGTTCCGTGAATGCGGCGCACTGGCCAAGCAGCGTTTTGAACAGGGCGACTGGCTGGCGGTGCAGGTTGCTGCGCGCGACCGGATTCAGTATTACGACGACCGGGTGCTGGAATGTGTCGCCCGCTTGCAGTCGGAATTCACGGCTGAAACTCTCGATGAACGCATCTGGCCGACCGTCAAACTGATGTACGTTGGCCTGTTGATGGAAACCGACCACAAGCAGCCGGAATGTGCCGAAACTTTTTTCAATTCGGTCTGCTGCAAGATTCTGCGCCGCGAGTATTACATCAACGATTACATTTTCGTCCGGCCGACCATTTCCACCGAGCACATTGATTCCGATCCGCCGACCTACCGCAGCTATTACCCGTTGCGCGGCGGCCTGCGTCACACCATCAAGCAGATACTTACCGATTTTGGCTGGGATATTCCGTTTGAAAACCTGGATCGGGATATCGGCTACGTAGTCAAGGCCATCAAATCGCATCTGGGCGATTGGCCGGCGGCAGAAGAGAATTACCAGATTCAGGTGCTGTATTCGCCGTTCTACCGCAACAAAGCCGCGTATGTGATCGGCAAGGCGGTGAACGGTGCGCAGGAATACCCGTTCTGTGTGCCGGTCTTGCGCCATAGCGACGGCACGCTGTTTCTTGACACCATCTTGCTGGATGCACGGCGGATCGGCGTATTGTTCAGCTTCTCGCGGGCCTATTTCATGGCCGACATGGAGACGCCATCCGGCTACGTGCAATTCCTGCGTAGCCTGATGCCCAACAAGTCTCGCGCCGAGCTGTACACCATGATCGGCCTGCAAAAGCAAGGCAAGAACATGTTCTTCCGCGATTTCGTGCATCACCTCAAGCACTCGCGCGACGACCTGATCATCGCGCCAGGCATCAAGGGGCTGGTGATGCTGGTGTTCACCCTGCCGTCTTACCCTTAT
>CAZBWH010000023.1:0-39778 GCA_964495595.1 uncultured Burkholderiales bacterium | reverse complement strand
CGAAATTTCGGGCGCTCGGTTCCCGCCTGCGGACGGATCGCGGAAGCGCGCCGGCGAAGGCCCCGGAAAAGCCACGTAACCCGTTGTTTCTTGGTCGGAATCCGGGGTGCGGGAAGGTGTGCCGGATGCTACAATTTCATGTTGCTGAAACTCCCCCGTAAATGCCGTCGCGGACGCCCGTCCGCGCGGCCTGCGCGGGCATCGAACACCGCATCGACATGGACACCTGATGGCCGACCTCGCCAAGGAAATCATCCCCGTCAACCTGGAAGACGAGATGCGGCGGAGCTACCTCGATTACGCGATGAGCGTGATCGTGGGACGCGCGCTCCCGGATGTCCGCGACGGCCTCAAGCCGGTCCATCGGCGCGTCCTGTTCGCGATGAACGAGCTTGGCGCGCACAGCAACAAGCCTTACTACAAGTCGGCGCGCATCGTCGGCGACGTGATCGGCAAGTACCACCCGCACGGCGACAACGCGGTGTACGACACCCTGGTGCGCATGGCGCAGCCGTTCTCGCTGCGCTACCTGCTGGTGGACGGGCAGGGCAACTTCGGTTCGATCGACGGCGACAATGCCGCCGCGATGCGTTACACCGAGTGCCGGCTGGAGCGGATTGCTTCCGAGTTGATGGCCGATATCGACAAAGAGACGGTCGATTTCGTGCCCAACTACGACGGCAAGGAACTGGAGCCGTCGGTATTGCCGACGCGTCTGCCGAACCTGCTGATCAACGGCAGCTCCGGGATTGCCGTGGGCATGGCCACCAATGTACCGCCGCACAATCTGAACGAAGTGATCGACGGCTGTCTTGCCTTGCTGCGCAATCCGCAGATCAGTATCGACGAGCTGATCGACCTGATTCCGGCGCCGGACTTCCCGACCGCTGGCATCATCTATGGCGTTTCCGGCGTGCGCGAAGGCTACCGCACCGGCCGTGGCCGCGTGGTGATGCGTGCGCGCACCCATTTCGAGGATGTATCGAAAGACAAGCAGGCGATCATCGTTGACGAGCTGCCATATCAGGTCAACAAGAAAAACCTGCTGGAAAAAATCGCCGAGCTGGTGCGCGACAAGGCGATCGAAGGTATTTCCGATCTGCGCGACGAGTCGGACAAGTCCGGCATGCGCGTCTACATCGAGCTGAAGCGTGGCGAAGTGCCGGAAGTGGTGCTGAACAACCTGTTCAAACAGACCGAACTGCAGTGCACTTTCGGCATGAACATGGTGGCGCTGGTCGACGGCCAGCCGCGCTTGCTCAACCTGAAACAAATCCTGGAATGTTTCCTGCGTCACCGCCGTGAAGTGGTAACGCGCCGCACCGTTTACGAGTTGAAGAAAGCGCGTGAACGCGGCCATATCCTCGAAGGCCTGGCGGTCGCGCTGTCCAACGTCGATGAAGTCATCGCGCTGATCAAGGCTTCGGCGACGCCACCGGAAGCCAAGGTGGCGTTGATGGCGCGCGAATGGCATTCGCCGCTGGTGGAAGAAATGCTGGCACGGGTTGCCAGCGATTCGGCGCGTCCGGAATGGCTGTCGCCGGAATTCGGCCTGAAAGCCAATGGCTACAAGCTGTCGGAAGCGCAGGCCCAGGCAATCCTGGATATGCGCCTGCAACGCCTGACCGGCCTGGAGCAGGACAAGCTGGTTGCCGAATACAAGGAAGTTATGGACAGGATCGTCGACCTGCTGGATATCCTGGCGCGTCCGGAACGCGTGACGCAGATCATCGGCGAAGAGATGGAAGCCACCAAGCTGCAGTTCGGCGATGCGCGCCGTTCGGAAATCATCCAGCACGGTGAAGATATCAGCCTGGAAGACCTGATTACGCCGCAAGACATGGTGGTAACGCTGTCGCACTCCGGCTATTTCAAGGCCCAGCCGCTGGAAGACTATCGCTCGCAACGCCGTGGCGGCCGTGGTAAACAGGCCGCAGCAACCAAGGAAGACGATTTCATCGACAACCTGTTCATCGCCAATACCCACGACTACGTGTTGTGCTTCTCGTCGCTGGGCCGGGTGTACTGGATGAAGGTGTACGAAGTGCCGCAAGGCGGGCGCACAAGCCGTGGCAAGCCGATCGTCAACCTGCTGCCGCTGGCGGAAGGCGAGAAGATCAACGCGATCCTGCCGATCAAGGAATTTGCCGACGATCACTACGTGTTCTTCTGCACCTCGCAAGGCACGGTGAAAAAAACCCCGCTGTCGGATTTTTCGCGACCGATGAAACGCGGCATCATCGCCGTCGATCTGGACGAAGGCGATTACCTGATCGGTGTGGCGATTACCGATGGCCAGAGCCAGATCATGCTGTGCTCCGACGAAGGCAAGGCGGTTCGTTTCGACGAGGACGAAGTACGCGCGATGGGCCGTGGCGCCCGTGGTGTACGCGGCATGAAACTGGGCGAAGGCGCGCAGGTGATTTCGCTTATGGTTGTCGCCAGTGACGAGCTGTTCGTGCTGACCGCCACCGAAAACGGCTACGGCAAACGCACGCTGGTATCGGAATACCGTCATTCCGGCCGCGGCACCCAGGGCGTGATTGCGATCGATACCTCGGAACGTAACGGCAAGCTGGTTGCCGCAACGCTGGTTGAATCCCGCGATCAGGTAATGCTGATTACCACCGGCGGTGTACTGATCCGTACCGGCGTCGAAGAAATTCGCGAGACCGGCCGGGCAGCACAGGGCGTACGCCTGATCAATCTGGACGATGGCGAAAAGCTGGCTGGTCTGGAAAAGGTGGTCGAAACCGAAGGCGAAGAGGGTGAAGACAGCGACGCTGCCAATGCAGGCGATGTTGCCGATACAGGCAATCCAGCTGAGGGTGGGGAGGAATAAGCATGGCCAATCTGCCGTTACCGGTGGTCAATCAGGAATTATTTGATTCGGTGGCAAAATGGTTCTGCGACATCCCGCATTCCAGCACCATCGGTCTGCGCTATGTGAGTGGCGAGCGAGGCCTGGCCACCATGATGCTCGACTACCAGCCGGAACTGATCGGCAATCCGAAGACCGGCGTGGTGCATGGCGGCGTGATCACGTCGCTGATCGACACCACGAGCGGCCTGTCTGTGTTCTCCTGGCTGGAAAGCCCGGAAGCGATTGCCACACTCGACCTGCGTATCGACTACCTGCGCTCGGCCACGCCGGGCCTGCCGATTTATTGCCGCGCCGAGTGTTACCGCTTCGGCCGGCAGATTGCTTTCACCCGCGCCACAGCCTATCAGGACGACGGCAAGGACCCGATCGCCTACAGCGTCGGCACCTTCATGCGTGATTCCAGCAAAGCCACGATCAAATAAGGACCTGCCATGGAACTGATTGAAACCTTATTGGCCGGCAAGGAGCAGGGCACGGCCGACTACGCTGCGGTAATCGAACAGATTCCCTATGCCAGGCTGCTGGGCGTCGAAATGCGCGAAGAAAACGGCGAGTTGCTGTTCGTGCTGCCGTTCAAGGAAGCCAACGTTGGCAACCCGCTGTTGCCGGCGTTACATGGCGGTGTAATTGGCGGTTTCCTGGAAAATTCGGCGCTGCTGCACCTGATGTGGGCGCGCGAATCGCTGGAAGTGCCGAAAACCATCGATTTCTCGATCGATTACCTGCGTTCCGGCAAGGCGCAAACCCTTTATGCGCAATGCGACATTACCAAGCAGGGTAAACGCGTTGCGAATGTGATGATGACGGCCTGGCAGGACGACAAGAGCAAGCCGATTGCCGTTGCCCGCGCCCATTTTCTCCTGACTCAAGACAATACATGACCACGATCTACAACTTCTCCGCCGGTCCGGCCGTATTGCCCAAGGACGTTTTGCAACAGGCACAGCAGGAGCTGCTCGACTGGCACGGCTCCGGCATGTCGGTGATGGAAATGAGCCACCGCGGCCCGGAATTCGGCCAGATCATCGCCGAAGCCGAAGCCGACCTGCGCGAGCTGATGGGCATTCCATCCAACTATAAAGTGTTATTCCTGCAAGGCGGCGCCACCAGCCAGTTCGCCATGGTGCCGATGAACCTGCTGGCCGACAAAGGCAAGGCCGATTTCGTCAATACCGGACAGTGGTCGAGCAAGGCAATCAAGGAAGCGCAGAAATACGGCGTAGCCCATATCGCCGCCTCGAGCGAAGACCGCAATTTCAGCTACATCCCCGAACGCGCGAGCTGGCACCTGAGCCGCGATGCAGCCTACGTGCATTACACGCCGAACGAAACCATCGGCGGCGTCGAATACCAATGGGTGCCGGAGGTCGGCGAGGTGCCGCTGGTGGCGGACATGTCGTCGAACATCCTGTCGCGCCCGGTCGACGTGTCGAAGTTCGGCCTCATTTACGCTGGCGCGCAGAAAAACATCGGCCCGTCCGGGCTGGTGATTGTGATCGTGCGCGACGACCTGATCGGCAAGGCGGGCAAGTCGGTGCCAACCATGCTCGATTACAAGGTGCATGCCGACAACGACTCGATGTACAACACGCCGGCCACTTTCGCCGTGTATGTCGCCGGCCTGATTTTCAAATGGCTGAAGGCGCGTGGCGGCGTGACTGGTATCGAACGGGAAAACATCGCCAAGGCTGAACTGTTGTACCAGTTGATTGACGGCAGCGGTGGTTTCTACTCCAACCCGGTGGCGCTGGAGTGTCGGTCGCGGATGAACATACCGTTCCGGCTGAATGACGAAGCGCTCGACAAGCCGTTCCTGCAGCAGGCAGAGGCTGCAGGATTGGTCCAGCTTAAGGGACACAAGTCGGTCGGTGGCATGCGGGCATCCATCTACAACGCCATGCCGCTGGCGGGTGTGCAGGCATTGGCACAATTCATGCAGGACTTTCAGCAGCGATACCGTTGAGGCAGCCTGCTGCAGTCATGAAAAACCCGCCGTCCGGCGGGTTTTTCATTGGCGGATCACGCACTGATAGATTGTCGCCGCGTAACCATGGGAAATGAGGACTGATCCAGCTTACGCCGGGCGGATGCCTATGAAGGAATTCGAAATCCAGCGCGGCAGAATGGCTCACCCACCGCCCCTCAAGCGGCCTTGACCAGAATCCGCACCCCCAGGCACTCCACCACCTGGCCGGCGCTGATCTTGGCCGTCTTGCGCGATTCGCTCTTGCCGTCGACGGTTACGTCGCCGTTGGCAACCATGATTTTTCCCTGGCCGCCACTATCCGCCACACCCGTCAGCTTCAGTAAATCGCACAGGGCAATGTGGTCGCGGGTGAGGGTAAATTCGACTTGTTGCATGGCCGGCTCCTGAATGAATGAGGCGCGACATTATGCCGCTGGGGGCGGTACGTCAATGTTGAACCATTTTTGTCGGAAAATTTTACACTGGCGCCGGCAAAAAGGGCTGCGGCCAGGAAATGCTTTTTGGATACAGTGATTTATATATTTGGCATATATATTGCTTTATTCGGATATGTTAGCTATTTACTATCCATTCTGGAGTTGTCGTCATGAAAGCCCGTTCCTTTACCCTGATCGCCAGCATTGCCCTGGCCTTGTGTGCTACGGCCGCATCGGCCAGCGTCATCCATTACAGCAGCCGCTACTCGGTTGCTGGCGCGCAGTCATCTGCCGCCGATTACCGCACCGTTGTCGATGGCTTGACTGCCGTTGCGCCAGGCGCTGGCTATTGTGACCGGGCCCTCAGTTCGTTCAGCGGCATTGAAAACAGCAATGCTTGTGCGGCGGGCAGCAATGGTAATGTTGCCTTCCATTACCGGATCGATTTTGCCGCTGCTGCCAACGATGTCTGGTCGTTCCGCGCCGGCGTCGATTTTGGCCTGGGTGGGGCGATGTTTCTGGATGGCAATGCGTTGACGTTCTCCAGTCAGGATCTTTGGTGGGCCAATAACTGGGCGAATGCGGCAGAGCTGCTGCAGGTATCCGGTGTCAATCTGAATGCCGGCAACCATGTCCTGGACATTTACGGCCTGGAGAACTGCTGTGATGGCGGCCAGCAGGGCCAGTTCCAGATTGGCACCAGCGGCTGGACCACCTTTGCTGCCGGCGACGGCCACAACCCGGTGCCAGCACCCGCCACGCTGGCCTTGCTCGGCGCCGGGCTGGCCGGGCTGGGGTTGCGGCGCAGCAAATAAGCCGGGGGTATACGGTCATCACAACAAGGGCCATTCGGCCCTTGTTGTTTTGGCGGGCGGCTGGTTTGGTTTCGCGCGCCTTGTGGTGGGATTTGTTCCTTACCAGCGCAGCAGATTGGCCTCAAGTCTGACAGGCTGCTAGTCTCAAGAAAAGCCATCGGGGGCAGGTCATGGATTCATTTCTGAATTTGCAATTGCTGGAGCAGGAAGTGCCGTTGTCCAGCAAGCTGGCGGCGATTCATCAGGCGGTGCGGGCACGTTATCCGGACATTGCCCGGATCGCGGTTGCCAGTTATGACGAGGCGACCGATCTGGTCAAGACTTTCATCTACAGCAATGACAGCGGTGAGCCGTTGAACCAGTACGAGCGGCGGTTGGCCGAGGTGCCGTCGTTGCAGCAGGTGCTGCGCAGTGGTCAGCCGCGGATCCTGACCCATCTGGCTCCGCCAGCCGAGGCTGCCGGTAGCCGCCATCATCATTATCTGGCCCGTCAGGGATACCGTGCCAGTTATACGGTGCCGCTGATGGACGGCCAGCGCTGTTTCGGTTTTGTGTTTTTCGATTCGCGCGAACCAGATCCTTTTACCCCGGCGCTGCTGGATGATCTGGCGACGTTTTCCCATCTGGTGATGCTGATGGTGCTGGACGCGCAGCGCAAGCTGCGCACCCTGCGCGGGGCGATGCATACAGCGCACGATGTGATGCATTTGCGCGATTTTGAAACGGGCAATCATCTGGAACGCATGGCCCGCTATGCGCGGTTGATTGCTCAGGATTGTGCCCGGCTGCAAGGCTTGAGCGATGAGTTTGTCGAGCATGTGTTCCTGTTTGCGCCGCTACACGATATCGGCAAGATTGCTGTGCCGGACAGCGTGTTGCTCAAACCTGGCCCGCTGTCGGACGATGAGCGGCAGATCATGCGCCGGCATGTGGAACAGGGGATTCAGCTCAGTCGGCAGATGATTGGGTATCTGGGGCTGGATCAGATGCCGTTCATCGATTTGCTGTACGACATTATCGGTGCGCATCACGAAGCGTGGGATGGCAGCGGCTATCCGGCCGGTTTGGCCGGCGAGGCGATTCCGCTGGCCGGGCGGATTGTCACCGTGGCAGATGTGTTCGATGCCTTGAGCAGCCGGCGCCCCTATAAGGAGGGTTGGAGCGTTGAGCGTACGCTGGACTGGATGACGCAGCAATCCGGGGTGCTGTTCGACCCGCAGTGTGTGGCCGCACTGGTGCGCCGGCAAGCCGAACTACCCGCCATCCAGCAGTGTTTTGTCGACCAGGCCGTGCGGGCTGATTCGCCGCTTGCATGAATTCTATTGGATTGATTGCAATAAACAAATTACATTGTTCACCAGGCAGGCGTAGACTGGTTTGCGTGCCAGCCCATTGATTGACTTCGGGAGTAGCGACCATGGATACCCAAACCGTTCCACTCGAGTGCCGGGTTTGTCTGGAAGAAATCCCGGCTTCGGAAAAAGACAGTGCCGAGGCAACCGATTATGTTGCCCACTATTGCGGACTGGCTTGTTATGCCCAGTGGCGTGAGAAACCACCGGCCGAACCAGCCGAGCAGGGTGCGCCGCGCCAGGCTGCCTGATTCAGATTCAATAGCGGCCTGCCTTGCAGGCCGCTTCCACATTGGCTCACAGGCCGGCTGCAAGCCTCGTCCGTATTGGCTTGCAGGCTGCCAGTATCAGCGAGCCGTTTCCATTAGGCGGATGATCACCGGTGCAACACTGTTTACCTGCCACTGTTCAGTCACATGCCGGAAATCCCGCTGATGGGCATCGACGACGGTTGCGCTGGGTGGCGCATCCAGCGTTAAACGCAGCTCTCCCAGATACACGCTTTCTCCCGTCTGCAGACTGAAGCGGTGCTTTAGCGGCAGGCGGATCTGCTCGCCGTAGGGTTCGCGCCCGGCTGGATCGGGCCAGTGGCTGCCGGCTTCGGTGAATTCGTATTCACCCGGTTCCAGCTCAAGCAGATGCAGTGCGCCAGGCATGCCTTGCTCAGCCCCTCCGATCCGCTCCATGTCCGGGCGTGACTGGATGCGCTGTGCCGGCGTCAGCGCCAACCGTTCGGCCGGCGCGATGCGGCTGAAGGTGGCAAACAGGGTGCGGTGGCCGCGTTGCGAGTCGCTGGTCAGCGCCACAATGGCGTAGGCCTTGCCGGCTCGTGGCGCCAGTTCGCCGTGCAGGCGTTGTGCCGGAGGGATGACCTGGCTGGCACAACCGGCCAGCAACGCTACGCTAGCCAGGGCGGCGATCGGGAATACGGTGTTCAGTTGCATGGTGCAGACCTTTTTCGGGGGGATTGATTCAGGCGGAGTGGCCGGCAGGCGCGGCCGGCAAGGCGTTTCTGGTAGAATCGCCAGACAATTCCGGGATTGTCTGAAAGTTTATGAAAAATACTGCGACCCTGCTGATTAGCTGCCCAGACCGCAAGGGACTGGTGGCTGCAATTGCCAATTTTCTTTACACCTACAACGCCAATATCCTGCACGCCGACCAACACCAGGATGCGGCGGAAAACCTGTTCCTGATGCGGATGGAGTGGGATCTGGCAGATTTCACCTTGTCGATGGATGCTTTTGGTGCGGCATTCCAGCCGATTGCCGAGCGGTTTGGTATGCAATGGCGGCTGGCGCTGTCAGCCAATCGGCCGAAAATGGCCATTTTCGTCTCGCATTACGACCATTGTCTGGTCGATCTGCTGTACCGGCATCAAAGCGGTGAGCTGGCCTGCGATATCCCGCTGATCATCAGCAACCACGAGGATACCCGCCGTCTGGCCGAGTTCTACCGTATTCCATTTCATTGCATTGCGGTTTCCCGCGACAACAAAGCCGAGGCCGAGGCGCAGCAGTTTGCATTGCTCGGTCAGCATGGTATTGATTTCATTGTGCTTGCCCGCTACATGCAGGTACTTTCGGCAGATTTCGTGGCACGCTATCCGCAACGGATCATCAATATCCATCATTCCTTTTTGCCCGCGTTCGAGGGGGCCAAGCCCTACCACCGGGCATTCGAGCGTGGAGTCAAGCTGATCGGCGCTACCAGTCATTATGTGACTGCAGTGCTGGATGACGGCCCGATCATCGAGCAGGACGTGATCCGCATTTCGCATCGGGATTCGGTGGATGACTTGATCCAGAAAGGGCGTGATCTGGAAAAGGTCGTGTTGTCCAGGGCTGTCCGGTGGCATGTGGAAAACCGGATTCTGGAATATTCGAAAAAAACCGTGATTTTCGACTGATGAAATCCTATCTGGCAGAAAGCCAGCTGGTGACTGATCTGCTGGACTTGCTGCGGCTCAGGGTTCAGCCACTGGCCCATTATCGATACCCGTGGTGGCAACCAGCGTTGCTGATTACGCTATTGGGCGTGTTCGCTGCATCCACGGCAGAATTCATGGTTGCGCCTGCTCTGGCGCGGATAGCCTACTTTGTCTGCCTGAACTGGTTCGAGCTGTTGCTGATGACCCATTTTTTCCATTGGTGGATGCAACTGGGCGGGCGCTGGAACGGAGAGGGGAGCTTGCTGCAGTTGATGGCTGTCTGCCAGGGCGTTCAAATTCTGGAGCCGCTGCTGACCTGGTTGCCCGATCCTGTGGCGGTGTCGGCATCACTGTTGCTGGCCGGGTACAGCATCGTCATGCTGGTGCATGCTCTGGCTGCTGCCACCCATGTTGCCCGCAGCCATGTCATGGGTGGCATTCTGCTGTTTACACCAGTCGCTCTTGCGCTGTATCTGGCGATGATGATGGTCGCCAATCAGTTTGGCTGGATAGCCGAGCCTCCTGCTGCAGCCAAAAAATCCTCACAGCCTGCTGTTCCCCGGCCGAATGCCGATTCGCCAGCGCAAGGCAAGACCTCTTTCTGATTGACCCGTGAACGTTCTGCCCGCTGGCAGCGTGGGTTCATGCCGATATCACACGGCTTGCGAGCATGGCACGATGGCTTGCTATTGCTTGTCATGCCCAGGATCAGTCCGCCCACGATATTTCAAGTGTTTTCTTTGGTAATTGTTGAAAATCGTTAATTTATAATATATTTTGCTGCTTTCATAATGATGCATGCATAGGCTTGCCCTGTCGCATGTCACCCTCAGACTGACTTAATCGGATAAACAGGGAGATCGGCTGCGATGACGCAGGGAAGGGGAAAGGCTACCCCGGACGGGATACTGAGCACCGTCGGCAAAGCGCTGGTTCTGGCTGCATTGTTATCGCTAGCCACTCAGTTCGGGCTGCTGTTCAGGCTGGAGCATGCCAACGTATCGCTGGTCTGGCTGACGTCGGGAGTTGCCACGGCGGGCTTGTTGCTGCTTGGGCTGGCTTTTGCCCCGGTTGTCTGGCTGGCCACCTGGGGGGCCGGCCTTGCGGGGGGCCTCAGCGGCACGTTTGCCGCCACGCTGGCGCTGGGGACAACGGTCGGTGCCGTCCTGTCGGTAGTGCTGTTGCGTCGGCGTGTGCCTTCAGGGTACTTGCTCGATAATTTGCGCAACCTGTTGGCCCTGGTCACTCTGGGTGCGCTGGTCAACGGGCTGGCGTTAGCCTTGCCAGTGATGCTGGTCGGCAATACCGGCAGGCCGTGGGATGATTTGGCCGGGGCTGGTTCCTGGCTGCTGTGGTGCCTGTCAACGGCCAACGGCACTTTGCTCAGTGTACCGTTGGTGTTGAGCCTGACCCGCCGGCACACCTCTCAGGTGCTGCAGGCCAAGTGGCCGGAGCTGCTGGTGTTGCTGGCGCTCAGCGCAGCGGCCGCCGGGTTCGTGTTCGGCAGCCCCGGTGTTTCGGGGGGCAAACCCAACCTGTCGCTGCAACTGGCGGTTTTTCCGTTGATTGTATGGGGGGCGGTAAGGTTCGGTTATCTCGGTGTTGCCAGCGTGGCGATCCTGGCCAGCGTGGCGGCGATGACTTCCATCGTGTTCGGTGCCCCTGGTATGCCAGGCGGCTCGATCGACGGCGCGCTGTTCCTGATGGCTTTTCAGCTGGTGATGCTGTTGGCCGGCCTGTCATTGTGTGCAACCCTGGAAGAAAAACAGCTGGCCGTAGCCATACTGAAAGACTGGCAGCGACAGACGCAAACCGTTCTCAACAATTTGCCGACCCTTTTCTATGTTCGTGATCTGCAGGGTCGCTACCAAATGTGCAATCGAGCGTTCGCTGATCTGCTCGGCCTGCGGCAGGATGAAGTCAATGGTGCGACCGCTTCCCGGTTGTTTGCCGCCGATATTGCCTTGCGGCTGGAAGAGAATGACCGGGCAGTATGGCAGACGGGCAAGAATATCCAGTTTGAAGAGCGATACAATGCAGGTGGCAACCAGCATGTATTCCTGACCAGCAAATTCCCCCTCTATGACCGCCACGGCAAACTGATCGGTATCTGTGCCAACGGCGTGGACATCACCTCGCGCAAACGTGCCGAGGCCGATTTGTCGGCCGCCGAAGCCAAGTACCGGGCGCTGGTCGAGTCGTCGTTGGCCGGTATTTTCATCGTTCAGCGCGGCGTTGTCGTCTATGGCAACCCCGAGCTGGCCCGGCTGCTGGGATATACCCCGCAGGAGCTTTCGGGCCGTAAGGTAGAGCAGATTCTCTGGCTGGCCGACCGGGAGGCCATGCTGCATCGCCTGGCTGATCTGGTGCATCTGAAGCAAGAGGCTGAAGTTTGCCAGTTCCGCATGATGCACCGTGCCGGATACCCGGTTGACGTAGAAATGCATTCCCGCAGACTGATCTTCGACGGCCAGGCGGCCATTTTCGGCCTGGTTCACGACATTCGTGACCGGCTGCACACCGAACGACAGTTGCAGCTGTACGCCAGCGTGTTCGAGCATGCCAACGATGCAATCTGCATTTTCGATTGTGCCGACCGGATTGTCGCAGTCAACGACGCATTTTGCCGGATCACCGGCTACCAGCGTCAACAGGTGCTGGGCAAGTTAGTCGATGATTTGCCGCACGGTATGACGCTGACGCTGTTGCAGACGATACGCAAGCAGCTGCTGCTGGAGGGGGCCTGGCAGGGCGAGTTTGTCGGTCGCTCGGCCAGCGGCCGACACTTTCCTGCCTGGCTGGGTATATCTGCCTTGCGCGATAGTGATGGTTCAGTGGTCAACAGCGTCGCCATGTTCAGTGACATCACCGAGGTCAAGCAGGTAGAGCAGGCCAAACTGGCCGCCGAAGGCAAGTTCAGGGCCCTGGTCGAATTGTCGCTGGTCGGCTTTTATATCGCCCAGGGTGAGCGGATCGTGTACGCTAACCCTGCATTGGCCCACATGCTGGGCTATCGCGACGGCGCCTTGCAGGACATGCCGTTGCAGTCGATTACCGCCCGCGAAGACTGGCACACGGTTCGCACCAGTCACCAGCGGCTGAGGGAAGGGGCCGAACAGGCCAGCAACCGATACCAGTATCGAGCCCGTTGCGCTGGCGGCACCCTGCTGGAGGTGGAGGCGCAAGGGCGCTTGTTCGAGTTCCAGGGCCGCCCCGCCATCATCGGGCTGGTTGCTGACATCAGTGCCAGCGTGGCCCGTGAGCGGCAGCTGCGGCTGGCAGCCAAGGTCTTTGACAATGCCAGCGAGGGTATCCTGATGACGGATGCCGATGCCCAGATCGTTGCCGTCAACCCCGCTTTCAGCAAGATCACGGGCTACCTGCCTGAACAGGCTTTGGGCAAAACCTCACGCATGTTCAAGAGTCAGCTCGACAAGACCGAAATCAATCGGGACATGTTGATGAGTCTGGAGGTGAACGGACACTGGCAGGGAGAATTGTCCGACCGGCGAGCCAGCGGCGAGCTTTACCCCGCCTGGATGAGTATCAGCGCGGTGCGGGACGAGGCGGGCCGGATTACCAATTACGTTGGCGTGTTTTCCGACATCACTTCGCGCAAGGAGGCCGAGCAGCGGCTGTATTTCCTGGCAAATCATGATCCCTTGACCCTGCTGCCCAACCGCAGCCAGTTGCTAAGGCACCTGCAGCAAGCCATCGCCCACGCTGCAGAACAGCAAAGCCGGGTGGCGGTGTTGTTCATCGACCTGGATCGTTTCAAAACCATCAACGACACGCTGGGCCATGCGGCCGGCGACAGCCTGTTGCAGGAGGTCGCATCCCGGCTACGCGGCTGTGCCCGTAGCGGTGATCTGATCGCCCGCCTGGGGGGTGATGAGTTTACTCTGGTGATGGAAGGGCTCTCCGATACGGGCATGGTCGATATCGTTGCTGGCCGGATCCTGCAGACCCTGGCCGAACCCGTGCGTTTGCACGAGCGTGATTACTACATCACCTGCAGCATCGGTACGGCGCTGTTTCCGGACGATGGACTGGATGCGCCGTCGCTGCTCAAAAACGCCGACGTTGCCATGTATCGTGCCAAGGAAAACGGCAAAAATACCTGCCAGTATTTCGCCCGGCATATGGGCGAAACGGCGTATGAACACCTGCTGATCGGCAATAGCCTGCGGCAGGCAATCGAACGCGCAGAGTTTGAGCTGCATTACCAGGCTCAGGTCGAACTTGAACAAAACCGCATCATCGGCCTGGAGGCATTGCTGCGCTGGCGGCATCCCGAACAGGGGCTGATTTCCCCGGAGCGTTTCATTCCCCTGGCGGAAGAAAATGGCCTGATCGTGCCGCTGGGCGAATGGGTGATGCTGCACGCCTGTCGTCAGGCACGAAAATGGCAGGAGGCAGGTTTCCCTCCGGTACGAATGGCGGTCAACCTTTCGCCCAGGCAGTTCCAGCCGCAAAGCCTGGTCAGCGCCGTGCGTCATGCACTGGAATCTTCGGGCCTTGACCCGCAATGGCTGGAGCTGGAAATCACCGAAGGCATGATCATGCGCAACGCTGAAGAAGCCATCGGCATCATGACTGAACTGAAACAGATGGGCGTACAACTGGCAATTGATGATTTCGGCACCGGCTACTCATCGTTGTACAATCTAAAGCGGTTCCCGATCCATAACCTGAAAATCGACCGCACCTTTGTCGAGGGTTTGCCCAAAGACGGAGACGATGCCGCAATCGCCGAAGTCATTATCGCCATGGCCAAGAAGCTGGGTTTGCGCGTGATTGCTGAGGGCGTAGAGAATCAGGCCCAGTTGACATTCCTGCGCGAGCAGGGGTGTGATCTAGTGCAGGGGTTCATGTTCAGCAAGCCTTTGCCTGACAGCGCAGTCGAGCAATTGTTCCATGAACTGGGAATCTACCAAGACCATCATCAGGGCGCGCTGCCACTGGCCGCACGCCCGGCCCACCTGGAGCCTGTCTGAACCATGTCCACCACCAAACGAGTCCTGTTCGGCTTTCATGCCGTACAGGCACGCATCCGCTTCAATCCGCAAAGTGTGTTGGAGATTTATCTCCAGCAGGGCCGGAACGATCCTCGGGCACGCGATACGCAACGTCTTGCCGAGCAAGCGGGGGTGCGGGTCATCCCGGTAGACGCACCCAGGCTCGACGGCCTTTCCGGTCACGGCCGGCATCAGGGCGTGGCTGCGCTGGTGGATACGGCCAAATCATTCGTTGCACTTGACGATGTACTGGATGTGCTGCAGGAGCCGCCATTCCTGCTGGTGCTGGACGGGGTGCAGGATCCGCACAATCTGGGGGCATGTCTGAGGGTAGCGGATGCCATGGGAGTTCATGCCGTGATCGCGCCCAAGGATAAGGCCGTCGGGCTGAACGCTACGGTTGCCAAGGTGGCGTGCGGCGCAGCAGAAGTGGTGCCCTATGTCATGGTCACCAATCTGGCGCGTACCTTGCGCGATCTGCGTGATCGTGGCATCTGGATCGTTGGCACCGCAGCAGATGGTGATACTGATCTGTTTCATTTCCGCCATCAAGGCGCACTGGCATGGGTACTGGGTGCGGAAGGCAGCGGCATGCGCAGCTTGACCCGCGAGTTGTGTGACAGCATTGTCAGCATCCCGATGTTTGGCTCGGTGGCCAGTCTGAACGTCTCGGTTGCCAGTGGAATTTGCCTGGCCGAAACCAAGCGTCAGCGTCAGCTGCTCGCGGAGGGTGTGTAGTTCAACCCGCGCTCGACCAGACCGATCAGGATGTGGATCACCTTGATGTGGATTTCCTGAACCCGGTCGGCATAACCAAAGTGCGGCACGATGATCTCGGCATCTCCCAGTCCACGCATCTTGCCGCCATCCTTGCCGGTCAGCAGGATGATTTTCATCTGCCGGTCCCTTGCTGCTTCAATCGCCCGCAGCACGTTGGCTGAATTGCCGCTGGTCGAAATGCCCAGCAGCACGTCACCGGGCCTGCCTACGCCTTCCACAAACCGCGAAAAAACGTAGTCAAACCCGTAGTCGTTGCCGACGCACGACAAATGGGATGGGTCGGAGATGGCGATGGCTCCCAGTGCCGGCCGGTTGTCCCGGTAGCGGCCGGACAACTCCTCGGCAAAGTGCATGGCATCACAGTGCGAACCGCCATTACCGCAGGATATGACCTTGTTGCCCTGGCGATAGGCGTCGATCAGGATCGAGGCAGCGGCCTCAACAGCCGCCAAGCAGCTCTGGTCGGTGATGAAACGCTGCAGCAGGCTGGCGGCTTCATCCAGTTGGTCGCGGATCAGGTCTTGGTACATGGATTCAGTATCTCTTCAGATCAGGGTGGTCAGGTGGCTGTCAGTGTGCAACCGGCTCATGGGCCGCTCGGCCACATCGGCGGCACGTCAACCGTGTCTGGCGGGCATGGCGCAACCTTGACAGGGTGCTCCAATCTAAGCTGCGGGATTGGCCGCCTCTTGCTGCTGGATGGTCCACATCTGCGCATAAAGGCCGGCGCGGTCCAGCAGTTCACGATGTGTGCCCCGTTCGACAATTCTGCCATGATCCATGACCAGAATTTCATCGGCATCGGCAATCGTTGATAGCCGGTGCGCAATAACCAGGGTTGTGCGATTGGCCGCAATATCTTTCAACTCCGCCTGAATGGCTTTTTCGGTGCGGGAGTCCAGTGCTGACGTCGCTTCATCCAGAATCAGGATGGGAGGGTTTTTCAGAATAGTGCGGGCAATCGCGACTCGCTGCTTCTCTCCGCCCGACAGTTTCAAACCGCGCTCGCCCACCAGGGTGTCATACCCTCTTGGCAACTTGCTGACAAAATCATGGATATGAGCCGCCTTTGCCGCATCAATGACTGCCTCGCGCGAAGCCTGCGGATTGCCATAGGCAATGTTGTAGTACACCGTGTCATTGAACAGCACCGTATCCTGCGGCACGATGCCAATGTGGCTGCGTACGCTGTCTTGAGTCCAGTCACGAACATTGATCCCGTTGATGCGGATACTGCCGGCTGTTACGTCGTAAAACCTGAACAGTAACCGGGCGAGGGTGGATTTTCCTGAGCCGGAATGTCCGACGACTGCGACCGTCTTGCCCGCTGGAATCACTAGGCTGATGTCAAACAGGATTTGCCGATTACTGTCATAGCCAAACGATACCCGCTCGAAGCAGATTTCGGCTTGCGATGTTTGGAGTGGCTGGGCCTGAGCCGAATCGCTGACTTCTGCACCTTGCTCCAGCAACTGGAACATGCGCTCCATGTCAGCAAGCGAATTCTTGATCTCCCGGTAGACGAAGCCGAGAAAATGTAGTGGCGCGTACAACTGGATCAGAAATGCATTCACCAGCACCAGATCGCCCAGCGTCATCTCTTTGCGTGCCACCCCGTCCGCTGCCAGCCAGACCAGCAAGGTCACGCCCACGGCAATGATGGCACTCTGCCCGGCATTCAGGGCTGCCAGTGATACCTGGTTGCGGACAGCTGCCTGTTCCCAGACCGACAATGCCTCGTCGTAGCGGCGCGATTCATAAGCTTCATTGCTGAAATACTTGACAGTCTCATAGTTGAGCAGGCTGTCCACTGCCTTGGTATTGGCTTTCGAGTCCATGTCATTCATGGTGCGGCGGTACACCATGCGCCATTCGGTAACCGAAAGCGTAAACAGGATATACAGGCAAATGGTCCCGACCGTGACCGCAGCAAACCAAACAGAATATCGGCTCAACAGAATGCCGGTCACCAGCGCGATTTCAACCAGGGTCGGCAGGATGTTGAACAGCATGAAGTTCAACAGGAATGCGATTCCCTTGGTTCCTCGTTCAATGTCCCGGCTCATGCCGCCGGTTTGTCGGGCAAGATGAAAGCGCAGGCTGAGTGCATGCAGGTGGCGAAAAACCCTCAACGCAATTGAACGGATCGCACCCTGCGTCACCTTGGCAAAAACGGCATCCCGCAGTTCGCCTAAACTGCTGGCTGCCAGCCTCAGCAAGCCATACCCGATGATCGCAAGCATTGGAACTGCTAAGGCCGTGGCAGGCGTTACCGCGAGGGAGTCGACGATTTCCTTCAGCGCCAGGGGCACCGCGACATTGGCAATCTTGGCAAGAATCAGACAGTTCAACGCCAGCAGCACCCGGTTTTTGTATTGCCAGAGGTAAGGCAGCAAGGTACGGATCGTGCGGGCATCATTGCGCGGTACAGACGGTGCAGGCGGAAACGAGGTGGTTCGCATGGACAAGGTTCAGAGGGTGCGCGGTGAATGGTCAAGCTGGGCAGAAAGGCTTTTGGGCGGTCACGATCCGCGTCAAGGCGCGAGCAGATTACACTAAACTGACAGCCAATGGCTTTTCAGTATTGCGATTTTTGGTTACGATCTCGTCCTGATTCACGCCTTCCGGATGAGCCGGTCACGCCGGCGCCACCTGTATTATCTCACCGTCCGCTTTCAGAGAGGAATATATGAGCGAACATATCCACCATGTTGCCGATGCCACGTTCGAGCAGGAGGTGCTGCAGGCTGCGTTGCCGGTTCTGGTTGATTACTGGGCTGACTGGTGTGGCCCTTGCAAGATGATTGCCCCGATCCTGGACGAAATTGCGCAGGAATATGCTGGCCGTCTGAAAGTGGCCAAGCTCAATATCGACGAGAACCAGGCAACACCACCGAAATACGGGATCCGCGGCATCCCAACGCTGATGTTGTTCAAGAACGGCAACGTCGAGGCAACCAAAGTTGGGGCGCTGTCCAAGTCGCAGCTCACTGCGTTCATCGACAGCCACCTCTGAATCTAATTGTTGTCGTTTCGTCATAATTAGTCATACACGTACCCGGAAAGCTGCTATATTGCACCAATGGCTTTCCGGTCCGCCCGGTTCCTGCCCTCAGTCATCCTGACCTGAATCAGTTGGCCCGCGATATGCGGCGCATTTTCTTGTTTATCCTTATCATCCCCACTCAGAAAAAATGCATCTATCCGATCTGAAGCATTTGCATGTCACGCAATTGGTCGAAATGGCCATTGCCAACGAAATCGATGGCGCCAACCGCCTGCGTAAACAGGATCTCATTTTTGCCCTGCTGAAAAATCAGGCGCGCAAAGGTGAGAGCATTTTTGGCGAAGGCACTCTGGAAGTCCTGCCGGATGGTTTCGGCTTCCTTCGCTCGCCTGATACCTCTTACCTGGCCGGCCCGGACGATATTTACGTCAGCCCCAGCCAGATCAGACGGTTCAATCTGCACACCGGGGATTCGATCGAAGGGGAGATTCGTACCCCCAAGGATGGCGAGCGCTATTTTGCGCTGGTTAAGGTGGACAAGGTCAATAGCGAGCCTCCGGAAAACGCCAAGCACAAGATTCTGTTTGAGAACCTGACGCCGCTGTTTCCCAGCGAACCCCTCCGTCTGGAGCGCAATATTGCAGCAGACGAAAACAGCACTGGTCGGGTAATCGACATCATTGCGCCAATCGGCAAGGGGCAGCGCGGCTTGCTGGTGGCGCCTCCCAAGTCTGGCAAAACAGTGATGCTGCAACACATTGCCCACTCGATTGCCGTCAACCATCCGGAAGTGTACCTGATCGTACTGCTGATTGATGAGCGCCCGGAAGAGGTTACCGAGATGCAGCGTTCGGTGAAGGGCGAGGTCGTCAGTTCGACGTTTGACGAGCCTGCTGCACGTCATGTGCAGGTTGCCGAAATGGTGATCGAGAAAGCCAAGCGGCTGGTGGAGCACAAAAAGGACGTCGTGATCCTGCTGGATTCGATTACCCGTCTGGCCAGGGCGTACAACACCGTAGTTCCGGCTTCGGGCAAGGTGCTGACTGGCGGTGTCGATGCCAATGCGCTGCAGCGGCCAAAGCGCTTCTTCGGTGCCGCTCGGAACATTGAGGAGGGGGGATCGCTGACCATTATCGCGACGGCGTTGATCGATACCGGTTCGCGCATGGATGATGTGATCTACGAAGAATTCAAGGGCACCGGCAATATGGAAATCCATCTGGATCGCCGGATGGCCGAAAAGCGGATCTACCCGGCAATCAATGTCAATCGTTCAGGTACCCGCCGGGAAGAATTGCTTATTCCGCAGGAGCTGTTGCAGAAAATCTGGATCTTGCGCAAGCTGCTTTATCCGATGGATGATCTGGAAGCAATGGAGTTCCTGCTCGACAAAATCAAGGGCACCAAGAATAACGCCGGCTTTTTTGATTCGATGCGCCGAGGGTAAGCAGCGCCTCGCAGGTTCGGAGCTTGCCAACCCTGTCGGAGTCATCCATAATCCACGGCTTTTCCAACGTAGTCCAGGCAAAACCCCTGGGCCCGATAGCTAGAGGTAGATCATGAAACAGGGCATTCACCCGGAATACAATGACATCAGTGTTACCTGCTCCTGCGGCAACACTTTCCAGACTCGCTCGACCATGAGCAAGAATCTGCATGTGGAGGTGTGCTCGGCATGCCATCCTTTCTATACCGGCAAGCAGAAGATTCTCGATACCGCGGGTCGGGTAGAGAAATTCCGCCAGAAGTACGCCATGCTCAGCAAATAATGAACGTGTGCGTTTCTGTAAAAGGCAGCTTCGGCTGCCTTTTGTTTTGTTAATCCGGAAGCTGATCGCCTGCTCCCGCACGGATCGCGAAGATCGCTCAAGTTCGACAGGCTGCTGGGCCGCAGGCAGCCCGGGATTGCCGGTCGAATGGCCATGACCCAGGATGATCAGGAACATGCTGACTTACACTCCTCCTTCCGATACGCAGCCGCTCAAACCTACCGAGCGCCCCTGGCTCTTGCTGTTGCTGTGCCTGATCTGGCTGGTGCCGGGCCTGGTGGGCCATCATCCGTGGAAGCCGGATGAGCCGGCATCGATCGGCATCATTGATGCAATGCTTGATTCCGGCAACTGGCTGGTGCCCTCGCTGGCAGGCGAGCCCACGCTGGAGCGTTCTCCCTTCTTCTATCAGCTGGCGACCCTGATGGCGAAGTGGCTGGCTCCAGGCTGGCTGCAGACACATGATGCCGCACGGCTGGCTACGGGCCTGTTCATGGCGCTGGCACTGGCCTGTGCCGGCGGGGCCGGGCGGGAATTGGTTGGCAGGCGATCAGGCCGTGTGGTGGTCATGGTCATGGTGGGCTGTCTGGGCTTGCTGCTCAGGGGACACGCACTGAGCCCCGATGCGGCGACATTGGCTGGTTATGCTGCGGCGGTCTACGGCATGGCGCTGGCGTTGCGCCTGCCCGGGCTGGCTGGGCTGGCGCTCGGGGTCGGCAGCGGACTGGCGGGTGCATCGGCGTCCTTGTTCGAGCCGGCAGCCATCTGGATGGTGGCTATCCTGTTGCCGGCGTGTTTTCGCTACTGGCGCAGCCGGGAATATCTGATCACTCTGGTACTGGGGGCGCTGGTTGCGTTGCCATGGCTGGTGCTTTGGCCGTTCTGGCTGTGGCGCACTTCGCCTGATCTGTTCTCACTCTGGTGGTCTGCCGGGGCTACCTGGCGATTGCAGGGCATCGGCTTTGCGATCTGGTCGCGGGAGCTGGCTTACTATCTGTCGCTGCTTCCCTGGTTTGCCTGGCCGGCCTTGCCGCTGGCGGGTTGGACCTTGTGGGATTCCCGTTTGCTTGGCTATGCCAGGCCTCATGTGCAGATGCCGGTGTTGATGCTGTCTGTCTGGTTGGCATTGATGCTGTTTTCTCCCGCACCCAAAGAAGGCTATGCCCTGCCGTTGCTGATTCCGCTGTCTTTGCTCGCATCAGCCGGCATTGATCGGCTACGTCGTGGTGCGGCAGCGGCGCTGAACTGGTTTGGCATCATGACGTTCGGCCTGCTGGCCATCTATCTCTGGATCGGCTGGACTGCAGCGCAATTCGGCATTCCTGCCCGGCTGGTGGAGCGCGGGGTCAAAGTCGCTCCCGGATTCGTCGCCAGCCTGAATGTAGCGGCTGTCCTGCTGGCGATTGTGCTGACGCTGGCCTGGGTCTGGGCCGTCAGCCGGCGACGCCAGCGTGGGCGGCAGGCCGTTACCAGTTGGGCCGCCGGGGTGACGCTGTCCTGGTCGTTGCTGATGCTGTTGTGGCTACCGGGAGTCGATTGGGTTCGTGGCTACCAGTTGCCAGCGGCGGAGCTTGGTCATGTTGCCGGTCAGGCAAAAGGATGCATTGCGACCCGTAACATGAGCACGGCACAGGTCGCTTTGTTTCATTACTACACTGATTTGCCGCTGGTATCCGAAATGGCCAACCCGGGGTCGTGTGACTGGGTGCTGATCCAGGGTGGGCAGGTGGAGATTTCACCGGCTGGCAGTTGGGTGCGCCTCTGGGAAGGCGGCCGGCCGGGTGATTCGCGTGAGCGTTTCCGGCTGTATCGTCGTAACCATGACGGAGCCATTCCGCTGTGACCCTGCATCAGGTCACCGGCATCGTGCTGGCGGGGGGCGCAGCTTCACGGATGGGGGGGTGTGACAAAGGGTTGCAGCGGCTCGACGGACGGCCGTTGGTCGAATACATGCTGGCGACTCTTGCACCGCTGTGCGAACAGCGGGTGATCAGCGCCAACCGCAATCTGGCGATTTACCGGCACTACGGTCATCGGGTGATCACCGACGATAGCGATGACTTCGGCGGGCCACTGGCGGGGCTGGCAAAAGTGCTGCCTGCCATCGACACCCGCATGGCGTTGGTGGTGCCGTGTGACATGCCGATGCTGCCCGTTGCAGTGCTTCAGGGCTTGTTATCGTGTGTCGCTGCCGGGTCGTCCATGTGTGTGGCTGCTCATGCCGGGCATGTGCATCACGCGGTATTCGCCTGTGAAGTGGCCCCGGCGCTGCAAAGCCTGTTGCGCTGCCGGGCCGAAGGGGTCGCCTCTTTGCATGCCTGGCAGCGCGCCACCGGGACCTGTCAGGTTCTGTTTGATCAGCCGCACTGGTTTGCCAATTGCAACACGCTGGCGGCGCTGGACGATCTGGGTGCCAACATTCGCCGGGGTGAAGCAAGCACTGGTTCTCGCAGTCTGTCGGGCTGAAGCTGAGACGCATCAAGTCCTTTTCCTGCCTGTGCGGCTAGAATGGCCACTCTTTGGAATAAGCGGGCAGGGCTTTATGACTGATACGGCATTGCATCGGAAATGGCCACCTGGCGATCTCGCCATGTGGTTTTTCATTCTGGCCGAGTTACTGGTGTTCGGGGTGTTCTTTGTTGCGTATGCCTTTGCGCGGGCAAAGAATATCGAATTGTTCGATACCTCGCAGCAGTCGCTTGATCGTGTGTCAGGCATGGTGAATACGATGGTGTTGCTCACCGGCAGCTATCTGGTCGTGCGGGCGGTGGCGGCGATTCGCGGCAATGATTCACGGCGTTGCGGCCAGTGGCTGTGGGCTGCGTTCGGTTCCGGTATGGTTTTCGTGGTCATCAAATGGCTTGAGTTCGCTGACAAGCTGGGGGCCGGCATTACCCTGTCGACCAACACCTTTTACATGTTCTACCTGTCACTGACCTTTTTCCATTTCCTGCATGTCATTCTGGGGATGGTGATTCTGGCCGCGGTTGCGCTCAAGGCAGGCAAGGGTGGTTATTCGGCCTCCGAGCACGCCGGAGTGGAAACCGGCGCCTCGTACTGGCACATGGTCGATCTGGTGTGGATCGTACTGTTCCCGCTGGTTTACGTCCTGCACTGAGGAGTCTGATCATGCAAAACCGGATATCAACCGTGTTGTGGCTAGTCCTGCTGATACTGACCGGCGTTTCATTCCTGCTTGGCGAAGCGTCGCATCCGGGGCCAGTTGCGGTGGCCTTGATCGGCCTGATCACCTTTACCAAAGGCAAACTGGTGATTGACCACTTCATGGGGCTGCGGCATGTGGGCGGGCTGTTTTTCTGGATTGTGTCAGGGTGGTTGACGCTGGTCATCGGCCTGATCGGCCTGGCGTACCGACTCTGACCGGCCGTCCTGCAGTTACCTGGCTAGCATGTGGGCTGCTGCTTCTTCCTTGGGCAGGTAGCGTTGCAGGATGCGCAGCATGGTTCCGTCTGTAACCATCGACTGCACCAGACCCTGCCAGAGCGCAGCCTGTTCGGCTGAAAAGCGGCTTTTGGCGAGGATCAGCGAATGCGGCACCGCGGCTTCGTGAGGGGCCCAATCCACCAGGCGATAACGGTGGTTGGCTTCGTCATCGGTCAGGTGCATGCGGTAGACCGGTGACTGTGCAAACATCCCCTGCACACGGCCCGATTTCAGCATCGCAAACACTTGGGCAACATTTTGCCCTTCCAGCACCCGGCCTTGCTGGCGCAACTGGTCTAGAAAAGTATCCGCCGATTCGCCATGCCGGAAAGCCCGGACTGCGCCCCAGCGCAACCGGGTATCGGCCAGAAAGGCGCTAGCCGTTGACGGGGAGCCAGCCGGCAGATCGAGCAGACTGATGTTTTTCAGCGTCAGATAAGGCGCAAACCAGGCAAAACGGTCACGGGTTGGATTCTGGATGCCGGAGACGCTCATATCCAGCGTGCCGGCTTCCAGCTCCTGCCAGATGCGGGCACGCGGCCTGACGCTGATGTCGAACCGGCAGCCACTACGATGGCGCAGTTCGTCGATTACATCCCGATCGATCCCCCTGCCGTTGTTGAACAGCAGCCCAAACTCGTACAGCGCAATGCTGATCGGTCGGGCGCCACAATCCGGTGTGGCGGCGTGCAGGGCATTTGTCAGCGGGAAGCAGGCCAGCAACGACAGGACAAGCGAGCGTTTCATGCGGTAACAGAGCCGTTCAGGGTGAGTGCAGAGTTCTGAATCATAGACCAAACTGATTTGAACTCGCACAGGCAAGCCGCTACAACGGAACCATCATGTTGAATTCCCTGCGCCCCCTGTTTGCCCGGCCGATCAAGTTCGCTGTCTTTCTGACTGCGGGGATCGGGCTGCTGTCTGCGCTGCTGCAACTAGGCGCTACCTATTTCGGGGCGCGTCAGGAAGCTGGCCAGCAGTTACAGGGTTCGGCAGCAATGATCCTGCCTGTCGCACAGCGGGCCTTGTTCGAGCTGAATACCGATGTGGCACAGAATGCCGTGGACAGTCTGGTTCGTAATGGCAGGGTTCGCCACGCGATGATCCGGGATGACCAGGGCCGGATGTTTGCCAGATCAGACCAGCCGACACCCGTCAGGAGCGCAATCGAGGGGTGGGCAGCAGACCGCCTGTTCGGGCATATCGCTCCCATCCGGATCAGGCTGGTCGATTCAGTTGGAGGTCAGCCATTGGGCAGCCTGGCGGTTGATCCTGACCCGCTGGCGTATTACCGGCACTTTTCCGCCGCAGCGTTTACCGTCGCCTGGATCGAATTTGCCAGAGTGGCCGTGCTGTCGCTGGCGTTGGCGTTTTTGTTTCTGTGGTACGTCGCACGACCATTCCGCTTGCTGGGCGAGGCGATCAAGCGCGCTGACCCAGCCAATCCCCAGCAGACGCTGGACCTGCTGCGTCAGTCGCGCGTCACCAGTGAAGTGGGGCAGCTGGGGCAAACCATTGAGCGCTTTCTGCTGGGTGCCCAGGATCATGTGTTGCAGCGTAATCAGGCGTTGGGCCGGGTGGGAGAACTGGAGGCCTTGCAGCAATCGCTGGCTGAAAGCGAATCGCGTTACCGCTCCTTGATTGCTGCCCTGTCTGAAGGCGTGGTGATGCAATCGGTGGATGGCCGACTGCTGGCGTGCAACCAGGCGGCCCGGCAAATCCTCGGGCTGGCGCTGGTCAAACCGGGCGACCGGCTGGATCTGGACACGCTCTGGCAAGCCTGGCGTGAGGATGGCAGCCCGTTTCCGCCGGCCGATCTGCCATCCCTCGAAACACTGCAAACCGGCTCGCCACGGCGTGATGTGCGCATGCGGGTGCAACGGGCCGATGGCGCAAGCGCCTGGCTGTCGGTCAACTCGCAACCCGTGTTTGGCGGCGACTTTACCCGCCCCGAGGCGGTGGTGACATCATTTTCCGACATCACCGCCCGGATGAAAGCCGAGCAGCAGGTCATCGCAGAAAAAGAAGCTGCTTTGCGCTACCTGAACACGGCTGGCGTGATGATGCTACTGATCTCCCGCGATTGCCGGGTCCGGCTGGCCAATCAGCGGACTGCAGCCGTGCTGGATGTCCCGGCCGAATCACTGATTGGCGCCTGTTTTGATGACTGGATTGCCAGCGACGATGATCGCAAGGCATTCCAGCGCTACCGCAGCGACCTGTTTGCCAATGAAACGGCAGGCCCGGCCACGCTGGTCGTTAATATGCGCACTACCCGTGGCGAAATGCGAGAGGTCAGCTGGAACAGTGTCCAGGTGCCAGACCTGATCACAGGCGAGCCACTGATGCTGTGTTCCGGCGAGGACAATACCGACGAGCACCGTCTGCGTTCATCGCTGGAGCTCAGAACCGAGTTGCTGGAAGGGCTGGCGGCGGGGATGGATCTGCCCCGGCTGGCGTCTTGGCTGACCGGTGCCTTTGAGGTGTGTTTCCCGTCGCTGCGTGCAGTCATCCTGCTGCGTGAACCCTTGCGGCTGTTGGGCTGCCACCAACGTGCACTGGCTGATTTCTGGGGCGACTGGATCGCGCACCTGGAATTCGGCGGCTTTGACTGGCCAGCGACGGACATGATCCTGCCGGCTGCCGGGCAGTCATCGTTATGGGCACAACTGGGGCAGATTCATGCCGCGGCAGGCATTGACGGCGTGTGGGCCAGGCCGTTGGCGCTGGCCGGCAAGCCAGCCCTGGCATGCTGGATGGTGCATTTCGATGCCATGCAACCGCCCGCTGAAGGGGATCTGGCCAATATCGAAGTCTTCCTGCACGTTGCCTTGCTCGGCTTTGAGCGGGCAGAGCATGAACGGCAACTGATTCAGGCCAAGGACGATGCGTTGGCCTCCAGTCGTGCCAAAAGCGATTTTCTGGCCAACATGAGCCATGAAATCCGTACCCCGTTGAATGCCGTGATGGGCTTCAGCAGCCTGCTGCAGCAATCCAGGCTCGACAAGCTGCAGCGCGAGTACGTTTCCTCGATCATTACTTCGGGCGAGGCGCTGCTGAGCCTGATCAATGACTTGCTCGACTACTCCAAGATCGAGGCCGGCCATCTCGAACTGGAACATCTGGAGCTGGAGGTGCGGGTGATTTTCGATGAAGTGCTCGACCTGTTTGCCGAAAAAGCCGATGCCCGCGGGCTTTATCTGACCGCCGTCGTGGACGCTACCGTCCCTGGCGTGTGTGTCGGCGACCCAGGGCGACTGCGGCAAGTCCTGATCAATCTGGTCGGTAACGCCATCAAGTTCACCAGTGAGGGAGGCGTTGAAATCCGGCTCTCGGTCAGCGAGCAAACCGCCCGCTCAGTGAGCCTGCATTGTCAGGTGATCGACAGCGGCATCGGCATGGATTTCGCTGCCCGCAGCAAGTTGTTCCAGCCATTCAGTCAGGCCGACGCCTCGACAACACGCCGTTTCGGTGGCACCGGCCTGGGATTGTCCATCTGCCGCCGGTTGATCGAGGCCATGAATGGGGAAATCGGTGTCGACAGCTCGCCAGGGTTTGGCTCGACTTTCTGGTTCGATATCTGTCTGGCGGCCCCGAAAAACGGATTTGCAGAGCCAATCGTTCCCGGCTTTCTGCAGGAGACGGCCTTGCTGGCGGTCAGCGATACGCCGGCCGTGCTTGCAGCGTTGCGCAGCATGCTTGGTCAGGCGGTAACGGTCGCCAGCCCGGAGCAGGCCGCGGCCGCGCTGGCTGAGCCGTTCGATATCTTGCTGCTGGACGTGCAGGACCCGGTGCTGGCTGCCAGCTTGCGCGACAGCTTGCCACCGGGCCGGCGCGGTATCTGCTGGCTGGGCTATGCCGAACACCGGGATACCGGATCTCTGATCGGCGGCCGCTGGCATCCGATGCTGCGGCCGGTACGGCGGCGTGTGCTGCTGGACACGCTGGCCGAGCTGCGTAGCGGGGAAGGCAGCGGGGCGGGGCCTGTACCCGCCAGGGCGGATGTGGGCCTGGCGGGTGCCCGCATCCTGCTGGCTGAAGACAACCCGCTCAATCAGCGGGTGGCAAGCCTGATGCTGCAGCAGTTGGGGTGTCTGGTTACGGTGGCCAGCAATGGTCTGCAGGCGATCGAGCTGTTGCAGCAGCAGCCGTTCGATCTGGTGCTGATGGATTGCCAGATGCCGGTGATGGATGGCTACCAGGCTACCCGCGCCATTCGCGAGCTGGATGTGCCCTGTTCCGGCATACCGGTTGTGGCGCTGACTGCCAATGCATTCCAGGAAGATCGGGATGCCTGCCTGGCGGCCGGCATGGATGATTTTGCCACCAAGCCGATCTCGGTTGAATCTCTGACCGCCATCTTGCAGCGCTGGCTGCCGGCGCAGCCTAAGGGGGCAGTCGGCCCGGCCGGCGATCCGTTGCCGGAGGCTGCCGACCATGCTGCCGCACTGGCCGGGCAGGTCGATCAGGCGCTGGCCGAGCTGGCAGGGCAATTGGGCAAGGATGTGGTAGTCGATGTGGTGGCGCTGGCGCTGGCCATTGCCGATGAAATCGGCCCGCAACTGGCTTCATTGTTGCAATCCCGCCAGGCCGATGCCCTGGCGCGCCAGGCGCACAAGCTGAAGGGGGCAGTAGCGCAGATTGGCGCCGCGCCGTTGGCCGCTCAGCTGAAAGCCCTTGAGCTTGCTGCCCGCGCAGAGGATTGGACGGCAGCTGGAGAGGCCGCTGAACAAGCATTGCTGGGATTGCGGCAGATGACCACTCATCTGGCCACCCGCCGGGCTTGACGCCGGCCTGCCGGGCGCACACGCCGCTATTGCCCGTTTTCCGGTTGCAGCAGCGCTGCCGTACGGGTCAAGCACGACATTTGTGGCAAAGCCTGATGAATATCAAAGCCTCTCTTGGCGGGTAAATGTTCTCATTCCGGTTGTGATTGATAGCCGTGAAAGCCGTATCGTGAACCAGACCCGCCGTGCGCAGACGATTCCCCATTATCAGGCCGTTGCCGACGAATGCGCCGTATTCGAGCATGCCTGGCGCAACCGTTTGCCACTGCTGATCAAGGGCCCCACCGGCTGCGGCAAGACACGCTTTGTCGCACACATGGCTGCCAGACTGGGCCGGCCACTGATTACCGTGTCGTGCCACGACGATTTGAGTGCCGCCGATCTGGTCGGACGCCACCTGATTGGCGACGGCCAGACCTACTGGAGCGATGGCCCGCTGGCCCGTGCAGTCAGGCAGGGCGCCATCTGCTATCTGGACGAGATCGTCGAGGCCCGCAAGGATACGACAGTCGTGCTGCATCCGCTGACCGACGACCGCCGCATCCTGCCGATCGAACGCACCGGAGAAGAATTGCAGGCGCCGGCAGAATTCATGCTCGTGGTGTCGTACAACCCAGGCTACCAGAACCTGCTCAAAAGCCTGAAACCCTCTACCCGGCAGCGGTTCATTGCCATGACCTTCGATTTTCCGCCGGCAGCGGTCGAGCAGCAGGTCGTGGTGGCCGAAACCGGGATCGATGCTGCGATGGCACAGCGGCTGGTGACCATGGTCAACCATTTCCGCCAGCTCAAGGATCACGATCTGGAAGAGGCCGCTTCGACCCGCCTGCTGGTGTATGCCGCCAGCCTGATCCAGGCGGGGGTCGATCCGGTGGCAGCCTGCAGGGTTGCGCTGATCGAGCCGTTGACCGATGACCCGGAAACAGGCGAGGCCTTGTTCGAAGTGGTGCGCGCAACGTTTGGCCGTTGACCGGATCATGTCGTTCGCCCGCTCTTGCCGTCAGCCGCCCGTCGACGCCGGCACCACGCAAGGCGCTGTCGGCTGGCTGGGCTGGCCGGTGCAACGCTGGCGGCGGCTGACGCAAACGGCGTTTTTTGCCCTGTTCGTTTTTGCCCCGGTGCTGGATCTGTTTCGCTTTGACCTGACGGTCAAGCATTTCATTCTGCTGGGCCAGGACTGGACACTGGGGCTGGATGACTTCATTGCCGGCCGGATCGGTGCCGGTGAAGCCGCGCTGAACATTGTCTGGCGGGGGTTTCTACCGCTGTTGCTTGCCGGCGGCGGCCTGATCTGGGTCAGCTGGAAGTGGGGCAGGCTTTACTGTGGCTGGCTGTGCCCGCATTTTTCCGTCGTTGAGACAATCAACGCCACCTTGCGCCGGGCGATCGGCAAATTCAGCCTGTGGGATCGAAAGCCCTTGCCGCAGCGTAATCCGGATGGCAGTCGTGTGCCGCGGGATGCGCTCTGGTGGCTGGCCGTGCTACCGATGACCGTTGGCTTTGCCTTGCTGTGGGCGGTGGTGCTGCTGACCTACCTGCTGCCGCCAGCCGATATCTACAGCAATCTCTGGCAAGGCGAGCTGACCCGCAATCAGCAGTTGTTCCTGACCGTAGCCACCGTCGCACTGTGCGTGGAATTCCTGTTTGCCCGCCATCTGTTCTGCCGTTACGCCTGCGCGATCGGCTTGTTCCAGAGCTTGGCCTGGATGGGCAACCGACGGGCGATGGTGGTTGGATTCGAACGCCAGCGGGCCAGCGATTGTACGCAGTGTTATTCGGCTTGCGATCATGTCTGCCCGATGCGCCTGAATCCGCGCAACGTCAAACGGATGATGTTCGCCTGCGTACAGTGTGGCCAGTGTCTGGATGCGTGCAGCCATACCCAGTCGACCCGGCCACGCGGCCCTTTGCTCTCCTGGGTGAACGAGGCATCGGCCGAAACCGAATCTGCATTCAGCGCCCGCCAGGCTCGGGTGATTCCGATCGAGCGGAAAAGCTAGCAGCCTAGCGGACTTGAGTGATCGTCGCGAGCCGAGTGGGAAAACGAGGACAGATTTGCCGGTTATCAACGCGCATCGCGGGCTCAGTCGATGAGAGGGCGGGCAACGCCGGGCCGTTGTGCCGTACCGGAGCGGCAAACCCGCAGCACGTCCGGCGGGCGACGGGTGCTCCGGATCGCGTCAGACGCAGTCGTAAAACTCACGTCAATGGAAGCGAGCCATGGAAGAATTCGTTGGTGGATTGTGGGACCGGTTCATCCGCAATGCCGCGCACCGCGGCTATCCCAAGGTCAGGGTGTCGCTGCAGGAGATGCAGCGGATCGCCCCGGTGTTTTTTCGCGCACTGGGCGGAGACCCCGGGCTGAATGTCACTGCCGGTAGTGCCAGCAGTCACGGGGCTCGCCGCAACTGGCTGCAGCGGGTGGCCGGGACCGGTGAAAAGACCGAGCTGACCTGGGCCGATCAAGCCAGTCTGTATCTGCCGGCCGAGCTGGAGGTGTTTCCCGAGCGGGCGCGCAATCGTGATCTTTATTTGTGGCTGATTGCGTTGGCGGCGCACGATGTCGCGCCACATCTGCCCTGGCTGCCACGCAATCAGCAGGCGACCCTGGCCACGCTGCAGGCACTACCCGGCATGACGACGCGTTATCACGATCTGGTAACCGCACTGATTACCGAGCGCGGGGACCCGCAACGGTTGCCGGCTGCCGAACAGGCGGCCGAGCAGGTGATCCAGACCGCCCTGCGCCGGCCGGATCAGGCGCTGCAGTTGCCCGACAGCCCGCACCGGCCACAACCCGTGCCGTTGTGGTTGCACCCCCACCCGCCGGCATCACATGGCGCACGTGCCCGGGGGGATGCTGATCCGGCTGCTGCCGACAGCGGTTCGCGGCAACAGGCGCCCGACGGGCGCAAACGCAAGGCCGAGGCGACCGACATGCCTGACGGCAAACAGGGATTCATGCTGCGGTTTCGTGCAGAAAGCCTGTTTTCCTGGGCCGAATTCGTCAAGGTGAACCGCGCCACCGAAGACGACGAAGACCCGGACGCCGCGCAGGCCGCCGACGATCTCGATCACCTGACGGTGGCTCGTGACGGCAAGACCAGCGCCAGCCGGGTAAGGTTCGACCTCGATCTGCCGGCAGAGGCCGACGATGATCGGGTGCTGCAAGAGGGCATCCTGCTGCCCGAGTGGCATTACCGTAAGCAGCGATTGCTGCCCGATCATTGCCAGGTGCAGCTGCTGGTAGCGCGCGACGCCGAGCCGATAGCGCTGCCGCCGGCACTGGCCAGGCCGGCGCGCCTCTTGCGCCGGCAATTCCAGGCGCTGACACCGCAGCGCACCCGGCTGCATGGCCAGTACACCGGCAGCGATCTCGATCTGGATGCCTTGCTCCGCTTCACTGCCGACCGGGCAGGCGGGGTACCAGTGAGCGAGCCGGGGCTGTTCATCGACTGGCGCAACCATCAGCGCGACCTGGCCTGCCTGTTACTGGCTGACCTGTCGTTGTCCACCGATGCCTGGGTCAACAACTCGGCAAGAGTGATCGACGTGATCCGCGACAGCCTGTTCCTGTTTTCCGAGGCGCTGGCGGCTACCGGTGACCGGTTTGCCTTGTACGGCTTCTCGTCGGTGCGGCGCGACAATGTACGGCTGCATTTGCTCAAGGCATTTGAAGAGCGCTACAACGGTGCGATCCGTGGCCGGCTGGCGGCGATCAAGCCTGGCTTTTACACCCGGATGGGCGCTGCGATCCGCCATGCCAGCCAGCTGCTGGCCAGACAGCGGGCCGGCAAGCGCCTGCTGCTGATCCTGACGGACGGCAAGCCTAACGATCTGGACGTGTATGAAGGACGCTACGGCATCGAAGATACCCGGGTGGCAATTCACGAAGCGCGACAGCTCGGGCTGATGCCGTTCTGTGTGACCATCGACGAGCGTGCTGGCGATTACCTGCCACACCTGTTTGGCTCCGGTGGATTCGTCGTGGTGCGCAAGGCTTCCGAGTTGCCGCTGGTGTTGCCACGCCTGTATGTCAGGCTGACCCGCAACGAGGCTTGACGCAGCTTGAATACGGCTTTGACTTTGCGCTGCCTTGAGCCAAACTACTAGCAGCCTGTCGGGCTTGAGCGGTCGTCGCGAGCCGAGCGGGAAAACGGACAACTATGCACCGTTTCTCCCACTGGCGCATTAGATCAGTCTCAAGCCCGACAGGCTGCAGGTATTTCATCCCGACAGGGCAATAGCCGGAGCAGATATGGGTAGTGATTTCGAGTTCAACAAGGCCAGCCTGCGCGACAAGGATGCGCTGATCGACTATCTGGAAGCGTTTTCCGATACCCATCACCAGATCGAGCGCAGCGTCAACATGCTCACGCGCAACCCGGAAGACAGTGCCAATCTGCACGGCCTGTTCCGCTCGCTGCACACGCTCAAGAGCAATGCAGCGATGCTGCAACTGGATTTCATGGTCGCATTTCTGCATCCACTCGAAGACCTGGTCGGTGCGGTGCGCACCACCAGCCTTCCGTTCACTCCGCAGATTGCCGAAACCATCCTGTTGTGTGTCGACCGTGCGCGGCTGGCAGTCGAAGCCGCCGAGGCCGGGCATCCGCTCGAATTGATGGCCTTGCCGACCATTGCCACCGCGTTGCGCGAACTGAGCCGGATGGACGCCGCCCAGGTTCAGGTACGCATTCCGCAGGTCATCCGGCTGTTTGGCGGTGAAGCCCTGGCGGAAGAGCGGGGCATGGTGCAGGTGCCGGCTTCGACGGTGGTGCCGGTTGTCCGGTTGGCACAGGATCATCCACAAAAGGCTGACCTTGAATTTTTCTGGCGGCTGGCGCTGATGACCGAACGACGTTCGGTGTACTGGGAAGGCCGCACAGCGCGCATTCTGCCGCTGGCACTGGAAACCAACCTGGTGGCCGGCATCCTGGTCGATCCGGCGCAACTGGAGGCCGCGGTGTATATGCACGATGTCGGAATGGCGTTTCTCGGCGAATCCATCTGGTCGAAAACCGGCCGTTTCACCGATCTGGAAATGCGCGAAATGCGCACCCATCCGGTTCTCGGCAGCGAGCTGACCCGACGTATGTCCGGCTGGCAAGCGGCCGCTGATATGGTTTCGCAGCATCACGAGCGCCCGGATGGCCAAGGTTACCCGTTTGCGCTCAGCGGTAACCAGATCTGCCCCGGCGCAAGGCTGCTGGCGATCATCGATGCGTTTGAAGCGATGACGCACGAGCGCGGCGACCGTTATCACAAAAAATCGATCGTGCGCACCATCTCGGAAATCAATGCCTGCGAAGGCCAGTTCGGCCGCGAATGGATTGAGCCGTTCAACAAGGTTATCCGCCGGATGCTGGCCCAGTAGCCGGTCTGGTTTGGCTTCCCTGGCAGCCGGTCGAACCTGGGCGATCGTAGCGGGCCGAGTGGGAAAACGGGAAAACAGGGGCCGTTTCTTCCACTGGCGCAGCAGATCAGCCTCCGGTCTGACTGGCTGCTGGCTGCGCTGCCGTCAGCGTGGCAGGTTTTTCTTCAGCTCAAATACCGCCGCCCAGGCAGTGATTTGCTCAGGGAAGGGCGGCGACGGTTCTTCCATGCCCAGCAAGCGGATCACCCCGGCCATCGGCAGCCGCTTGCCGTTTTGCAGAAACACCATGCGTACCATGGCGCTGGCACAGGGCTGGCCGTTCTGGCTGAACAGATGCTGGATGTAGCAGTACCGTTCATCCCAGCAGATCAACCGGCTTTCCAGATCAAAACGTGACAGCGGCGCCATTTCGCGGAAAAAGGTGATCTCTACCGCCTGTGCTACCGATGCCAGCCGCTGGGTGAACAGCAGGCGCAGCAGCCCGCTTTGCCCGAGCAGGTGGGTTCTCCCCAGATCCATGAACGACAGGTAGCGTGAATTGGTCAGGTGCAGGTTCAGGTCGCAGTCGGTGGGAAACACCGTGAACCGCAGGCCGGAAGGCGTGAGCAGGGCAGACCTGCTGGCCATTACCGAGCGCAGCAGCACCCACCAGAAACGGAAATACAGATTCATGTCGGCAACTCCGGATCAAAGCGCTGGCATTATTGGCGAACGCCAGCCGTTGCGCCAGTCCCGGGATGGCAGCCCTGGCTGGCTGGCCACTGCCCGCCTTGCGCCTGCTGCCCTGCAGGGCGCGTCCCCATTGTCTTGCAGCCCGGCCTGCGGGCCAGTATCCATGCGGTCTGCAGACTGTCCGGTTACAGGGTCACCAATAGCTTAAATCACTTGATTGAAATGATTGATCCGGCTAACATCATGACGATGTAATCAAGCGGCCTGCGGCCCGATAACTATATTTCATCGAGGAGAGAGCATCATGTCACTGATCCGGCTGCACGCCGTCAGGAAAACCTATCATCTTGGCCAGACCGAGGTGCAAGCGCTCAAGGGCATCGACCTTGCCATTGAGCAGGGCGAATTCACCGCCGTCTGGGGGCCGTCCGGCAGCGGCAAGAGTTCGCTGCTGAACCTGATCGGCATGCTCGATACCCCGTCGTCCGGGCAGGTGTTGCTCGATGATAAGCCGATCAACGATCTCTCCGATGACCAGCGTGCCGACATGCGTAACGCCAAAATCGGCTTTGTGTTCCAGAATTTCAACCTGGTGCCGGTGTTGTCGGCGCAGGAAAATGTCGCGCTGCCGCTGCAGATTCGGGGCATGGCAGCGGCACAGGCCAACCTGCTGGCGGCTGATGCGCTGGCCGAAGTCGGGCTGGCCGATCACGCCAAACGTCGTCCCGATCTACTGTCAGGCGGCCAGCGTCAGCGGGTGGCAATTGCCCGTGCCCTGGTCACCAAGCCAGAAATCGTGATTGCCGATGAGCCCACCGCCAACCTCGATGCTGAAAACAGCCAGCTGGTGATCGAGCTGATGCGCGACATGAATCAACGCCACAAGGTGACGTTTCTGTTCTCTACCCACGATCCGCGGCTGATCGACAAGGTAGGCCGGCTGATCAGACTGGCCGATGGCCAGTTGATGCCTCAGGTTGCGGAAGCTGGCCCGGCGTCTTTGTACGCCGGCGAGCGTCCATTCGGCCAGGCAGCCACTGCGACGGCGGCCAGCCGGGCGAAGGGAGTACGGGCATGATTTCGCTCAAACTCGGCATCCGCAATATCTGGAAAAACCGCCGCCGCAGCTTCACTACCTTGCTGGCCGTGGCGATAGGCTTCACGGCGATCAACCTGTTCGCCGGCTACATCCACAGCGTCTACACCGGCATCAAGAAAATCGCCATCCACGGCGAAGCGCTCGGCCACCTGACCATCGTCAAACGCGGCTATTACACCGAAGGCAAACTCAAGCCTGAGAAATACATGCTCGGCAAAGCCGATCTGGACAAGGCGATGGCCATCATCCGTGCCGAGCCCGAAGTCAGGCTGGAGAGCCCGCGCCTGTCGCTGGCCGGGCTGGTGTCGAACGGCCGGGCGTCGACCATTTTCCTCGCCGAGGGTGAAATCCCCGAAGACTCGGTGAAAATCCGCACCGGCTCGGTACGCACCCCGCCATCGATGCTGAACAAGGATCTGCCCAACGCCGGCCTGCTGTCGTCCGATCTGGCTGCACTGCTGGGGGTGAAAAAAGGCCAGACCGTGGTGCTGATGAGCAGCACGCTGGAAGGCCAGACCAACGCGCTGGATCTGGAAGTGCAGGACACGTTCAACACCGGCAACGCGGCCACCAACGACAAGTTCGCCCTGCTGCCGTACGCCTACGCGCAAAGCCTGGTCGACACCCAGGGCGCCAGCCGCATCACTGTACTGCTCGATCCGGCGCACGACGATGCTGATGCGATGCGCCAGCGCCTGCTGCAAAAACTCAGCAGCGCCGGGCTGGATGTCGAAATCAAGACCTGGCTCGATCTGTCGATTTTCTACAAGCAGGTCAAGAACATGTTCGACCTGATCTTCCTGTTCCTGTTCACCATCGTCTTCATCGTGGTGCTGATGAGTATTACCAACACCATGACCACCAGCGTCCTGGAGCGCACCCGCGAAATCGGCACGCTGCGTTCGCTGGGGATGAAACGGCGCAAGATCATGGAGTTGTTTGCGGTGGAAGGCGCGATGCTTGGCATGTTCGGCTGCATACTCGGTCTGGGCATTGAAGCGCTGACCACCATGGCGGTGAATGCTGCCAATATCCGCTACATCCCGCCGTCATCGTCAGACGAAGTGCCGTTGCGCGTCGATTTCGTGCCGGACATGCTGCTCGGCAGCCTGCTGCTGCTGGCCGTCGTGGCCATGCTCGCCGCCTTGCTGCCAGCCAAACGCGCCGCCAATACCGAAATCGTCGATGCCCTAGGCCACGTTTAAAGGACCTGCCATGCTGAAACTGAAATCAACGCTGGCCATGCTGGCGCTGCTGGCCGGCGCAGCATTCGCGGCGCCGGATGCGAAAGAGATCCTGCAACAGGCCGACATGGCCCGCGGTGGCGGCCTGCCGGGGCTGATGTGGCAGGTCGAGCTGAACGCCAGAGACGAGGAGGGCGAGCAGAAACGCAGCATGACGGTGAAAGCTGACCCCAACAATAATATCGTCGAGTTTCTGGCGCCGGAAAAAGTCAAAGGCCAGCAAATGGTCATGCAGGGGCGCAATATGTGGTTCGTGCGCCCCGGCCTGTCCAAGCCGGTGCCGATGTCGCCGCGCCAGCGGCTGATCGGCATGGCCTCGAACGGCGACGTGGCCTCGACCAACTATTCCGGCGACTACAGCGCCAGGCTGCTGAAAGAAGACAACATCCACAACGAAGACTGCTACCTGCTAGAGCTGAACGCCGCCAGCAAAGGGGTGACTTACGACCGGATTCTGTACTGGGTGTCGAAAAAACGCGGCGTCGGCGTCAAGGCCGAGTACTACACCCTGTCGGGCAAGTTGTTCAAGTTTGCCGAATTCGAATACGGCAATGACATCCGCCACGAGGGCAAGAAAATCCCTTTCGTCAGCAAAATGACCATCCACGACGCGATCGACCAGAGTAAGGTCACCACACTGAGCTATGGCACGATCAAGGTCATCAAGATCGATCCGGCGATGTTCAATCTCAACATCCGGGCGGATTGACCATGCGGCGCCCCTGCTGCGGTATGCTGCTGGCGGGCGCACTGCTCGCCGGCAGCGTGATGGCCGAACCGCTGCCCGATGACGCTGGCTGGCAATTCAGCAGCCGGGCACAGGTGATGCTATCCAGCGCCCAGCGCACCTTGCGCCAGGGCAGCCTGTACAACCCCGACAACCGCATTGCCCGGATTGCCGGCGAGCGGCACGAACTGGAACTGCGCCCCGATCTCGACATCAAGCGCCCGGGCCTTGCGCTGCAGCTTAAACCCCGCGCCAGCGTCAGCCGCATCCCCGGCGACGCCGACCACGAGCTGTGGCTCAACGAGGGCAAGCTGCGCTGGAAACCGGCCGACAGCTGGCATCTGCAGGCTGGGCGTGAAATCTGGACCTGGGGGCCGTCGATGTTCTGGTCGCCGTCCAACCCGTTTTACCTCGCCACCGGCAAAAACAACCCGCAGCGTGAGCTGCCCGGCCGCGACATCGCCCGCGTCAGCTGGCTGCCAGCCGACCATCTCGCGCTTACCGCCGCGCACAACTTCGGCGCCGGCCACCCGCGCGATACCGAGCCGAAACAGCGCAAGCTCGGCCTGCTCAAACTCGATGCCAACACCCAGGAAACCAGCGGCAGCCTGATCGCCAGCCGGCGTGAAGGCGAAGGGTGGCGCTTCGGCGCATTCGGCCAGTGGACTGCCTCCGACGCCTTGCTGATCTACACCGATGCCAACTACGGCCGGCGCGACACCCTGCAACAGGCCGATCCGGCCAGCAATCCGCTCGGCTGGCAAATGCAGCCCGACCCGGCCAGCAAACGCCGCGCCACGTTGCTGCTAGGTGGTGCCTACACCTTCGAAAACGGCCTCAATCTCAACCTGGAAGCGCTGCATTACGGCGACGGCCTCAGTCCCACCGCTGCCGCCCGCCGCAGCGAGATGGCCGAACACCTGCAGCCCCTGCTGACCAGCGCACTGGCCACCTACGCCGGCGCCACGCTCGGCCAGGCCATCGACCTCCAGCGCCTGCAACTGCGGCGCAACTACCTCGCCGTCCAGCTGATGGACCCGACCCGCGAACGCTACAGCTGGACCCTGCGCTACCTGCGCAACCTTGACGATCACAGCGGCGAACTGGTGCCGCTTGGCAGCTACGACCTGAACGACAAACTGCAGTTGTGGGCCAACCTGTCGCTACGCCATGGCGACCGCAACAGCGAAGCCGGCCAGCTGCTGCGCCGCAGCGCGATGCTGGGTGTCACCTGGTTCGTCTGGTAAACCACCGGCCTGCAGACCGCTCTGGCATTGCCTCACAGCCCGGCCTGCAAGCCCCGTCCCTATTGGCTTTCAGCTTGATCACCCATTGCCCTGGGCGGCAATGCCCACGCGGCCTGCAGCCCGGCCGGTCTGGTTCAGAAGCGCTCATCCGGATACAGGTAACGCCATTGCCCCGGCTGCAGCCCGGCTACCGAAATGCGGCCGACGCGTTGCAGTTTCATCGCCGTCACCTGCAGCCCTACCTGGCGGCACATCCATTCGATCTGGCCCGGTTGCGGGTCTTTCAGCGCAAAGCGTAGCCGGTGGTCACACTGCCAGCTCACCTTGGCCGGCGGCAGCGGCTGGCCGTCGTGGATCAGTCCGTGGTTGAGGCGCTTCAGCCCGTATTCAACGATCTCACCCTCGACATCGGCAAAATACTCCTGCTCGACATACCGAAGCTCCTTGCCCAGCTTGCGCTCGACCCGGTAATCCTGGCTGTAGACCTGCAGCCCGCTGCAGCGACATTCCAGCGGGCACAACACCTTTTGCCCCTGCAGATGGCGCTGCAGGAAACGGATGCCGGAATGATCATCAGCCACCCGGTTGGCCGCTGTAATCAGGCGCATGGCCGGTTTCGGCCCGTCAGAATGGGCATCAAAACCGGCCGGCTTGTGCAGCAACAGCGTCACCGGCAGCACCGGCTCGGCCACCGCATTGGCCCGCAAGGTGATGCGCTGCTGCGGCGTCACCCTGCGCGCCGGCTCTTCCACCAACTGGCCGTCCACCTCGACCCAGCCACCGGTGATGTATTCCTCCGCCTCGCGGCGCGAGATGCCGAGTTGGGCGGCAAGCTGTTTTGCCAGGCGGATCGGTTCGGACATGATGGGGCTCGCAGAAGGGGAAACGGTAATTGTACCGGTCAAGAGCCTATCCTAGGCTCCGTTGACATAGGTTTCACAGATCGCGTTTCCCCGCTTTGGGGCCTGACCCAAGGAGCAAAACGCGCCGTGGAGTGATCTCCACAAGCGGTTTGCGACGCCGGAGCAGGCCCCAAAGCGGGGAAACCCGCAGGGCCGGGCCGATTTTTGCAGCCATCCGGCGTTGCTGCTCGCTGAAATAGCCCGCTATTCGGCGCTCGCCGCGCCTTGGCTGGCCGCAAAAATCGGTCCGGCGCGACTGTGAAACCTATGTCAACGGAGCCTAGTAGTCAGTCACCCTGAATCCAATAGATAAGCGAGTAG
>CAZBWH010000022.1:28513-42145 GCA_964495595.1 uncultured Burkholderiales bacterium | reverse complement strand
GCTTGCCACCGCTTCGCTATAGACGAGCCGCAGCGCCTGTTTCAATCGCCAGGCCCGCGCACTCTTGAGGGTCGAGCGCTGCAGCCAGTGCATGGCGTCGCTCTGCTCTGGCGTCCAGTCGGCCGGATTTTTGCGCATGCCCCACAGCAACTGCCGCAAGGTCTTCTTGTTGTGCGTGCCCGCCGCCTTGCGGACGGCGGCAGCCGAATGACGCAGCTCCTCGCGCCGCACCTCGTCCATCGCCGCATTGGCCAGCGCCACGACGTGGAAACGGTCGTAGCTGATCTGGGCATGGGGTAGCGACTGGCCAATGCCCTTGGCGTAGGCCGCGCTCATGTCGATACACGCATGCTCGATCCGCTCCGGATCGCCCCCGTGCGCACGCAGATCCTGAGCAAAAGCCTGCAGTGTCGAGTGGTCTCGTCCGGGCGTGGCGAACAACAGGCGTTTGCCCGTGTCGAGCTCAACCCGGGTGACGTGCCACGGCGGCTGCAAGCCGAGGGCGGTGGTGAAAAGAGTTTCGATCTGGTTGTTCATGAAATATCAGGTCAGCAGCTGGGGAGGCGTGTTATATCTCCTACCGTCATGTTTGCGGTTGAGTCAAATTCCACTGGAAACGGCATAGAGCCGTGATTGCGTCAACCCGCTCGGCGTATTTACGCCTTCTTCACGCCCCGCACCGACCAGTGGCATTTCATGCCCAGAATCCGGAAATATTTGATTTCTGCGATCTCGAAGCCCAGCGATTTGAGCAGTTCGGGATAATCGTAGATGGGGTGGACGGCATTGTCGGCGGTCAGTGAGTAAAGTGACGCGGCGAAATACCAGTAGGCTTTCTGAAAGGTGCGGTAAAAAATATTGCCTTCCTTGGGGTTGACGAAGTCGCCAACCACCAATGAGCCGCCCGGTTTGACGAAGGTGGCGATGTGGGCCAGGATTTGCTGCATCATCTCCGGCTTGAACACGTTGAGGAAGTAGTTGGCCATCACCATGTCGTATTGGCCGGGGCGCTGCACGTTGAGAATGTTGTCGTTGACGATCTCAATCGGCGTGGCAGGCTTGAACCGATCAATCTTGCGCTGCATGAAGTTGACCATGGTTTTGGAAATATCGACGGTGGTGACATTGATGCCCCGTTTGGCGCCTTCAATCGCTTCGGTGCCGTGGCCGGCGCCGGCAATCAGCAGCTTGCTGCCGGGTTTGAGGTGTTCCAGCATCGAGACTTTGCAGCGGGGAATTTGCCCGAAGCTGTAGAGGCTGCCAGTGATCTCGTATTGAAACCCCATCAGCCAGTAGCCATCCTTGACGGCGTATTGCTTTTCCATGTGTGCCCTTTCAATCTGATTGTGATTTGGTTGTTCGAGTTTTCGCTCTAACTTGTAAAGGAATTGGGGCCGATTCGTCAATCGGTTTTTGTCGTCCGATTCCCGTTTGGCCAGCGCGCACGCTTTTGCCTGTTTGGGCGCATTGTCGCCCCCCCGGCGTCCGGTGCCAGACGCCGTATTCCGATCAGGCCCTGCCTGCCCTGCACACGGCTCTGGAATTGGCTCGTAGCCTGGCCTGCAGGCCCTTTGGGGCGGGCGTGGCAGGGGGATGCCTTGTGCCGTAGCGGGCGGATGAATTGGACCTGCGAGCGTCTGTCGTTGCTACAATCGTTAGCCCAACCTCCTCTGGCCTGCCTGATGCCCCATTCCGACTGTGTTTTCTGCGCCATTGCCGCTGGCAAGATCCCCGGCGAGATCCTCTACCGAACCGCGCACGTAATGGTGTTGCTTGATGCGTTTCCGTTGCGCCCCGGCCATGCGCTGGTGATCCCGTTCCAGCATGCGGAATTTATCGAAGATCTGCCGGCCGAGGTGCGGGAAGATTTGATCCTGCAAGGCGCCAAGCTGAGCCGGGCGGCGATTCGCGGCGGCTTTGGCACACCGGCCACGCACTGGTTGCTGAACAATGGCCGGGCCGCCAGTCAGCATGTGCAGCACGTGCATCTGCACATCATCCCGCGTTCCGGCGGCGATGGGCTGGCGATGGGCTGGCAGTTTTTTACCCGCTTTCTCAACCCGCTGGCCCGCATCGGCCGCAGGCCACGCTTGCAGGTGCAGGCCGAGCGCTGGCGGCAGGCGTTGCGCAATATGGCTTGATGCAGGGCTGTACGCCTTGCTGGATGCGGCTTGCAGGCTGGCTGCGAGGCACGTCGGCATTGGCTTGCAGGCCGGTCATGGTGGCGGCTTGCTGCCAGCTGCGGGCGGGTCGGCTATGCTTGGGTCTGTTTGCGTCGGGCGACCATGCCGGCGTGTGAAATCAGGCGGGAGGGGCCAATGAGCGTGAACGAAGTGGATTTCGATTTGCTTGCCGATGCGGTGCCGGAAATTCACGAGCATCTCGAAGAGCTGGAACGCGATCTGCATGTGCTGGTGCAGACACCTGAGTCGATCGACCGGCTGGCCAGCGCATTCCGGCACATGCATTCGATCAAGGGTGATTTTGCCTATTGCCACGCCGAACCGATCGCACACTACGTCCATGCGCTGGAAAACGTGCTGCAGGCCATGCGCAACCGGGCATTCCAGTGCTCGGCGCTGGTGGCCGAGGCGCTGTTGCAGGGCATGGACCAGATTCACGGCATGCTCGATATCCTGCTGCAACAGCACGATTTTATGCCGGTCGAGCCCGCACTGGTGGCATTGATCGGCCGGCTGGCCGGTGCTGCGGGGCAGGCTGCGGCCGATCAGGTTGCGCGCCACATTTTGCTGGCGCTACACGGACAATGGCAGCCCGAGGCCATGTTGTTCGCCGCTGCGCCCGGCGACCAGGTCCGGCTGGCTCGGCTACTGGGCGAGCAGCTGGCGGCCGCCCTGGCGCTGCGCCGCCCGGACTGGCAGGGAAGGGCGGCGTTCCAGTGTTCGCTGGTCGAATCGCTCAATCAGCAGTATTCAGCGCCGGTGGCGGGCGATGCGCTGCGGCTGGCGACGCTGTGGCACGACGTTGGCCTGCTGGCCGGGCCCGATGCAGCCTTGTCTGCCCACCCCCGTTCCGCCGCCGATCAGGCCGACGCCGGCGCATTCGCCGCCCACGCCGAGCTGGCTGCCCGCTGGCTGCTCGCGGCGGCGCCGGATTGCGTCGAGGCCGCGCAGATCATCCGTCAGCATCATGCCTGGGCCAACGGCAAAGGCCCTGCTGCGGTGCCTTCGCCCCAGCCACTGCACCCCGGCGCACAAATGCTCGCCTGTGCCGACCTCTGTTTCGAGCGGATCAAAACCCTGCGCGGCGACGACCTGCGCCGCGGCCTGCTGCGGGCCTTATTCGACGTTCACGGCCTGCTGGACAGCCAGTTCGACCCGTGGCTGGTGAATGCGTTTGATGCCGTGGGACGGGCGGGGGTGTTCGAGGGGCAGGACAGGGCTGGCTGAGCGGGATCCGGCTGTCGGTATTTTTTACAGCAGCATTGCCTTGTGTGGACGGGTCTGGGAATGTTGTGAATGCTGATCAATGGGTTGCAGGTTATGGCACGTTGTTTGCTTTTTTGGCGGCAGTAGAATTTTTTTGTTTTTTCTCTGCACACTAAGGAGTCAAACCATGTTAAAACTTCGCGCCTCTATGGCTTTGGTATCGGTCGCGTTTGCCGGTATGGCGCAGGCCTTGCCGGTGATTTACAACGACAGTATCGCTGCCGGCACTGCTGCTTTTGACGCCACGATTGCTGCAGTAAGCGGCACATTGGTAACGGATTCGTTGTCGGGTCTGTCTTACGGCACCACATGGAGCCGCACCGGTTACACCATTACTTCTACCAATGGAGCAGCCCGCTACATTGATGGCTATTACCTGACTGGCAGTCGCCCGGCAGGCACGGGAGGGCAGGCAATTGGAATCGATCCCCAGCCGCCTTTTCCCGGTTCGGGCCTGACTTTCACTTTTGCCAATCCGATCAATGCGTTCGGTCTGGAGATCGGTGACTGGGCGACGTGTTGTTATGATCCGTCCAGCCTTTACATCGCATTTGATGGCGGCGCAACCCGGCTAGTGGCCAGCGCAATGAGCTCTAGCGACAATCCTGGCGTTGCTGCGGGTGATGGCACCCGTAATTTCGTCGCAGCCATCGACGACACCAGCACTTTTACTAAGGTTACTTTTTACGGTGACGGATATGGCGAGTATCTCGTAGCAGGCGGTACTATCCGCTATGCCACCGTTGCTCAAGGTTCGGTGACAGGTAACGTTCCGGTTCCCGCTACCCTGGCGCTGATGGGGCTGGGTCTGACCGGTCTGGCCGCCGCTCGTCGCCGCAAGGCTTGAGTCGGTTCCACTCTGGCAGCAACAAAAAACCTCGCTGTGGCGAGGTTTTTTGTTGGGCCGGTCTGTGGCTGCATTGCTGTCGTGCGGCGTTTCGCCTACAACTCAGAATGATTCTTCGAGGAGCACGATATGGAACACCAATACGAACTGGATACCCGCGGGCTGAAGGCGCCGATTCCCGTGTTGCGGCTGAAGCAGGCAATGGCGCAGATCAAGAAAGGCGAGGTACTGCGCTTGCTGTCGGATGACGAACGCAGTCAGACCGATGTCAAGGCCTTCGCCTATCACGCCCGCCACGCATTGCTCGATGCGCAGGTCGAGGGACGGGATTTTGTGTTCTTGCTGGAAAAAGGCTGAGGGAGAGAGCAATGGTCAAACAATTGGAAGTGGTATCCCAACTGGAGCAGGAATTTCCCCGCATCGTCGAGCAGATCACCTTGTTGTGGAGCTCGCCAATCGCGGCGCAAGAATACCTGCAGAGCCTGGTGTTCGATGAACGCGGCAACCGGCACGGTTTCCCGTTTCAGGTGGCCAGTGATCTGATGATGCTGGAGTATGTCTGCAACAGTGAAACCGGGGTATACGATCAGACGGTAGAGGCTCGGGTGATGAATAACCCGATGTTCGGTCTGGATCGTTAGCCGTTACCGGCTGGCAGGATCGGCCAGACAACAGGGGCGCCAAGCCCCTGTTGGCGTTTGGGGCTGCTACAGAAAGCGTGCCAGCAGGCCGCTGCTGGCGTGGCCGGGCAGGGGCAGGTGCACGGTGTAGCCGACGCCGCTGGCGATCTGCAGCGGCAAGCCATCCGTGGTGGTCATGGCGGCAAGCTCGATGGTCTGGTTGCCCTCTGGCTGAATGAATTCGAGTCGGTCGCCTACCTGAAAGCGGTTTTTCACCGCAACGATGGCCCAGCCGGTGGCCGGATCGCGGCCGATGATGTCGCCGACGTACTGGCTGCGGTGGGCTTCCGAATGGCCCTTGAGGTAGTTCTGGTATTCGTGGGTGTGGTGGCGCTGGTAAAAACCATCGGTGTAGCCGCGGCTGGCCAGGCTGTCTAGATCGGCCAGCAGTTCCGGGTTGAACGGCCGGCCGGCCAAGGCATCGTCGATGGCGCGGCGGTATACCTGCGCCGTGCGGGCGACGTAATACAGCGATTTTGTGCGGCCTTCCACTTTCAGGGAATCGACGCCAATGCGGATCAGTCGTTCGACGTGTTCGACTGCGCGCAAGTCCTTGCTGTTCATGATGTAGGTGCCGTGCTCGTCTTCCAGGATCGGCATCCGTTCGCCGGGGCGCGAGTTTTCTTCGATCAGGTACACCCGGTCGGCCAGCGGGTGGCGCTGCTGTTGGCCCACGGCGGCAAAGCTGCGGTTGGCTTCGTCGAGTGCCTGATTGAAGTTGAAGTCAATCCGCTGATGATCGCCGGCGTCGTTTTCTTCCGTGTTGTGTACCTTGTAATCCCAGCGGCAGGAGTTGGTGCAGGTGCCCTGGTTCGGGTCGCGGTGGTTGAAGTAGCCGGACAGCAGGCAGCGGCCGGAGTAGGCAATGCACAGCGCGCCGTGGACGAATACTTCCAGCTCCATGTCCGGGCATTGCTGGCGGATTTCTTCCACTTCGTCCAGGCTCAGTTCGCGCGAGAGGATGATCCGGGTCAGGCCGATAGTGCGCCAGAAGCGGACGGCTGCAAAATTGGTGGTACTGGCCTGAACCGACAAATGGACCGGCACCTCAGGCCATTTTTCCCGCACCAGCATGATCAGCCCCGGATCGGCCATGATCAAGGCGTCCGGCTTCATTTCGATTACCGGCGCCATGTCGTCCAGATAGGTCTTGACCTTGGCATTGTGCGGCAGGATGTTGCTGGCCACGTAAAACAGCTTGCCACGTGTGTGGGCTTCTTCAATGCCCTGGCGGAGCTGGTCGAGCTTGAATTCGTTGTTGCGTGCCCGCAGGCTGTAGCGCGGTTGCCCGGCGTACACGGCATCGGCGCCGTAATCGTAGGCGGCGCGCATTTTTTCCAGCGTACCGGCCGGCAGCAGGAGTTCCGGGGCGTTGCGGGTCATGGTTCAGTTCCGTGCGGATGGCAAACGGCCGATTATACGCTGCGGTAAATCCGATTTGAATCAGCGGCCTTGCCAGCATGGCCTGCTCCAGCACCGGTTCTGGTTTACAATATGCCAATTGCAAATATCCGTGCCGCGGCATGCGCCTGCGTTATCCCCAGACCTTCATCCATCTGATCGTGCTCGGCTTTGTGCTGGTGGCGCTGCCACTGGCGCTGGCGCTGTTCACCAGTGCAGTGTCAATGCAAAAGCTGGCCGAGCAGAGCAAGCGTGCCGTTTACCAGTCGGTGCATTACGCTCGTGGCAGCCGGGCGATTGCCGAAGACATGACGCGAATGGAGCGGCTCCTGCGCCAGTATGCCGTACTGGGGGATGCCGAGTTGCTGGCTGCCTATCAGGCTGCGCATCAGGCCATGGGCCGGACGCTGAACGATTTGCAGCGATCCGGGGCACAGGGCCCGCTGGCGCAGCTATTGTCTGGTTTCGCCGCCCGCGAGCATGTGGTTTACAGCCGGGTGATAGCGGCCCAGGGGGCACCGGATCGCATCGAGCCACTGGCCGACGAACTTGCCGGGCTCAACCGGTTGGTCGACCGTTTGCTGGCACACGGCGATACGCTGGTGGAGCGCGAGGTCGCCGCAACCCAGCAAATGGCAGCACATTCCCGCGATGTGGTCAGTCGGCAGCTCTGGCTGCTGCTGCCCGCCGGCGTGGCGGTGCTGCTCGGGTTCGTGTGGTTGATTTCACGGCCGATCCGGCAGATCGAGCAGGCTATCGGCACCATGGGTGAAGGCAACCTGGCGGATCCGGTGGCGATTGATGGTCCGCAGGATTTGCAGCGGCTGGGGCAACGACTGGAGTGGCTGCGCCAGCAGTTGCAACAGGTGGAAGAGCAAAAAACCCGCTTCCTGCAGCAGGTGTCGCACGATCTGAAAACGCCACTGGCGGCGTTGCGCGAAGGGGCTGATCTGCTGGCAGACGGTTCAATGGGAGCCATGCCGGCCGCGCAGGCCGAGGTGGTGGGTATCTTGCAGCAAAATAGCGTCCGGCTGCAGCGGCAGATCGAAAATCTGCTGCAGTTCAGCGAACTGCAGGCCCAGGCCGGCCGAATCAGTCTGACAACGACACCGTTGCGCCCACTGGTAAAGAAAGTGCTGGCAGCCAGCCAGTTGCCATTGCAGACGAAATGCATTGAGGTGGATTTACTTTGCCAGAACGTGATGATTGAAACCGATGCCGAAAAGCTGCGGGTGATTCTGGATAACCTGCTGTCAAACGCCATACGCTATACCCCGTATCAGGGAACGATCCATGTCGGCCTGTTGCTGCAGCATGATCAGTTGCAGATCGATGTGGCCGACAGCGGGCCTGGCGTGGCGCCCGATGAGCGGGGTCACATTTTCGAGCGCTTTTACCGTGGCCGGGCCGATGCCGATGCACGAGTCAGGGGGTCCGGCCTGGGGCTGGCGATCGTTGCCGAATTTACCCGGGCGCTGCAAGGGTCGGTGGAGGTGCTGGACAGCCCTTCCGGCGCCCATTTTCGTGTCACCCTGCCGGCGCCGGTATGACTCCATCCGCGGCATTCCGAACGTTTGCACTGCTGCTGGCGTGGCTACTGGCAGCGTGCGCGGTAACGCCGGAACCTGCTTTGCCAGTGCCTGCCTCTGCTGCAGGTGTGCCGCCTGCCGACCCCGTCCGGCCGCCAGCCTGCAGTACCGGCGTACAGGACTGGATGCGCGCTGCCGATGCGGCCCGCCGTACCGGCGGGCCGGATCTGGCACGAGAGCTTGATCAGGCAAGGCAGGCTTGGGCTCACGACAAGAGCGAATGGCGTCGCATGCATTATGGTTACCTATTGTTATTGTCAGCCCATCGGCAGCAAGACCTGTTGCGTGCCATCACCGTGCTTGAACCTTTGCTCAGGGATGGGCGCGGCCAAGGGGCTGAGTCAGCCCGGTTGATGGCCGGGTTGCTGTCTGGCCTGGCGGCAGAAATGCAGCGGTTGGGCGAGCAGGCCGACTCGGCCCAGCAAAAGGCCCGTGACGAGCAGCGGCGGGCTGATCACGCCGAGGAACGGGCTTTGCAGCTGCAGCTCAAGCTGGATAGGCTGACATCGCTGGAACGCAGCCTCTACCGGCGCGAACGAAAGCACCCCTGATGTCTGCCAGAATCCTGATTGTCGACGACGACCCTGATCTACTCAAATTGTTGCAATTGCGTTTGCAGGCCAATGGCTTTGCGCCGGAGTGCGCCACCGGCGGCAATGAAGCGCTGTCAAGGGTGGCTGCCTGCCGACCGGATCTGGTCATTACCGATTTGCGCATGGAAGGCATGGACGGCATGGCCTTGTTCGAAGCGCTGCGCCAGGCCATGCCCGGCCTGCCGGTGATCATCCTGACCGCGCACGGCTCGATTCCCGATGCCGTGGCGGCCACCCGGCGCGGGGTGTTTGGTTACCTTACCAAGCCATTCGATAGCCAGCAGTTGCTTGCCGAAATACGTGAAGCACTCAGGATCAGCGGTACGGCAACCGATGCGTCGGGTCGTGGATTCGCCGCCGAGATACTGACCCGCAACCCCGCCATGCAGGAAGTGCTCGCTCGTGCCAGGCTGGTTGCTGCCGGCGATGCAAGTGTGCTGCTGGTCGGCGACAGCGGCACTGGCAAGGAATTGCTGGCTCAGGCCATTCATCAGGCCAGTCAGCGCAGCCAGGGGCGGTTCGTGGCCATCAATTGCGCTGCCATTCCGGAGAATCTGCTCGAATCCGAGCTGTTCGGACATGTAAAAGGTGCTTTTACAGGTGCGTCACGCGACAAACCCGGCCTGTTCGAATCCGCATCGGGCGGAACCTTGTTGCTGGATGAGATCGGCGACATGCCGCCTGCCTTGCAGGTCAAGCTGCTGCGTGTACTGCAGGAGCGGGTGGTTCGCCCGGTGGGGGCCTTGCAGTCCGTACCCGTGGATGTTCGGGTCGTTTCTGCAACCCACCGTGACCTGCCGGCACTGATCGCTAAAGGAATATTCCGTGAAGACCTCTACTACCGGCTGAACGTTGTCAGCCTGCGCCTGCCCTCGCTCGATGCGCGCAGAGAGGACATTCCCTTGCTGGTGCGCCACTTCCTGCTGCAGACGGTGCAACGGTACGGCAAATGCGATTGCAGTATCAGTCACGAGGCAATCGCCCTGCTGGTTTCGTTGAGCTGGCCCGGTAACGTGCGTCAGCTGGCCAACTTCGTCGAGCAGCTGGTGGCCCTGACAACCACCAGCGTGATCGGCCTGCCCGCAGTTCAGGCCTTGCTGGAGGGGGAGGGTGACGTATCGACCACCTCGTTTGAAGAGGCACGGCGAGCTTTCGAGCGTGACTACCTGGTTCAGCTGCTGCGGATCGCCAGTGGCAATGTTGCCCAAGCCGCCCGGCTGGCCAAGCGCAACCGTACCGATTTCTACAAATTGCTGGAGCGCAACGGCATCGATCCCGCTTCGTTCAAACCGGACTGACTCGCCGCTGGGTTGTCGGCCAATTGCGACATCGCAGCGTGCTGTCGTGGTTTGGCGACATTGCCAAGCGATTGAAAATGGGGGGATAATGGAAAATGACATTGGTATTTGTCGCAAAATGGCGACAAATTGCCATGGTGGAGCGTGTGGAGGAGTTCTGTAAGCGACTGAACGGTCGGTGTTTTCTGTACTGGCATGATTAGTGCTTGGTGTGCGTCGATATTATTCAAAGCTGAGCCAGATCAGCGTTGTCGGGATGAGAAGACAGAATGAAAAAGCTTGACGCAGTGCTTTATCTATCAAGCCTTGCCGCAGGCGTGACCATGGTGCTGACGACTGTGTTCGGAGTGGTGGAGGTTTCCAGCTTTCAGCCAGGGCAACTGCCAGTACGAGTCGTTGCCGCCGAGCCAGAGAGTCCGTCTGGGCCGTTGCCGCAGCTGGCTGTAGCGTCCGACCCCGTAGCCCGGTGCCCAGGTTGCCAGGAAGACCGCGCAGTGCAACCACGGATCGACTCCCGCCTGCCGCAGCAGGAGAGGGTACTGGATGCGCGGGAACTGGGCGCGTCGGTGCCGGTCGTGTTGCCGGTCAGTACCGGCGGTGCGGTGAGATAGATGAATCGCTGCCGGGGTGGGGATCGTGGCTGGACAGAACTCAGGATAACTCCATGCGATTGAACCGTTACAACTGGCAGGATGGCGACGGCACCTTGTTCTGCGAGCCAGCCGGGCTGCCGCGAGGCAGGCCGCTCCAGGATGAACAGGTCGTGCCTTTCTGGAATTCGGGTAGCACCCGGGCCACCCGGCTTGAACAGGCAGGCCGCTCGGTAGTCATGATTGGCGGATTTACCGGACAGGAGATCCCGGTACATGTGAAGGAGGGCGGCATGCCCGAATGGCTTTATGATGCTGATGAATATCGGGTCATGCTGGCCAATCCCTACAGCGAGGAATTGAAACGGGAAATATATTACCGATCATCACAACCGCGACAACTGGCCGAGCGGATGCATCGGGAGATACTGGAGGCCATAGCCGTGCTGCGCCAGTTGTCCGGCCAGGGCAGGCAATTGCAATTACGTTTTTATAACGGGGTGAGCGGGTTGAGCCAGTGGATGTTCGACACCCTTGATACGGTGGCTGCGGTGCGCGAATGGCCACAACGCTTCGAGTTGGCTTGGCGCGATTTCCGTACCGGCTGGCTCGAGCCCGATTCAGGTGAACTGGTCTTTACGACAGCCAGCGGCAAGGTGTGCCGACGACTGAATCTATCGCAGCCCCCCAGGCTGCCCTATTTTGACGATGAGGGCGCGCTGGTGATCAGCTTTTAGCCGTTTTGTTTGGTAAGTTTTTGTTATTCAAGATAAATAATAGCCAGAGAAGAGAAGACGATGATTCACGATAGTGATTTTTTCAATGTGTTATCCGATGAAACCCGGCGCAGAATGCTGGCCTTGCTGATGATGGAGGATGAGCTGTCTGTTTGTGAATTGTGTTTCGCCGTCGACTGTGCGCAGCCCAAGGTGTCCCGCCATCTGGCAAAAATGCGACAGTCTAAGTTGCTGTCGGTGCGTCGCGACGGGGTTTGGATGTACTACCGGGTCAATCCCCAGTTGCCTGCGTGGGCCTTCAAGATCGTTCAGCAGATGACGCAGGCGGGCGAGTGCGCCCAATTGCTCGCGCGTGACCGTAATCGCCTGGCCGCCATGCCGGATCGGCCTGCCCGCGAAAGCCATCAGGTATTTGCAACGGCCGGGGTGGCGCCAATGCCGTCCAGGCTGCCAGGAATGCCGATTGAGGCTGCCGTGCGTAGCGGCAGTCGCTGAATTTTCCCGGACGGGTATGGTTGCCGGCAGCTCCGTTTAGTCGTGCCGCCGTGCAGCCTTGCCGTGCCGGGGGAAATTCATCTGGCAGTGTGCGAGATCTGTGGATAATTTTGTGAATGATTTGCCGGCAAAATCAAAAATCAGCCACAGTGGCAAGTTTTTTATTTTTTTTCTGGGCGGTTGACTGAAAAAATAATTTTTTAAATCAATGTTTTGATTCTGTTTTGCTGGTTGCCCGTGCTTGGGGTTGGGGCTGGGGATACGTCGGTCTCAGGTGGATAAGTTGCACGATCCGAATGCAAGAATATGCTTATTTTTAGGCCTTGCAACGAGCGGGACGCCTGTGGCAGGCAGAAAAATGCCTTCGCGATGTCGCGAAGGCATGGCGTGAGGGTGTGGCGGCTTATTTGCGTGCGTCGGGCAGCACGATGTTTAATTCCAGTACCTCGTAGTTCTCCTGTTTTTCCAGTGACACCTTGATGTCTTCCTGGCTGACAGAAATATACTTTGAAATAACCGCAATCAGTTCTTCCTTGAGCGCCGGCAAATAATCCGGTGCGTTGCGGCCACCGCGCTCGTGCGCCAGAATGATTTGCAGTCTTTCCTTGGCGACTGCGGCGGATGGCGGGCGCCGGCCCAGCAGGTAACTCAGAAAAGACATGGCTCAGCCTCCGAACAGCCGCTTGGTTACCGAAGCGAAGAAATTGGGTTTCTGGTAATCGACGAAGCGCATCGGTAGCGTTTCCCCCAGGAAACGACCCACGAAATCACGGTAAGCTTCGGCGACATCGCTGCCGTTCATGTGAATGGCCGGTGTGCCGGCATTCGAGGCTTGCAGCACGATTTCCGATTCAGGGATGACTCCAATCAGCGGTATCTTCAGGATGTCGAAAACATCATCAACCGACAGCATCTCGCCTTCGTTGACCCGCTTGGGAGAATACCGGGTAACCAGCAGATGGGTCTTGACCGGTTCCTTGCCTTCGATGGCCCGGCGGGATTTTGCATCGAGAATGCCCAGAATACGGTCGGAGTCGCGAACCGAAGAGACTTCCGGATTGGTTACCACAATCGCTTCGTCAGCAAAGAACAACGCCATCAGGGCGCCCTTTTCGATTCCAGCCGGTGAGTCGCAGACAATATAGTCAAAGTCTTTGCCCAGTTCTTCCAGTATGACTGCCACGCCTTCCTGGGTGAGGGCCTCCTTGTCGCGTGTTTGTGACGCAGGCAGGACAAACAGGTTGTCGCAATGCTTGTCCTTGATCAAGGCCTGCTTCAGCGTAGCTTCCTTGTGAATGACATTGATCAGGTCGTAGACGACCCGGCGCTCGCAGCCCATGATCAGATCCAGGTTGCGCAAGCCAACATCAAAGTCGATTACGACGGTGCGTTTGCCCCGCAGTGCGAGGCCGGAAGCAAAGCTGGCGCTGGTCGTGGTTTTTCCCACTCCGCCTTTGCCAGAGGTGACGACGACGATTTTGGCCACAGTTATCCCTTAGTGTTGAATCGTGTGTTGTTTGATATCGGTTACAGATATTGCCAAGCCGCCCGGCGAATCGCGAGCAAGCGGCCAAGTGGCGCGAAGAGCCGGTCTTGTCAGGTCGGCGTCAATGCAGCAATCATCAGTTTGTCGCCGTCCAGAAAAATCTGAACCGCCTTGCCACGGAATTCGGCTCCCCAGTCCTGTTCGAAGGTGCGGTAAATGCCGGCAATCGAAACCAGTTCTGCTTCCAGACTGTGGGCGAAAATACGGGCACCGGTATCCCCCTTGACGCCAGCAAGCGCCCTTCCGCGCAGCGGCCCGTATACATGGATGCAACCATCGGCAATCACTTCCGCTCCGGCGCTGACCATGCCCAGCACAACCAGATCACCTGCTGCAGCATACGATTGCTGCCCGGTCCGGATCGGCTTTTCGACAATGCGGCTGCGTGCAATGGCGGGGGCTTCCTC
>CAZBWH010000022.1:22734-28503 GCA_964495595.1 uncultured Burkholderiales bacterium | reverse complement strand
CTAGCGGTGCAGCCTTGCGCTCGTTGCTGCTGCGGGGCAGGAGCGTCAGCCCGCAGGCTTCAATGCAAGGTTGCTGCAGTTCGTTACCAATGCGGGCGGCCAGCGGAATCAGCTGATGTCGTTTCAGGGTTTGTATCAGTTCGTCCAGTGACTGGGCGGCAGGTGCCGTGTCCAGTGGGGTCAGATCCAGCAGGACGGGTTCCTTGGCGAAAAAACCAGGCGTCCTGGCCAGCTTGGCCTCAAGTTCTTCGTTGACCCGTGACAGGTCATCGTGGCGCAAGCGCAGCACAATCAGGCTGCTGGATTCGCTTTTTAGTTCGAACAGGCCGGGTGTGGCGGGTCGGGGGGCAGTCTGACGAACGGTGGCTGTCATTGGGTCAAGCAGTTGGCTGAAATGAATTGTACTGGCGAAAACGTGGGTGTCCGGGGCGTGCTGTCTGAAGTGATTCTGAAGTTATTGCAGCCAGCGCCCAACCGTGCAAGTTTACTCGCTCGCTGCCACCTCTTCAAGGCAAGTATTCAGTCTGGAAGGATTTTTACGGTTTCCCACAGATGCTGTGGATAAATGTGTGGAAAGGATGGGAGATGTTACGCTAAGTCGTGTAACGATAATGGTTTTTGCTGGCTTGAGTAAAAAATGAACGCTATTTATTGTTCTTTTTTAACAATGGCTTGCATTCTGTGGTGCGTTTTGGAGCCGGCTGGGGGCGCTGATCGGTCCGGAGGTTGTTCTGGTGGATAAGTCAAGCGCCAAATGGCGCGTGCAGCGGGATGACTGGTCAGTGCCGCCGCCCGGTCTGGTTTGGGCGGCGTGGCTCACCAGCGCCAGAAGGATGTCTTGCGAGGCTGCAGATAGGCGCTGCCGGGGTAGTTGGTGTCCAGTACGCGCTTGGCGTCATCGCGCAGGGCTGGCAGATTGAGCTGATCATAAGCTTGCACCATGATTGCCAGCGCTTCCTCTGCTTCCGGTGATGTGGGGTAGGCAGACAATACCAGCTGAGCGCGATTGGCTGCAGCCAGTGGCGCACCTCGCGTGAGGTAGTAGCGTGCGACATGAATTTCATTGGCAGCCAGTGCATTGATCAGGTACGCCATCCGCTTGCGCGCATCGGCAGCATAGCGGCTGGCGGGAAAACGCTGTACCAGTTCGTGAAATGCTTCGTAAGACTCTCTGGCCGAGCGTGGATCACGCTCGGTCATGTCCTGTTGCGAAATGAAGGACATAAACCCGGCGTCGTCGATGAAGTTGACCAGTCCTTTGAGATAAAAAGCGTAATCGACGTGCGGATGGGTGGGATGCATTTTGATGAATCGGTCGCAGGCTGCCAGCGCCAGTGCTGCATCACCGTCCTTGTGATGCGCATAGGCAATTTCCAGCTGTGCCTGTTGGGCATAACGGCCGTAGGGGTAGCGTGCTTCCAGTTTTTCGTACATCTGGATGGCACGGGTGAGGTTGCCGCCTTCCAGGTCGCTTTTGGCTTCCTGATACATTTGTTCCGCGGTCATGCCTTTGACTTCGTCGTGCATGTCGGACATGGCACTACAGCCGGTCAGCAGGACAACACTGATTGCAGTTACAATACGTTTCATGATGAATTCCGATATCGAGCTCGACGATTATAGCCGAATCCCTGACGCTGCCGGCCCCCAGTCCGTATTGATTCCTGCGGAACTGGCCGGCAGCCGGATCGATCAGGCACTGGCCCGGCTGTTTCCGGATTATTCGCGCAGTCGCCTACAAGGCTGGATCAGGGACGGACTGGTGCGGTTGAACGGGGCCGTACCCGAGGTCAAGGCGAAAGTATGGGGCGGCGACACCGTTGACGTGTCTGTGCAGGCACAACCCGAGGAGCTGGCGTTCCGGCCTCAGCCGATGTCGCTGGACATCGTCTATGAGGACGATACCCTGCTGGTGATCAACAAGCCCGCCGGACTGGTAGTGCACCCCGGTAGCGGCAATTGGGAGGGCACGCTGCTCAATGGCCTGCTCGCCTACGACGGCAGGTTGGCCAAAGTTCCGCGCGCCGGTATTGTTCATCGCCTGGACAAGGACACCAGCGGCTTGCTGGTAGTCGCCAGGACGCTGGCGGCTCAGCTTGATCTGGTACGGCAGTTGCAGGAGCGCACGGTAAAACGCGAATATTTTGCCCTGGCCCAGGGGCTGGTCAGGCAGGATGGCTCGGTCGATGCGCCGATCGGGCGCCACCCGAAGGACCGCCTGAAAATGGCTGTGGTCAGCTCCGGCAAGCCGGCCGTTACCCATTTTCGTGTTCGGGAGCGGTTTCGTTTTCACACGCTTGTCCAGTGCCGGCTGGAAACCGGCCGCACCCATCAGATCAGGGTGCACCTGGCGCATATCGGCCACCCGCTTGCTGGCGATGCACTTTATAACATCCGGCCCCGGTTATTGCCTGCTCCACTGAAGGAGTCCCTGCTGACATTCGACCGACAGGCGTTGCATGCGGCCCGGCTCGGGCTGGTGCATCCGGGCAGCGGCAAGCCTATGAGCTGGAAGGCTCAATTACCCGATGATCTGTTCGGTTTGCTGGAAGCCATGCGGAGCGACAGCGAGGGCGATTCGGCAGAGGAGGGCTGGGATGACGATGACTACGATGTTGAAGTCATTTATCAGCCCTGATTGGCCTGCCCCGTCCAAGGTCAGGGCACTGTCGACTACCCGTCACGGAGGGGTTAGTGCCGGGCCGTTTGCCAGCTTCAATGTGGGTGACCATGTCGGTGATGTGCCGGAATGCGTGGCGCAGAATCGCGCCCTGTTGCGCAGAGCGCTTCCGGATGAGCCGCTGTGGCTGCAGCAGGTGCATGGTACCCAGGTCCGGCATGCCGGTGCCGGGCAGGGCATCATCCAGGCGGATGCCTGTGTGGCGCAGCAGCCGGGAGCAGTGTGTGCGATCATGACGGCCGATTGTCTGCCGGTGCTGTTTTGTGACTGCTCCGGCGAGCGGGTCGGTGCTGCCCATGCTGGTTGGCGTGGCCTGGCTGCAGGAGTGCTGGAGCAAACCCTGGATGCAATGGGGGGGGGGCAAGATCGTGTGATGGCCTGGTTGGGGCCAGCCATCGGTGCGGACGCTTTCGAGGTTGGTGATGATGTCAGGCAGGCGTTTCTGCTGCACTCTCCCTTGGCCGCGCCAGCGTTCCGGCCATCAGGGGCAGGAAAATGGCTGGCTGACCTGTATCTGCTTGCGCGCCAGCGTCTTGCCGCCGCTGGAGTGAAGGCTGTTTATGGCGGGGATTTCTGTACATATTCTGATTCCGGACGGTTTTTTTCCTATCGCCGTGACGGCATCACCGGGCGCATGGCTTCATTGATCTGGCTGGCCGACTGAACCTTGCCGGACGGCACTGACCGCTTGCCGGCCTTGGGGCTGATCTACCGTGCCAGTCGGCAGCTCCGGCGGCATCACTCCACCTGGCTCTCCGAGAGGATTCGGGTCGTCCATATCGTCCATGGTGTTGCGCCGCCGCGTGACCAACCAGAGCATCAGCCATCCGGGCAGGCATCCTCCGCCGATGAACAGGCTCAATCCTTGAATCAGGCTGTCGCTTGCGGCCGCGATCATCAGCATGATGTACAGCCAGCCAATCACAATGATCCAGATCATGATGCCGTTGCTTGTATAAATTATTAGATTATTCTAATAATTATCGGAATTTGACGAGGCTGCACAAACTGCTGTGCAACACATTGCTGTAACGATATTATCGGATTATTAAGCTCAGTTGACATCGGTTTTACTGATAGTGTTTCCCCGCTATCCGGTATGCTGGGGAAGCTTCTGGCAACAGAGCCTGAAGCATCGGTGCAACCTGGCGGCCTGTCGCAAAGGCGGCCAACGCATCCACCCATTGGTCGTGGTAGGCCACGTCCGGCGCAGCCCATCTGCGGCAGAGGGTATTGATTGGATTGTCTTGAAAGGCATGGAGTGACAATGGACGCAAATGGCGCAGTATTCGGCAAGTTGTTCGAAACAATCACCGAAACCAACAAGCAGCTGGTTGAGAATTTCGTTAACACCCTGACTCCCAAAAAACCGGAGTCGCCGGAGGATATCTATTCCAGCGTACTGGGCAGCATGGTGCAGAACACCGGTTTGCTGGTCGAGAAGCAGGGCGAGTTCTACAAGAACCAGATGGATCTCTGGATGTCGATGCTGTCTCGCCGGCGTGGCGATGATCGCCGTACCAGCGAGCGCCCGGACAGCGTCGACAGGCGATTCAATGCACCTGAGTGGGAGCAGTATCCGGTTTTCGACTACATCCGCCAGTATTACCTGCTGACGTCGAAATGGCTGACCGGCCTGGTAGACGATGCGCAACTGAACGAGGAGGCCAAGGAGAAGCTGGCTTTCTTTACCCGTCAGTACATCGACGCGATGAGTCCGACCAATTTCGTGCTGACCAATCCTGAAGTATTGAAGCTGGCAGTGGAAACCAATGGTGCCAATTTCATCGAAGGCCTGAAACATATGGCAGAGGACTTCGAAAAAGGCCATATCTCGATGACGGACGAGTCACAGTTTGAAGTCGGCCGGAATCTGGCTGTCACGCCGGGCGAGGTGGTCTACCAGAACGAACTGCTGCAACTGATCCACTATCGCCCGACTACTGACAAGGTGTACAGCAAGCCATTGCTGGTGATCCCGCCTTGTGTCAACAAGTATTACCTGATGGATCTGCAGCCGGAAAACTCGTTCGTGCGCTATATGGTCGAGCGTGGCTACAACACTTTTCTTATCTCCTGGAAGAGTGCCACGCCGTCGATGGGGCATCTCACCTGGGAAGATTATGTCCAGAAGGGATTGATTGCTGCCATGTCGGCGGTGCGCGAAATTACAGGTCAGGACAAGCTGAATGCACTGGGGTTCTGTATTGGCGGTGTACTGCTGACCACCACGGTGCCGGTAATGCAATCCCAAGGCCAGGACTGGCTGGAAAGCGTGACCCTGATGACTGCAATGGTCGATCACACCGAACCTGGGGAGATCAAGAACTATATCGACTGGAACCTGATCCACCGTCGCGAAGCACGCATGGAGCAGGGTGGGGTGATTTCCGGCAAGGAGATTGCCCGCACTTTCGCCAGCTTGCGGGCTAATGATCTGGTGTGGAACTACGTCGTAAACAATTACCTCAAGGGCAAAACCCCGCCACCCTTCGATCTGCTTTACTGGAACACGGACTCGGCCAATCTACCCTTGCCGATGCACACCTTCTTCCTGCGTAACATGTATCTGGAAAACAACCTGGCCAAGCCTGGTGCAACCGTACTGTGCGGCGTGCCGATTGATGTCGGTACCATCCGGCTTCCGGTTTACAATTTCGCGGCACGCGAAGACCACATTGCGCCGTGGCAGACCTGCTATCAGTCGAATTTCCTGTTTGGCGGACCGGTACGTTTCGTGCTCGGTGCCTCGGGCCACATCGCCGGCTCGATCAATCCGGTTGCAAAAAACAAGCGAAACTACTGGGTGAATGACAAGCTGGATCGTGATGCCGATACTTGGCTGGCCAATGCCGAATCCAAACCGGGCAGCTGGTGGCAGGATTGGGACGAGTGGCTGGCACCGAGGTCTGGTGAACAGGTGGCTGCTCCCACCGATCTGGGCAGCCCGGCGCACCGCCCGATCGAGGCAGCGCCGGGCAGTTATGTGAAAGAGAAGGCAGTCAAGGTTTGATTGCCGTATAAAGACGGTCGGCAGCGATGCCGGCCGTTTGCTTTTGGCGGTCGCGCTGCCGCCAGCATGGCCAAGC
>CAZBWH010000022.1:0-22724 GCA_964495595.1 uncultured Burkholderiales bacterium | reverse complement strand
GCACGCCGGATGGCTCGCAAATGCGGGCGGGACGGTTTCGCAACATCAGGAGAGATCAAATGAATGAAGTAGTGATTGTGGCTGCCGGTCGTACAGCAATCGGCTCGTTCGGTGGTTCGTTGGCCGGCCTGTCGGCCCCCGAACTGGGGTCGCAGGTTATCAAGGCATTGCTGGCCAAAACGGGCGTGACTCCGGATCAGGTCAGTGAAGTGATCATGGGCAACGTGCTGACGGCAGGGCTGGGGCAGAATCCGGCCCGGCAAGCATTGATCAAGGCGGGCATTCCGGTGAGCGTACCGGCGATGACCATTAACCAGGTGTGCGGATCAGGGTTGAAAACCACCCATCTGGCGGCACAAGCGATTGCGCTGGGGGATGCCGACATCGTGATTGCCGGCGGCCAGGAAAACATGAGCGCCACGCCACATCTTCTCAATAACAGCCGCAACGGCATCCGCATGGGTAACGGCACGCTGGTCGACAGCATGGTCTATGACGGCCTGACCGATGTCTACAACCAGTACCACATGGGCGTTACGGCCGAGAATATTGCTACACGATACGGCATCAGCCGCGCCGAGCAGGACGAATTTGCGCTGGCGTCGCAAAACAAGGCAGAAGCGGCCCAGAAAGCCGGCCGGTTTGACGATGAGATCATCGATATCGCCATTCCCCAGCGCAAGGGCGACCCGGTGATCTTCAACCGGGACGAATACATCAAACTGGGTGCTACGCTGGATGGCCTGCAGAAGCTGAAACCGGCGTTCAACAAGGAAGGCACGGTGACGGCTGGTAACGCCTCCGGCATCAACGATGGTGCGGCGGCGGTGATGATGATGTCGGCCAGCAAGGCGGCTGAGCTGGGGCTGGAGCCCCTGGCTTACGTCAAGGCGTATGCGTCGGCCGGTGTAGATCCGACCGTCATGGGCATGGGCCCGGTACCTGCCACCCAGCGTTGCCTGGCTCGTGCCGGCTGGAGTCTTGCTGATCTGGATCTGATCGAGGCCAATGAAGCGTTTGCGGCGCAGGCGCTGGGCGTGTCGCGTGAGCTGCAGTGGGACATGGGCAAGGTTAACGTCAACGGCGGGGCGATTGCACTGGGGCATCCGATCGGTGCTTCCGGCAACCGGATTCTGGTGAGCCTGCTGCATGAAATGGTTCGTCGGGATGCGAAGAAAGGCTTGGCCACCCTGTGCATCGGAGGTGGCATGGGGGTCGCGCTGGCGGTGGAGCGTCGCTGACAGGCGGCTATTGAGGCAAGGGTGTGCAACAACAAACCGGGTGCAAGCCCGGTTTGTGTTTGGGGCTTGGGCGAGATCTGGTCGTGGTTGCCGCGTATAACAGTGTTTTATTAAAAACGTATAATATAGTTATGAAATTATATCGCAATATGTTACATTTTTCGTATGGCTGACTAGGACTTATCGTCCCGGTCAGCCCTGACAATACAATGCCTTACGCGCCTACCGGTGCGATTCGACATGATCAGGAGCGACGACAAATGCCAGGAACCGGAAAGAAACGCCAGGTACGATTTTCCCACTTGGGGCGCATCAGCCCCGCTCATCGTTTGGCCATCGTGCCTGCAGCCGAGATGTCGAAATATCTTGATCCACGGCTGGGATTTCGCAAGCGGTTCGAGGTGGGGGGGTATTGTCTGGTGATCCTGGAGCAGGATCTGTCGGGTGAGGGGAGTGAGTTTGTCCTGCATGAGTTGCTGCAATCTCCATGTGACAAAGCTCTTGAGCAGGCCATGCGTGAGGGGGTGCAGATTGAGGTCAGTCCGGTGATCGAGAAAGCGGTCAGCAAAGGCATGGCCACCATTGCCTGGACAGGTAACAGGGCGGCGGAGTCCCGCTCGCGCTCGGTTGGGGCTGTGCGGCAGTTGTCCTGAGTGTCCTGACCCTGTCACAATGGCAAAATGGCTGCGTGAGCGGCCGTTTTGCATTTCAGACCTGTCCCAGAAACCAGTTGACGATGTAGAAATGATCTTCGAACAACTGGTCTTCCATACGCGAAAATTCAAACAGCGGCACCCATTTTGCCTTGTCGGCGTCGTCCGAGCCTTTCACCTTGGGCAGGCCTTCGCCAGTCGGCGCCAGTTCGAACAGATAGGCGTGGGTGATGGTGCGGCCGCGCAGCGAGCGGTGCGGGTGGTCGAATACACGCGAGCTGCGGATCGAGCCGGCCAGCACTGGCGCCGGCACTTTCAGCCGGGTTTCTTCGCGCAGTTCGCGGATCGCCGCATCGCGGATCCGTTCGTCCTGATCGACAAAACCGCCCGGCAACGCCCACAGCCCCTTGCCGGGGTGGCTGCGACGCCGCACCAGCAGGATGTGGCCGGAATGGATCACCACCGAATCGACGGTGACAAAGGTAGGCGGGTAGGGCGCGCGCGCCCAGCTGCGGCGGTAGTCCTGAATGTAGGCGTATTCGCTGCAAAGCGTGGCGTAGGTCTCGCTGCTGCGGAAAACATCGAGAAACTGCGCCACCGGCAGCGGTAACTGCTGCGACAACCGGTCGTAATCGCCGCCACGTTCGCGGTCGAAATAGGCATGGCGGATATCCGCAGCCAGCAACACCGCCTGTTCGCCGCTGCTGACGTGGTGCCACTGCGGGAAGAAATCGCAATACGACGCCTCGCCGGCACGCTGGCTGCCGATCATGCCGATGCGGAACTCGGCCGGTTTGGAAGCGAGATTCGCGGTATCCACCGCAATAACCTTGTCCACTGCGCTTTGCACCTCGCCGATCCATTGCTGGTCGTTATACATGCGGTCGGAAATGCCGACGATGTAGACGCGATTCTGCCATTCCGCCGGCAGGCAGGCGCGAATCAGCTGCTCGCGCTCGGCAAAGCTCCACGGGTTTTCGTAGGAACGCGACTGGCGCGCCGAGCCGACGATGATGATCAGCTTGTGCGCCAGCTCCAGCGCCTGGCCGATGGTGCGCAGGTGTCCCTGATGCAGCGGCTGGAAGCGGCCGATGTAGATCAGATAATCCGAGGTCATGTTGGCCTCAGAGTGAGTAACGTTTGGAAAACTCCAGCATGCGCTCGATCGGCAAGCGCGCCGCATCCATCATCTCCGGCGTCAGGTAGTCGATTTTCACGCCTTCGCCAGCCTGCGCACGTTTGACCGCCTCGATGGTGTTGAGTTTCATGTACGGGCACTGGTTGCACTGGCAGCCGGCGTAGATCGGCGCCTGGCGGATGTCCAGATCCGGGCGGGCGAGCTTCATGTTGTAGAGGATGCCGTCTTCGGTGGCGACAAAAATCACGCCGTTGGCTTCTTTGGCGTAGCTCTTCACCCAGTTGAGCATGCCCGAAGTCGAGCCGACGTAATCGGCGCGTTGCAGCACTGGCAGCGGGCTTTCCGGATGAGCGATCAGGTAGTGCGGAGTGTCGCCGACTGCGGCAAAACCGGCGTTCAGCGCGTCTTCATTGAACTTGTCATGCACCTCGCACACCGCCGACCAGAGCGGCATGTTGTAGCCGTATTCCCAGTTCAGATAGGCACCCATATTGCGATCCGGCGAGAAAATCACTTTCTGGCCCTGATCGTAAAGGTGCTTGATGATGTCGTCGACGTTGCGGCTGGTGACGATCCAGTCCGACAGCGCCTTGTGTTCGGCGCTGGAGTTGATATACGACACGTGGACGTAATCCGCATGCGCCTCGCGCCACTTGCGCAGCTCGGCAACGTCGGTCTGTTCCACCAGCGAACAGGTCGATCCGCGATCCGGCAGGATCACTTCGGCATGCGGATTGAGGATTTTGGCGGTTTCCGCCATGAAACGCACGCCGGCAAATACGATGATATCGGCCTGCGCATCGCGGGCATACAACGAGAGTTCAAGACTGTCGCCCACCTTGTCCGCCATCTGCTGAATCTCGGGCGTGGTGTAGTAATGGGCGAGCGTGACCACTTTCTTGGCCATAGGAAATCCTCCTACGAAAAACCCGCCGTCTCCCGGCGGGTGAATGAAATAGCAATGTAAATACGCCTGGGCAACCACGGGTTCCCCGTATCGGTTGCGGTCAGCGAGCGTGAAAAGATAGCAAATCTGCCGCGGCATTACCACCCGGATATTGCGCCATGATGACGATGGCAGCGGCAGGAAAGCAATCTTTCCCGTGCTGACGATTGTTGATCCAGATCATTACGGCCGGGCGGTAATGGCTACATAGTGAACGTGTGTTTACGAATAAAATTCTTTTGCAACCCGTCATTCACTGAGGAGAACATCATGGCCAGTAAAGCAGCGTATCAGCAGAAACTCGATGCCCAGATCAAGGAGTGGGATGCCCGGATGGCACAGCTCAGGGCCCGTGCACATCTGGCCGCCGCCGATGTGCGGATCCGCTACGAAAACGAGCTGGAAGAGCTGGCGCGTCAGCGCAAGTCGATGCAGCACATGCTGGAAGACATGAGCCGCCACGGCGAGCATGCCTGGCAGGATGTGAAGGAAGGTGTGGAGAAGGCGCGGGTAGAAATGTCGCGGGCGCTGGATCGCTTCAGTGATTATTTTCGTCGTTGATCCAAATAAATCAAAGCCTAAGGGCTCAGCCTGCAATGAACTGCAGCAGTTTCGGGCGCAGGATGGCCAGCTCCTGCTGCAGCGCGGCCAGCTCGGGGGCGACGTCGGCCAGCTGGCCGTGGTGCGCCAGCAGGTCGATGCGGGTAATGTGGCCATTGGCGGCGGGCAGCGGGAACACCGCCAGCGCTCCTTTGAGCGAGTGGGCGCAGCGTTTGAGCGCTGGCTGATCATGTGCCTGCAGGGCAGCCTGCAGCTCGGGTAGCAGGCTGTCGCAATTATCCAGCAGCATTTGCAGTAATTCGGCCAGTAGCGCGGTGTCGCCATCCAGTTGTTGCAACAGCGCCAAGTGGTCGAATTCGCCGGAATGGCTGGGCGGGTAGGCCTTGGCCAGCGCCGGTTGCTGCGGTGCATGACAAAGACGCTGGATTTCCTGCGCCAGCGCTTCGGCGCGGATTGGTTTGGTCACATAGCCATCCATGCCGGCGGCCAGGCAGCGCTCGCGGTCACCCTGCATTGCGTGGGCGGTGAGGGCGATGATAGGTAGTCGGGGCTTGCCGGTGCTGGATTCGAAAGCGCGCCACTTGCCTACCGCTTCAAAGCCGCCCATCTCCGGCATCTGGATGTCCATCAATGCCAGATCAAATGGCTGCGAACCCAGCCGGGTGAGGGCAACTTTGCCGTTTTCGGCCAGGGTAGGCTGGTGGCCCATTTTTTCCAGCAGGCGCAGCGCCAGCTTCTGGTTGACCGGGTTGTCTTCGGCCAGCAGGATCGCCAGGCTGCGCTGCGGCTGGTTGCTCGCCTGCCGGCTGGAATGACGGGTGACCAGGCCGGCCGGGTGGTGCTCGTGCTGGCCGATGGCCAGCAATACGGCGTCGAGCAGGTCGCTCTGGCTGATTGGCTTGAGCAGGTAGGCGTTAATCCCCAGCTCGCGGCAGCGCTGCGCATCGCCGCGCTGACCGGCGGCGGTGAGCATAACCACAGTGGAAGCCCCGTTGCCGGTGTGCTGCTGCAACTGTTGTGCCAGCGCAAAACCATCCTGTCCTTCCAGATTCCAGTCCAGCAGCACCAGATCGTAGGGCGGGTGGCTGGAATCGGTCAGCCATTGCAGCGCGGTGTCGCGGTCGGCGGCGCAATCAGTGTGCATCTGCCAGTGGCGGGCCACTTCGGCCAGCCAATCGCGGCTGGTAGCGTTGTCGTCGACGATCAGCATCCGCCGGCCCTGCAGCAGGGTGGGCGAGGCGGCTTGGTGTGCGGCGTGGCCCAGCGTGAACCGGGCGCTGAAGTGAAAGCAGCTTCCCTGGCCCGGCTCGCTGTCGACGCCGATCGTGCCGCCCATCAGCTCCACCAGCCGTGAGCAGATGGTCAGCCCGAGCCCGGTGCCGCCGTACTGGCGGGTGGTGGAGGCATCGGCCTGCGAGAAGGCTTCGAAGATGTGGCGCTGTTTGTCGCGGGGGATGCCAATGCCGGTGTCGCTGACGGCAAAGCGCAGCGAACATTGGTCGGTCTGCTGCTGGTCGATTGTCACCCGGAGGGTAATCTCGCCGCTGGCGGTGAACTTGATCGCGTTGCCGACCAGATTGGTAATGATCTGCCGCAGCCGGCCGGGGTCGCCCAGCAGGGCGTCGGGCACGTCGGGCGCTACGCAGGTGAGCATTTCCAGTTGCTTGGCGGCGGCGCGCACGCCCAGCGCCTTCATGGCATCGTTGAGCACCCCGCGCAGCGAGAAATCGAGTGTTTCCATGCTCAGCTTGCCGGCTTCGATCTTGGAGAAGTCGAGAATGTCGTTGATGATCACCAGCAGCGATTCGGCCGAGGTTTTGACAATGCCGAGAAACTCGCGCTGATCGTCGTTGAGCTCGGTTTCCAGTGCCAGATCGGTCATGCCGATGATGCCGTTCATCGGGGTGCGGATTTCGTGGCTCATGTTGGCCAGAAACTGGCTTTTGGCAATGTTGGCAGCCTTGGCCGCCTCGATCGCATCGGTGAGCTCCTGCTGGATGCGCTTGAGTCCGGTGATGTCGGTGCGCAGGCTGACCGTGCTGCCGTCGGCGGTGCGGGCGTCGTCGATGCGGATCCAGCGCGGGCCAACCGGCTGTTCGATGCCGCTGCTACTGCCGTCGCGGTGCTCGGCCAGCCGCTGGGCCACCCAGCGTGCCGGATCGCCGCTTACCGCTGCGCCGTGGTTGTCGGCGTAAAGTTGCAGGATGTCGTGGTACGGGGTGCCGGGGCGCATCGCCGCGCCGCATTCCGGATAGAGGTCTTTGTAGCGCTGGTTGCAGATCACCAGCCGCTCGTCCTGGTCGTACATCACAAAGCCCGCATCCAGGCTTTCGATGGCGTTGATCAACTGGCTGCGGGCTTGTTCGCGATCCTGCATCAGCATTGACAGCAGGTGGGTCATGGCTTCCAGATTGCTGTCGGCGTCTTCGATCGGCTGTAGCCCGACCGCCTGCAACAGGTGGTTGGCGGTGTTGCGCAGTGATTGCAGCACCCGCAACTGCGCCTGGCTTTCTTCGCGCAGCCGGTTGTTGGCCTGGGTCAGCTCGGCCGAGCTCAGCTCCAGGCTTCGGGTACGCAGGCTCAGGTCGCGGTCGTTCTGCTGGAACGCCTCATCGACTGATTGCAGCAGCGCAGCCAGCCCCGCGCCCAGCGGCTTGCCGTTGAACGTGACCTGATCCAGCCCGGCCAGCGCGGCGTCCAATTGTGTTGGATCGTTGACGCCGAGCGAGCGCTTGAGCTGGCGGGCGAGTAGTTTGTGCAGCGTCATGCCTCGGTCAGATAGGTAATGGTCATGGTCTGGTTGTGCAGGCGGCAATCGGTCTGGTCGTTGAACGGGCTGATTTCGCCGTAGGAATAAAACCCGGTGAGGTGGCTGCCGCTGCCGAACACCTCGGCCACCGCTTCGACCTCTTCATCCACCCGGCCGCCCATTACCAATTTGCGGCCAACGCAACTGATCAGCAGCGTCAGGCCGTCGGCCGGGCCGTCGAGCATGTGGTGAGCGGCGTTGGCGGCTGATTCGGCGCCGTCGACCAGTGCATCGGTGCTGGCGTGCATCAGCTTCAGGTAGCCGTTTTCCATTACATCGCCGGCCAGGGTCAGGCTGCCGCTGGCCTCATCCACTGCCAGGATGGTGCGCACCAGGCCGACCGCGTTGTGGTCGTCGCCCAGCATTTCAAACGGAAACAGCAGCCCGGAGGCGGGCAGATCGCGGGCGTATTCGCCCAGGTAGCTCTTGTAGACCTGCAGTGCCGGCTCGCCGTCCAGCTCGTACAGCACATTGCCGGCGCAGCGGGTGACCTTGCGCGCCGGGCCGAACGGCTGCCAGCCGCCGAAGCTGCCGTGGTGCAGTTGCAGGTGTTCGCCGTAAAAGCCGATGGCCACGATGCTGCGGTCGCTCACCCCGTCAGGCGAAACGACAAAGGTCTGGCTGAATGCGCCGCCGTCGCCGGCCAGCCCGCCGCTGAGCGTCACCCCGCTGGCGAACACATCGCGAAAGCCCTCGATCAGTGCGCTGCCGTTGATTGCCACGCCCTGGCCGAACACCAGTACATTGTGGATCTGCTTGCCCTTGAGCTGCTCGGCCAGCCGCACACCGGCGGCGCGGGAATCGGCCATGTCGGCCAGCAGGGTCGTGGCAATGCCGAAATCGGCGTGGTCAAAGCGCAGTGCGGTGAGCGAAGCGGTGGATTCGTACACGCAGTCAGCGTGGATTTCGCCGGCGGTCGAGCAGCCAGCCAGCGCGGTGCCGGGCAGCGCCGCGCTCAGCCGCGCCAGACTGTCGGACTGGCGGAAAAACTCCACCGCACCGAACACCAGTAACAAGTGCGGGGAAATTTCGGCCAGCGGCGCCAGCACTTCGGGGTTGAAATCGGGGGAATCAAGCAGGCATTGGCGGATCAGCATGGGCAGGCGTCCTGTCGGGGTCGTGGGGGCAGATCGGGGCCGCCGGGAGGCGGGGTTGCGTTTATTGTAGGCAGGCTGGCGGCTGCTTGCAGCCTTGCTGAGCGAAAAAAGGCCATCGGGCTGCAGGCCTCGCCCCTATTGGCTTACAGCCCGGCCAGACGCCAATGGGGGCGGGCCTTGCAGGCCGGTGCGGGCTTGCGGTTTGGCGCTGGCGGCCAGTTTCGCCAATACTGAAATCCACTTGTCAGTTTTATTGCATCCACCGGAGGGATTCTGCCATGTTGTCACTGACCCAGATTGCCCGCAGTCTGCGCACTTGCCTGCCTGCCTGCCTGCCTGCCGCGCTGCTGCTTGCCGGCGGATCGGCCTGGGCGCTGAATGAAGACGAAGCCGATCTGCTGGCGCTGTACGGCGACCGCGAAACCATCAGCCTGGTCACCGGCAACCGCCAGCCGGTCAGCCGGGCGCCAGCGGTGGCCAGCGTGATTACCGCAGCCGAGATTCGCGCCAGCGGGGCGCGCAATGTTGACGAGGCCCTGCGCGGGGTGCCGGGGATGCATGTCTCGGTGGGATATGTGTACGACCCGGTGTATTCCGTGCGTGGCATCCAGACCAAATACAACCCGCAAGTGCTGATGCTGCTCAACGGCGTACCGCTCACCAGCGCGTATCTGGGCAATCGCGGTGACGGCTGGGCGACGATTCCGGCCGAGCGGATTGCGCGCATTGAAGTGATCCGTGGCCCCGGCTCGGCGCTGTACGGTGCCGATGCATTTGCGGGCGTGATCAATGTGGTGACGCTGTCCGGCGCCGAAATCGACGGCACGGTCGTCGGCTCGCGGCTGGGATCGTATCGCAGCCGGGAAGGCTGGTTGCAGCACGGTGGCAAGCTGGGGCCGCTGGCGCTGGCAGCGCATCTGCAGGTGGGCCGGACCGACGGCCCGGACGAAACGGTTACGGCCGATGCCGCCAGCGCCATCGACGGCGTTTTCGGCACCCACGTCTCGCATGCGCCGGGCGCGCTGCAACTGGCGCGTGACAGCATCAACGCCGGGCTGGAACTGCACTGGAACACTTGGCGGCTGCGCAGCGACTACGCCCGCCGCTACCACGCCCAACTGGGGCAGGGGGTGGCCGACGCGCTCGACACCGAAGGCCGCTACAGCGCCACCCGTTCGCTGTCCAGCCTGGCCTACCACAGCACCGAGCTGGTGAACAACTGGGAGATCGACGCCCAGGCCAGCTACCTGGAGCGCACCGGCCGCACCCGGGTGGTGGTGTTTCCCGCCGGCACCCGGCTGTTTCCACCCGGCGTGCATCCGCAATTGCCCGACGGCATTGCCTACCCGGAGGGGATGATCGGCATGCCCGACCGGCAGGAATACACCCGCCGCTTGAGCGCTTCGGCAACCTCCAGCGGCCTGGGCGGGCATCGGCTGCGGCTGGGGGCGGGGGCAGAAAAAACCGGCATTCGCGCCATTGAAGAGCTGAAAAATTTCGACATGCAATACGTCGCCGGGGTGGGCTACCTGCCGGTGCCGCTGGCGGGGCTGACCGATTTTTCCCAAACCCGGCCGTTCCTGCAGGCCGCCAGCCGGATCAACCGCTTTGTCTACGCCCAGGACGAATGGATCGTGCAGCCCGACTGGACGCTGACCCTCGGCCTGCGCCATGACCGCTATTCCGATTTTGGCGGTGCCACCAATCCACGCGCCGCGCTGGTGTGGGCGGCGGCGTACAACCTGACCGTCAAGGCCATGTACGGCCGCGCTTTCCGGGCTCCGTCGTTTGTCGAGATGTATGCCATCAATAACTCAAGCGCCCAGGGCAACCCGGATCTCAAGCCGGAAACCATCGACACCTGGGAAACCGCGCTGGTGTGGCAACCCAGCGGCAAGAGCCAGGTGGGGCTGAACCTGTTTCAGTACCAGATGAACGACATCCTGCGCTTTGCCGCCAACCCCAACCCGACCACCGGCGCCACCGCGCAGAATACCGGCCAGCAGCGCGGTCGTGGCTTTGAGCTGGAAGGGCGCTGGGATGCCAGCCACACTCTGCGGCTGTCTGGCCACTACGCCTGGCAGCGCGCCATCGACCGCAGCACCGATCAGGATGCCGGCCTGGCGCCCCACCAGACGCTCTACTTGCGCAGCGACTGGTATCTGTGGGGCGACTGGCAGCTTAACGGCCAGTTCAACTGGGTGGGCGACCGCAAGCGTGAACCTGGTGATGCCCGGCCGCTGCTCAGCGACTACCGCACCGTTGACCTGTATCTGAGCCGGGGTGCCGAGCGTTCGACCTGGCAGCTCGGGCTGGGGGTGCGCAACCTGTTCGACCGCCAGCAGAAAGAGCCGAGCGTGGCGCCGGGCAACATCCCCGACGATCTGCCCCTGCCACGCCGCAACTGGGTGGCCACACTGCAATGGCGGCTGTGATCCGGCGCGGCCGGCCACACCGGCCTTCATGACAAGGAGACTTTGACATGCCCCGCACATTCCGCTTGCTGACCGCGCTGGCACTGCTGCCCGCCTGGCTGGCCGCCGCACCGCTGACGGTGATCTACCCCGCGCCGGAAGCGGTAGGCGACACCCGCGACGAAGATGTGATCGAGCTGCTGCGGCTGGCGCTGGACAAAACCGTCGCCAGCTACGGCCCCTACGTGCTGCAGCCGTCGGTGGTCATGAACGAAAACCGCTACCGCGAATCGCTGCGGCGCGGCATGGGGGTGTCGGTGGGGTGGCTGTCGGTGACTGCCGACACCGAGCGTGAATTTCTCGCGGTGCCGGTGCCGGTGCGCAAGGGCGTGCTGGGCTACCGGGTGTTCATCATCCGCAAGCAGGATTTGCCCCGCTTTGCCCAGGTGGGCTCGGTGCAGCAGTTGAAGGAAATGCGGGTCGGGCAGGGGGTGGGCTGGAACGATGTGCCGCTGCTGCGCGGCAATGGATTCAATGTCGCCCTCAGCCAGACCTACGAGGGCCTGTTCGCGCTGCTGGCCGCCGGGCGGGTGGATTACCTGTCGCGCGGCATCAACGAGGCTTGGCGCGAGGTGGCGCAGTTCCAGTCGCGTTACCCCGATCTGGTGGTCGAGCCACGGCTGATGCTCTACTACCCGTGGCCAAAGTATTTTTACCTCAACCGCAAAGATAAGGCGCTGGCGCAGCGGCTGGAAAAAGGGCTGCAGCGGGCGCAGCAGGATGGCTCGTTCGATGCGCTGTTCCGCCGCTTTCACCAGCAGGATCTGACCCGCGCCAACATTGCCGAGCGGCAGATTTTCTGCATCGAAAACCCGCTGTTCCCCGACGGCATTCCGCCGGCGGCGCGCCAGATGTGGTACCGGCCCAGCCAGACCTTCCCTTGTCTGGACAAGGTGCTGAAGGAAAAATGAGCCGCCCTGCTTACCAGTAGAAAAACAGCAACGCCCACTGCCACACCACCGCCGCTAGCCCCGGCAGCATCAACAGCAGCGCCGTGGCCGCCCGCACCCGGCCGGCCGGTGCCAGCTGGCGCCACGCCAGCCACAGGCTCCAGCCGACCATGCCGGCCAGCAGCGCCCCCCGCGCCTGCGGCAGCCAGCCGGGCTGAATGCCCTCGACCCGCAGCAGGCTGACCGTCAGCGCCGACAGCCCGAGAAACACGCCGCCGCCCGCCAGCGGGGTGAGTGCGTAGCCCAGCCGGGCGGTATTGCGCCACCAGCGCCCCGGCTGGGTTGTCGCTGCTACCGCCAGCCACAGCAGTACCCAGCTGCCCAGCAGCAGGGCAACGGTGAGCATGTAGCCGACGATCAGCGCACCATCCAGCCAGGTGAACACGTCGTGGTGGCTGGGGTAGTGGGTGAGCAGCCACCACGGGGCGTTGTCGGCCAGCGGCCAGAACGTTTCGTGTTCCACCAGCCATTCGGCCGCAGCCTGCTTGGCAGCAATGAACCACGGGCTGGCAGTCCATTGAAAGCCGCCAATCGCCACACCGAGCAGGCCGTACACCAGCAGCAGCAGATCCCAGCCACTGGCGTCGCTGGCGCTCAGGCCGGCGATTTCGGCATTGGGCGAGCGCGCTGTCAGTTGCACGGCATTGCGGTGCCCGGCACAGCGGCCGCACTGGTGGCATTCGGCATTGCCCTGCATCCGGCGGATATCGACCAGCGGCGCGCAGTTGACCGGAATCACCCGCTGGCCGCCGGTGTGGCGCCAGCGGTCGCGGTCAACCTGCATTCCAATCGGCGCCAGCCGCGCCAGCAGGCCGAACACACCGTTCACCGGGCACAGGTGGCGGCACCACACCCGCTTGCCCCGGCCGTACAGCAGGCCGATGAGCATTGCGGCCACCGTCGAGCCGCCGAGCACCAGCAGCGCGGCTTTCGGATACTGGTAGACGCTGACCAGCTGGCCGTAGAGCGTGGTCAGGCAAAAGGCGGTAAACGGCCAGCCGCGCCATTTCACCCAGCGCGGCACCGGCGCCCCCCGGCCATGCCGGCTGGCCCATTCGCTGAGTGCGCCTTCGGGGCAGAATACCCCGCACCAGGTGCGCCCGAGCAGGATCGTCGACAGCAGTACGAACGGCCACCAGATGCCCCAGAACAGAAACTGGGCGAATACGGTCAGGTGGGTGAGAATGCGCGCCTCGTCGCCGGGCAGCGGCAGCCAGGCCGGCAGCAGGATCAGCAGCAGGTAAAACCCGACCACCAGCCACTGCAGGCGGCGAATGGCGGTCTGGTGGTCGCGCAGCCACAGGCCGAAGCCGGCCAGGCGGGTGGGGGCAGGGTGAGTCTCAAGCATTGGCAAACCTTGGCAAACTTTAAAGAGTGGCAGGCTGCAGGCCGCGTCCGTATTGGCTTGCAGGCCGGCCTGCAGACCAATGTGGGCGCGGCATTCAGGCCGGTGTGCTGCGCCGGGCCCAGCCCACCGCGGCCCAGAATCCCAGCCAGGCCAGCAGCGGCGTCAGCGCCGGGTGAGCGCGGTAGCCAGTAAACGCGGCCACGAAATTGCCCAGCGTGGTGCCATCGTCGAGCCAGGCCGAGCTGTCCCAGACCTCGTCCATCAGCGTCGGCAACCAGCCAAACAGAATCGCTTTTTCCAGTGCCCCGACCAGCAGCGCGCTGGCGAGCAGCAGCAACAGGATTTCGCTCAGGCGGAAAAACAGCCGCCACGACAGCAGCCGGCTGCCACGTTGCAGCAGCCAGAAAGTGGCCGCCGCCAGCAGCACGCCCAGCAGCACCACCGCCAGCCATTCGGCCGCGCTGTGGCTTTCAAAGCCGAAGCCGTACAGGAACACCACGGTTTCCGCACTCTCGCGCCCGACGGCCAGCGCCACCACCAGCAACACTCCCCACCAGTTGCCCCGGCCGACGGCCCGCTCCAGCCCCCGGTGCAGCTCGCTTTGCAGCGAGCGGCCGTGTCGGCGCATCCAGAACACCATCTGGGTAATCAGCGCCGCCGCAGCCAGCATCATGCCGAACTGGAAATAATCCAGCGCCTCGCCGGCCAGCACCTGCATCAGCCCCAGCATACCCAGCGCCAGCAGCACCGCCAGCCCCACGCCCACCGCCACGCCGCCCCACAGAAAGCGCATTCCGGTGGCGCGGTCGGGCTGGCGCTGCAGCCAGGCATGCAGCAGGCCGATCACCAGCAAGGCTTCGGCCGACTCGCGCCAGATGATGAACAGTGCGTTGCCCATCAGCGCACCACCAGATCGAGCTTGCCGGTTTGCGGGTGAAATTCGTCCACAAACCGGTAAGTGCCTGGCTTGAGCGGATTGAGCACCACAAACGACTGGCCGCCGGGGCCAAGCACTTTTTCCACGTGCATCCGCAGGTTTTCAAATTCGATCGGCGCCCGGCCCTGGTTGCTCAGCAACAGCTTGATCCGCTGGCCGGCCGGCACCTCCAGCTGGTCAGGCTGCAAGCGCCCGTCGCGGGCCACGATCTGAAAGGTGGGCATCGGCTCGGCCTCCGCCGTGGCCACCAGCAAGGCAGGCAGCAGGGGGAGCAGGTAGGTTCGCAGCATGGCGCAATCGCAGTTCCTGATGATGAGGCCGCTATCATACCCCCTGAATGCAAACGAGAATAGCTATCAAGAGCAACCAGACCAAAGTAACTTGCCGGTGTCGCCAGTTTAATCTGGTAGTTGATAATCAATATCATTTGCGATTAAGATGCTGAGCTTGTTTGGCCCGGCCGGGCGGTCGGGCGCAGTGCAACTCAATCGAGGGAGAATCGAATGGCAAGTCTGATTACCAAACTGAGCGGAGCGCTGGCTGGCGCCACCCTGCTGATCGCTGCAGGCAGCGCACAGGCCAAGGAATACCCGATCGGCGTACCGCAGCAGAAAGCCGGCATGGAAATCGCCGCCGTCTACCTGCAGCCGGTGCTGATGGAGCCGGACGGGATGATGAAAAAGCCGGAAGAATCCGATATCCACCTCGAAGCCGACATCCACGCGCTGGCCAACAACCCGAACGGTTTTCCCGATGGTTCGTGGGTGCCGGGGCTGCTGGTGAAATTCGAGCTGAGCAAGGCCGGCAGCGGTGAAACGATCCAGGGCGACATGATGCCGATGGTCGCCAGCGACGGCCCACATTACGGCGACAACGTCAAACTGGCCGGGCCGGGCAAATACAAGCTCAAGCTCACCATCTTGCCGCCGTCGATGAACACCCACGGCGGCCACTTCGGCCGCCACACCGACAGCCTGACCGGCGTGCGTCCGTGGTTCAAGCCGTTCACCGCTGAATACGATTTCGTATTTGCCGGCATTGGCAAAAAGGGAGGCTATTGATGAGCCGCCACGCAACACGCAGCCTGGCCAGATGGCAAGGGCTCGGCCTGACGGTGCTGGCCGGGCTGGCCACCCTGCCACTGCATGCCGCCGAGCCGGCCCAGCCGGATCAGAGCCAGCTGTTGCGCCAGTTGGCCGACCGCATCGAGCGGCTGGAAAAGCAGAATCAGGCGCTGGAAGACGCACTCGACCGGGACAATTTGAGCGAGAAAGACCCGCAACTGGCCACCCGGCTGAAGGCCACCGAGGCCCAGACGCTGAACATGCAAGCATCGGTCGGCATGCTCGAAGCGCTGGAGGGCATCCGCGCCGGCGTCAGCTTTACCACACTGGTGCAGCGCGCCAATCGTGGTGTTCAGCCGGATGGCAACGGTGGCAGCGAGCTGAATTACCGGGGCGACGTCAATGTCGAGCTGCCCGGCGGATCGCTGGGCGAGGCTGAAGGCCGGCTGGTGGCGCAGGTGCGGCTGGGGCAGGGGGCCGGGCTGGGGGCATCGGTCAACCGGTTCAGCCCCGGCAATGCTGCGGCATTCCAGTTGGGCGGCACCTCGCAGCCGGATGACAGCGGTGTGCTGCTGGCCCAGCTCTGGTACCAGATGAGCTTTCCACTATTGCGCAACAGCAGCCAGCAGCAGGCCAATCAGGCGCTGGATGTTACCTTCGGCAAGATCGACCCCTACCTGTTTTTCGACCAGAACGCCGCCGCCAACGACGAAACCCGCCAGTTCCTCAACAGCATTTTCGTCCACAATGCCCTGCTCGATGCCGGCGGCGACACCGGCACGGATGCCTACGGCTACGCTCCCGGTGTGATCGTGCAATACCGCAACGAAGCCAGCAAACCGATGACCTTCGGCCTGTCGGCCGGCGTATTCGCCACCGCCAGCGGCGCCCAGTTCAGCCGCTCGCTGAGCTCGCCGCTGGTGATCGTCCAGGCGGAAACAGGGCAAAAACTGATCGACGGGCTGGATGGCAACTTCCGCGTTTACTTCTGGCGCAACGGCCAGAGCAGCGATTTTGACCAGACCAAGGCCCGCCACGCAGGCTGGGGCGCCAGTGCCGATCAGCGGCTGGGCGATGCGCTGACCCTGTTTGCCCGTGTCGGCCAGCACACCCGTGGCCGGGTGCCGTTTGACCAGACCCTGACCGGCGGTGTCGAAATCGGTGGCACCTACTGGGGCCGTTCCGCCGACGCATTCGGCATCGCCCTCGGCCGTCAGCGTAGTAGCGCCGATTTCCGCGCCGATTCCGCCACCCTCGACGCCGATGGCGACGGCAACCCGGATTTCGGCTACCCGGCCCAGGGCGCCGAACAGGTGGCCGAGCTTTATTACCGCTACCGCGTCCACGGTCAGTTCGAGCTCTCGCCCGACTTCCAGATCCTGCGCCGCCCCGGCGCCAACCGCGCAGAATCGGCGATCAAGACCATCGGCCTGCGGGCTCAGGTGAATTTCTGAGGGAGCTGCCAGCCGCCTGTCTGACTTGAGCGATCTTGGCGAGCTCAAGCCCGACGGGCGGCTAGCCCTTCGGCGCTGCCAGCCGGATTCTGATTCGCTTGTCCAGGTTCAGGGCTTTGAATGACGGCGCCCAGTATTTTTTGACCAGGCGATCAATCAGGCCAGAGTGCTGCGCCTGATTGAGTGCCGCGCTGATTGCTTCGCGGTATGGCGCGCCGGCGTGAGGTCCTGCCGGGCTGAGATAAAAACGGAAATCGCGGTCGTAGACCAGCAACAGGCGCTGTTCGATGTCCAGGTCGGGCCAGCTGCCGGCTTCGGCCAGTATTTCATTGGCGCCGCGGGCAAAGTAATCAAAATCGCGGCCCAGCGCCAGTTTCCTGAAAATGGATTCCCAGTTGCCGGACTGCTCGCGGTAGATCAGCCCATTGGCCTGCCAGACCTGCACGTCAAACCATCCTTCTCCCATGCCACCGACCAGGCGCAGTGCGCGCAGGTCTTCCAGGGTTTTGACCTGGTCGAACCGGTATTGGTCTCCTTTCCGGATCAGTAGTACGCGCTTGCCAATCAAGCCGTTGGTCAGGCCGACCTCGATCGGAAGGTACGCCTGATTGCGTTGCGCCGATTCCAGCAGCCAGAACAGGGAAATCTCGCCGGCATCCAGATACTTGACGACCCGGCTCTGCGGCAATTTGCGTGGTACCAGCCTGATGCTGTGCCCGGCTTCCTGCAGGGCGGTGGTCAGCAATTCGTGAAAGAAGGGGTGTTGGTTGGGGGAGTCGGCCATGATCGGCACATGCAGCACGATCTCCATGGCCTGCGATGGCGTGAACAACAGCAGGCTGCTGGCAATCAGTGCCATCAGGCTGGCCATGCTGCGGCTGATGGCTGTCAGATCTGGCAATCGGCGTTTCATTCAGGCGATCTCCTGCGTTGAATCACTGTTTATCAAACTGTCAGGACCTCGCCCCGATACCAGGCATTGCCCTGCGAGCCGCATCCACATTGCCTTGCAGGCCGGCCTGCGGGGCAATACCAGAGCGGGCTGCAGGCATGTCCGGTCTGGAGTGTCTTTAATCTTAGGCTCCGTTGACATAGCTTTCCCAAAGCGGGGAAACCCGTAGGGTCAGCCGATTTTTGCGGCCATCCGGCGTTGCGGCTCGCTGAAATAGCCCGCTATTCGGCGCTCACCGCACCTTGGCTGGCCGCAAAACTCGGTCCGGCGCGACTGGGAAACCTATGTCAACGGAGCCTAGGCCCTGACGGCTATTGTTTGAAAAAAACCCGCCTCTTGGGCGGGTTGGTCGCTGCGGGCAGTTAGCCGTCAGATCCCGCGCAACAATTCATTGATGCCGACTTTGCCACGGGTTTTGGCGTCCACCTTCTTCACGATTACCGCGCAATACAGACTGTATTTGCCATCCGCCGACGGCAGGTTGCCCGATACCACCACCGAGCCGGCCGGGATGCGGCCGTAAGTCACTTCGCCGGTTTCGCGGTCGTAAATCCTGGTCGACTGGCCGATGTAAACGCCCATCGAGATCACCGAGCCTTCTTCGACAATCACGCCTTCCACCACCTCCGAACGTGCGCCGATGAAGCAGTTGTCTTCGATGATGGTCGGGTTGGCCTGCAGCGGCTCCAGTACGCCACCGATGCCGACGCCGCCTGACAGGTGCACGTTCTTGCCGATCTGCGCGCACGAGCCAACGGTGGCCCAGGTATCGACCATGGTGCCTTCATCGACAAAAGCGCCGATGTTGACGTAAGACGGCATCAGCACCACGTTTTTGGCAATGAAGCTGCCGCGGCGGGCGATGGCATTGGGCACCACGCGGTAGCCGCCGGCCTTGAAATCGTCTTCGCTCAGGTCAGCGAACTTGCTCGGCACCTTGTCGTAATACTGGGTGCAGCCGCCAGCCATCGGCTTGTTGTCGTTGGCGCGGAACGACAGCAGCACGGCTTTTTTCACCCACTGGTGAGTGACCCATTCGCCGTTGATTTTTTCTGCCACGCGCAGACGGCCCTGATCCAGCTCGGTGATGACTTGATCAATCGCGGCCTTCAGCTCCGGGCTGATGGTGGCCGGGGTGATCTCGGCGCGTTTTTCGAAAGCTTCTTCAATCAGAGGTTGAATCGGATGCATACGATTTCCTGGGTTAGGGGTGATGTGAACTTGTACCATGTCCTGTCCTTCCGTGGAAACGCCGACAGGCTGTTAGCCGGTCTGGCTATTGTGTGTTTATAGTTGCTGGCAGAAGGCAACGATACGCCCGGCCGCCTCGACGCATTCTTCCAGCGGCGCCACCAGTGCGATGCGCACGTAGTGCTGCCCCGGATTGACGCCGTGTGCGTCACGCGCCAGGAACGACCCCGGCAACACGGTGACATGCTGCTGGCGATACAGCTCGCGGGCGAATTCGGTATCGCTGATCGGCGCCCTGGCCCACAGGTAAAACGCCGCATCCGGCAGATCGACCTCCAGCACCTGTTTCAGCATCGGGGTAACGGCAGCGAACTTGGCACGGTATTGCTGGCGGTTGTCCTCGACATGCGCCTCGTCGTTCCACGCGGCCACGCTGGCGGCCTGTACCATCGGGTTCATCGCGCAGCCGTGGTAGGTGCGATACAACAGGAATTTCTCCAGAATCTTCGCGTCACCGGCGACAAAGCCGGAGCGCATGCCGGGCACGTTGGAGCGTTTCGACAGGCTGCTGAATACCACCAGATTGCGATAATCGCTACGGCCCAGTTGCTGTGCGGCCTGCAGCGCACCCAGCGGCGGCTGGTCGAAATAAATCTCCGAATAACACTCGTCCGACGCGATCACAAAGCCGTAACGATCCGCCAGCTCGAACATCCGTTGCCAGCCGGCCAGCGGCATGACCGCGCCAGTCGGGTTGCCGGGGCTGCAGACGTACACCAGTTGCGTGCGTTGCCAGATGTCTTCCGGCACGCCATTCCAGTCCGGCTGGAAACCGTTGGCCGCCGTGGTGTTGACGAAATACGGCTCGGCCCCGGCCAGCAGCGCTGCGCCTTCATAAATCTGGTAGAACGGGTTGGGCGAAATCACTACCGGATTCGGTTTACTGGAATCGATCACGGCTTGGGCAAAAGCAAACAGCGCCTCGCGGCTGCCATTCACCGGCACGATCTGCTTTGCCGCATCCGGCGCCGGAATGGCGTAACGCTCGGCCAGCCACTGGCTGATGCTTTGCCTCAGCGCATCCGACCCCTGCGTAGTCGGGTAGGCGGCGAGGCCGGCCATGTTGGCGTTCAGCGCGTCGATCACCAGGCGCGGAGTGGCATGTTTCGGTTCGCCAATCGACAGATTGACGTGGCGCAACGCCGGGCTGGGCGTGATGCCCGAAAGCAGTTCACGCAGCTTCTGGAACGGGTAGGGCTGCAACAGGTCGAGATTCGGATTCACGGCAACGGCCATTCGGGAAAAACCGATGATTATAAAGACCTCGCCGGCGCGCCGCAAAATGCCGTTCCCGGCCGATTGGTGCCCGCCTGGCAAAAGCATACAATCCTCGCCTTTGCCTGCCTGCGGAGTGTGAGTGATGCCTATCCAGATCAGTAGCTGTTTCGATGCCGGCGCCATCGAGATCGTTGACCAGAGCCGCCCGGACGACCTGCAGCTTGCCATTCGGCAGGACAACGCCGCCGATTTCCTGCAGTGGTTTTACTTTCGCGTCAGTGGCGCCGCCGGCCAGCCGTTGACCCTCCGGTTGCTGAACGCCGCCGCAGCAGCCTACGAGCGCGGCTGGCCGGGCTACCGCGCCGTTGCCTCGTACGACCGCCAGCACTGGTTCCGGGTCGACACCGATTACGACGGCCAGCAGCTGCGCATCCGCCACCAGCCGCAAGCCAACGTGGTGTATTACGCCTATTTCGAGCCGTACTCGCACGAGCGCCACCTCGATCTGCTGGCCCGCACCGCCTGCCACCCCGCCGTGCGCAGCGAGCGGCTTGGCCAGACCGTCGATGGCCGCGATCTAGACCTGCTGCAGATCGGCAACGCCGGCCCCGCCGCACCACGCATCTGGATCACTGCCCGCCAGCATCCCGGCGAAACCATGGCCGAGTGGCTGGTTGAAGGGCTGATGCAGCGCTTGCTCGATCCGGCCGATCCGGTTGGGCGCCGGCTACTGGCCGAAGCCCGCTTTTATCTGGTACCGAACATGAATCCGGATGGCAGCGTGCGCGGCAATCTGCGCACCAACGCCGCCGGCGCCAACCTCAACCGTGAATGGCTGACACCCTCATTGCCACGCAGCCCGGAAGTCTGGTGGGTGAGGGAGGCGATGCAGCAGACCGGCGTCGACCTGTTTCTCGACATCCACGGCGACGAGTCGATCCCGTATGTGTTTGTCGCCGGTACCGAAGGCGTGCCAGGCTTCAATCCCCGAATCGCCGCGCTGCAGCAGGCCTTCAAGACCCAACTGCTCGCCGCCAGCCCCGATTTCCAGACAGGGCACGGTTACCCGCAGGACGCACCCGGCAGCGCCAACCTGAGCATGGCCACCAACTACGTCGGCAACCAGTTCGATTGCCTCGCATTCACCCTGGAAATGCCGTTCAAGGACAACGACAACCTGCCCGATCCGCTCCATGGCTGGAATGGCGCACGCAGCAGCCGGCTGGGTGCCGCACTGCTGCAGCCCATCCTGGCGCTGCTGCCGCAACTGCGCGCCTGACCGGGGCCGGCTCAGCCGGCTTCAACGATTTCGAAATCGTGGGTAATGCTGGCCGTCTTGGCCAGCATGATCGATGCCGAGCAGTACTTGTCGGCCGACAGATCAATTGCCCGCTTCACGCTGTCGGGCTTCAGGTTGCAGCCAGTCACCACAAAATGGAAATGAATGCGGGTGAACACCTTCGGATCGCTGTCGGCCCGCTCGGCATCAATCTCGACCACGCAATCGCGCACATCCTGGCGGCCCTTTTTCAGGATGTGGATCACGTCGTAGGTCGTGCAGCCACCGGTACCCAGCAACACCAGCTCCATCGGCCGCGGCCCGAGGTTGCGCCCGCCGCCTTCCGGCGGACCATCCATCAATACCGCATGCCCGGAACCGGTTTCACCGACAAAACTCACCGCTTCGACCCATTTGATTCGTGCTTTCATCGCTTGCCTGTCTTTTGCCAAATTGAATGGAACAGCGATTGTAGCCGAGCACCGCCCCTCACCAAAGAGCCGGCTGCATCCCTCGCTGCTCCCCTGTTTTATGTCGCACCGCACAAAATTCGCTTGCCAATATATCCAGATTGAGTATAATGGGCCCCGCACTGAAGCATTGCACGCAATGTGTGTGTTTTGGTGTTGTCTCCTCCATCCTCCTTCTTTGGTGGAATTCAGCGCAATCCAAGCGATTGCGCTTTTTTTTAGGTGGTTGGCGGAGGGGTTGATCGTAAGTAACCTCGGCTGGTTGCACTGCAACATTTTCAGTGCCGGTTTGCCGATACGGATTCAGCGCTCCCGACTGTCCTGCAGCCGGGCGGTTATGCTTTTTCCGTGTCAATGGTTTGACTGCGCCGGACGTGTGGCTTAGAATCTGCAACTTTCTCGAAATTTGGTATTGAAAGAAATCCATGAAAACTTTTTCCGCCAAGGCGCATGAAGTACAACGCGATTGGTATGTAGTCGATGCCGCTGACAAAGTGCTCGGCCGCGTAGCTGCTGAAGTCGCACACCGTTTGCGTGGCAAGCATAAAGCCATCTACACGCCGCACGTCGACACCGGTGATTTCATCATCGTCGTCAATGCCGACAAACTGCGCGTGACCGGCGCCAAGTTTGAAGACAAGAAGTACTACCGTCACTCCGGTTACCCCGGCGGTATCTACGAGCGTACCTTCCGCGAAATGCAGGAGCGTTTCCCGGCCCGCACGCTGGAAAAAGCCGTCAAGGGCATGCTGCCGAAGGGCCCGCTGGGCTACGCCATGCTGAAAAAGCTGAAAGTGTATGCGGGTCCTCAGCATCCGCACGCAGCACAGCAGCCGAAAACTTTGGAAATTTAAGGAATCAGCATGATCGGTAAATACAACT